>NZ_FOXC01000095.1 GCF_900115605.1 Halolactibacillus halophilus
GTGTATAGTGATGATCGACATGATAAATCTTATATTCCATCTGTAAAACCATACTTATGGATGAGATATTTACAAGAGGATCCATCAAGAGAAAACGAAACTTATTTTTATTTAGATAGTGACGTACTTTTAAGAGAAATACCTAACGTCAAGCCTACTAAAAATAAATGGATTGCCTCTGCTTGTGAAAGTTATTTAAGTGTCGACTACATTGATAGCAAAGATAAAAGTTTGCTAGAAAAAATGTGTAGTGTAATCGGTTTAGATACTAAATTCATAAGAGAAAACAATCCGATAGGTGGCGCTCAGTGGGCAATCAAACACCCAACATTAGAATACTGGAAAAAGGTTTATCATGACTCTATCACACTATATAAGTTACTTGATAAATCGAACACAGATATTCAAAAGTGGACAGCTGAGATGTGGGCGCAATTGTGGAATGTTTATCATTTTGATAAAAAAGTAGAGACACTGAAAGAAATGATTTTTTCATGGCCAACTGATCCGGTCGAAAAATATGCTGAAACGAAAATATTTCATAATGCTGGTGTCGTTGACGATCATCAGAATCTATTTTTTAAAGGAAAGTATGTCAATCATACGCCTTTTAGTGATTCGTTTGAACATGTCAACCAAGACAAAGCATCCTATGAATACGTAAAAGCGATAAGGGAGGTAAGAGATATGGCGAAGAGTGCTAAATATTTATCAAATGAAAACTGGCGTGATTTAGATGATGACAAAGAATATGAGAAAGATAAGCCGTGGCCACGTCCAGTAAATAAAAAAGTCAGTCAAGAGCGAATTGATGAACTATTATCGAGCAAAAATAAAGCTTCACGACCAATGATTAGAAAAGCAGAAGAGCAGGGATAAAACCTTGCTCTTTTTAATTTAGGAGGGCTAAATAATATGGCAAATTTAAAACGAAACATGTTAGAACTAGTAAAGAATCCAGAAGGTGTGCAAAAAGGTGACGAGCCGGAAATTGAAAAAGTATGGAC
>NZ_FOXC01000094.1 GCF_900115605.1 Halolactibacillus halophilus
TGTTGTTTGGTAACTCTATTCTACAAAAAGAGGCTTCCTTTTTCCATGCTCAAAAACGAGTCAAAGGTCGTTTACACAAAATATTGTACACTATCCTGAGTTATGGGGGGGGTTATGTGCGTAAAGACACAGGTAGAGAAAACTAATTAATTCACAGACTATTTATATATATACTTCAATTTTCCTTGATTATATCAACCTTCAATATTATCGGTAATATAATGTATGGATTTCCGATTATTGTTAATGTTAAATGGATTGCATTTATAATAGTGACCAGTTTCATATATTTTTTCACAAAAAATCGTATAGTTATAATGTGGAAGTTTTTTTATTTTCTTTTTCTTATTTATGCGATGCTGCCCTTTGGATTCATTGATTCTGGAGGTAGCAACAACACGATTGGCTATCTATTTATTGTAGTCATATGTGTTACCTTCTTCTTCTTAGGTTGGCAACGTTATTTTCTAATAGTATCAACGGTACTTATTTTTAATGTATTATTAGTCGTTGAACAAAAGTTTCCAGAAATAATTAAAGTCTATTCTGAAGAAAGTCAAACGCTAGATAGAATGGTTCAGATTAGTCTTCTTTTAATTATATCATTTCTTTTTTTGAAGAATTTTTCAGATACATATTCAAGAGACAGGTAGTGTCAAGAATTTTGTGTAAACCTCTCCATTGTAGTTCCAGAGTTACTGTATAAAATTAGAAATATATTTAAACGCTCAGCCACAGCGCAGCTGCTTGTCCTTGATTGTGGGGCTGTTTCTTAGTGATTCATGGGGTGGGTTCGGGGTCCCGCCCCCATGAGAACTTAGAAACACTTGTGTCGTTATACCATCCCGTAAGCGGATGGTGCTAGATAAAGCATTATTTCGCCGATCCGCCTATTGTTCTTCATAACGACACACGTCACACAGTCAAGGATGGCGTACTTTGTTGCTTCGCTAGCTGTTCTTCGAACATCTCTATAATTTCTGGTTTAGCTTTTTTAAAGCCGCGATGGCAACGCATCGCAAATTTTTGATTATAATCTAA
>NZ_FOXC01000090.1 GCF_900115605.1 Halolactibacillus halophilus
GATAGTGTACAATATTTTGTGTAAACGACCTTTGACTCGTTTTTGAGCATGGAAAAAGGAAGCCTCTTTTTGTAGAATAGAGTTACCAAACAACATTCACAGAAAAGAGGACTTCCTATGAACCATCTTACTACAGATTTAGCTCAAGCTCTAGTTGAAAATCGTGATATTAAAGAAATTTTTCGTGAACATTTAGAACACGCTGTTAATCAATTGCTTCGAAATGAACTAACATGCTTCCTAGACTATGAGCCTTATGATGCCAAAGGCGTCAACTCAGGTAATTCTCGTAATGGCTATTACTCACGTAAATTCAATACAGAGTTTGGTGAATTGTCTATTCAAGTTCCACGTGATCGTAATGGTTTCTTTGAACAACAGACCGTTGCTCCCTATAAGCGTAATAGTGATTCGCTCGAAGAGGTTGTGATTCATCTATATAAAAAAGGGATGACCACATCAGAAATCGCTGATCTCATGGAAAAAATGTATGGGCATCACTATTCTAAACAAACCATTTCAAACTTCACTAAGATGGTTGAAGCTGATATTGAAGCTTATAAATCTAGCCCTCTAAACAAGCGATATGTCTGCGTTTATTTAGATGCAACGCACATTCCACTTCGTCGTAAAACCGTTGCGAAAGAAGCTGTCTATATCGCGATTGGCATTGATGAAGACGGACACAAGGAAGTCTTAGATTTTACAATTGCGCCGACAGAATCCGCTATGGTATGGGAAGAATTGATTCAAGGCCTAAAAGCACGCGGTCTAGAAAATGTCTTATTATTTATTTCTGATGGCCTTTCAGGCATGACAGATGCCATTCATCGCGTCTATCCTTACGCTAAACATCAAACATGTCTTGTACACATTGCCCGCAATATTAATGGGAAAGCGCGTGTTAGTGATCGTGAAGAGATTGCCGATGACTTCAAGAAAATCCACCAAGCAACGGATCTTGAAAGTGCACAAGAGGCTCTCAAAGCCTTTGAAAAGAAATGGCGCCCATCATATAAAAAACTCGTTGATAACCTTGTTCAAAATAATCAACTTCTCGTCTTTTTGGACTTTCCAGAGTGCATTCAACGCAGTCTTTACTCAACAAATTTAATTGAGGGCTTTAACGCTCAAATCAAGCGGTATACAAAGAGAAAAGAGCAATTTCCAAACGAAGAATCCTTAGAACGTTTTCTCGTGTCAATCTTCTTAGATTATAATCAAAAATTTGCGATGCGTTGCCATCGCGGCTTTAAAAAAGCTAAACCAGAAATTATAGAGATGTTCGAAGAACAGCTAGCGAA
>NZ_FOXC01000088.1 GCF_900115605.1 Halolactibacillus halophilus
TGGACAGGTTACACTAAACTAGACTATTTCGTTAAGGTCGGTTAAACTTGTGGGACTAATCACCCGAGGGAGAGACCAATCATGGAAAAAAGAGCACGCCGATCATTCTCAAAAGAATTTAAAGAACAAGTTGTCAAACTGTACCTAGCTGGAAAACCTAGAAACGAGATTATTAAAGAGTATGAGTTAACGCCATCAGCCTTTGACAAGTGGATTCGTCAACACAAGGAGACGGGTTCATTCAAAGAAAAAGATAACCGCACACCTGAACAAGAAGAACTGATTCGCTTACGGAATCAAAATAAACAACTCGCAATGGAAAATGATATTTTAAAGCAAGCAGCGCTGATCATGGGACGAAAATAAATGTGATAAGAAAAAACCGTCACAAGTATTCGATATCAGCGATGTGTACTCTGTTACAAGTCCCGCGATCGACGTATTACTACGTCGCAACCAAACGTGATAATCGAGATAAAGAAATCACAGAAGCCATTATAAAAATCTTTCATGCGAGCCGTCGCATCTACGGTGGTCGTAAAATCAAAGAAGAGCTAGATGGTCTAGGTTACAAGGTATCTCGACGCCGCATTGGCCGAATCATGAAAGAACAAGGCTTAGTGTCAAAATATACAATGGCACAGTTCAAACCACAGAAATCTAAAGTGAATGAAGATGTCACAACGAACACGTTAAATCGTGAATTTGATAATCGCGAAGAACTTGAAGTGGTTGTCAGTGATTTAACCTACGTCAGAGTCGGTCAAAAATGGCACTATATTTGTGTATTAATTGATCTTTTTAACCGAGAAATTATCGGTCATAGTTCTGGTCCTAACAAGACCGCAGAGCTTGTCACTCGTGCCTTTGCTTCAGTAAGAACTAATCTACATCGGCTTAAATTATTCCACACAGATAGAGGGAGTGAATTCAAAAATAAAAGTATTGATGAAGCATTAGATACCTTCGGTATCGAACGTTCACTCTCAGCAAAAGGTACACCATACGATAATGCCGTCGCAGAAGCTGCATTTAAAACACTAAAAACAGAATTTATTTTATATGAGCAATTTGCTTCGCAAGAAGCGTTAGATCTTGGTTTATTCGACTATGTTAATTGGTATAACAACGTCAGGATACACGGTTCACTAAGCTATCAAACGCCCGCTGAATATAAGAAAAATAGAGCTATACACTCAGCATCATAAGGAGACGCGCGCTTTATTTGGAGAAGCGAGCGTGCTAGCCTGTATGGCAGAGCCAGATGTTTTCATCATCTGGTTGCCGGGCTCGATTGCATGCGAGCAGAGGCTCCAAGTCAAGTGACAATAAGTTTGCAGTGTTAATGTAAGCATTTAAAATACTAAGAAGCGATAGTCCGAGTTGCACTCCTTAAAAAAATTGTACAGTTTTGTGTTGACATACCA
>NZ_FOXC01000087.1 GCF_900115605.1 Halolactibacillus halophilus
GGTTGTATAATATTTGGTGTTGGTGAAGGGATTTTAAGTGAGACAGAGATTGCTCACTTAAATAACTCACTAGCACCTTATTTCTGCCTAAATGTAGAAAACAAGTGAGTTTCCCTGTAATATTAGTTTTAACCACAAAACCATTAGGAGGGAACCCACTTGTCTATATCTAATACTATAAGAATTCTCTTTGACATTCAAGATGAAAATATTAACTTTAAAGAGGATTGTGCCCGCGCGGGCACAAAGAATGGCCATGCTTGCACATTTCTAGAAGGAACACTCACATATACTCCGACGCACTGTGACCGCTGTCACGCCGAAAATGAAGACGACACTATTATTAAAAATGGCACGAAGACGTCAACGATCGTTATTCCCGCTGGGGGAACGAAAAAGACGTATCTCGAATTAAAAAAACAACGCTTCTATTGTAAACAATGCCAGACAACGTTCGTGGCGAAAACATCGCTAGTTGACGAAGGGTGTTTCATCTCGAAAGATACGCGCCTTCAGGCGGGGATAAAAACAGCTGAAGCCCGTTCAATAAAGGATATTGCCCGTGATTGTGCTGTTTCTCCAACAACGATTCAACGTGAAATTAATAGGGCGAGTAAAGAGCTTCAAACGTATGATCGGACGTTACCTGAGAACCTTTCTTTTGATGAATTTAAAGTCGCTAAAGGACAGATGGCTTTTATCTATATTGATGTGGCTTCTGGTGATCTCTTAGATATACTCCCACAACGTGATGGGCGCACGATTCGCAACCACTTTACGACGTATTTCACTTTTAAACAGCGCAAGAAAGTGAAGACAGTGACGATTGATATGAATGCGAGTTATCAAGGCGTGATTAAGGATCTGTTTCCTAACGCTAAGATTATTATCGATCGCTTCCACATCGTACAATTGATGACGCGAGCGATGAATAAAACGCGTGTCAAGATCATGCAAGCATTTAATACATCAAACGGCGAAGACAAAAAGAAATACCGTCGGCTCAAGCGATACTGGCGACTCATGTTAAAACCAAGCGAAGACCTTTCAAGTACAGAATATAAGCACTATACCATGTTCGGGCAACTCCCATCTAAATCTGTTGTGGATACTATGTTAGAGTATTCTGATGAACTAAAAGCTAACCATGACTTACTCCAACGCTTCTTTAAAGCTTTTGATGATAGGAATCATGACGATCTCGAAGAGATCGTGAAAGGAAAACTCGATGATAATATTTCTAGTTATATGAAAACGAGTATAAAGACGTTAAAAGAACATTTACCACACATTCAAAATAGCTTTGACTATACGTACAATAACGGTCGCATTGAAGGTATTAATAACAAAATCAAAGTCTTAAATCGCGTCGCATACGGCTATCGTAATTTCAAAAACTACAAGAACAGAATTCTTTTACATTTTGCGTACAAACCAGTTGAACCACAGAAGAAAAAAACACAAAATAAAACACATGTTTCAGCTGCATAAAAAGAGCCGAAACATGTGAAATATAAACTTGAAATTATTGGTTAAAACTTCTCACCAACACCATTTGACAAAGAACC
>NZ_FOXC01000085.1 GCF_900115605.1 Halolactibacillus halophilus
TAAGAAAAGCTCGGCTAGGCCTCGCCCTTTTTGGGCTAGAGGTTAGCCGAGCTTTTCAATTCTGGATTTTTATAAGTGATGCCATGAAGGCTTGTATAATACACAGGAAGCATTTCTCCTCCGCATTTTTCGCAACTAAACCGTGGGGGATCCATTGGATCTCCCGTATCCATCATATCAAACTGTTCAACAACTTCTCTTGGTATATCTTCCGTTACTTTACAACTCCGACAAACGAATTCGACGTTCCCGTTCTCGTATTTCTTTTTCGCGTTCGCTCCAACTGAAACGATACTTTTTGATGGCTGCTTCTGTTTTTTCTTTTTGTGCTTCTTTGTACGCTTCTGACTCAATTCTTTCAACCTCCCGATTAATATAATCTTTGGCCTCTTTATCATTCGCATATTGCACTTCAAGTTGCCCGTTTTTGCGCACAGCTATCCCTCTGAATTCCAATACATTGCCACATTCCGAACATTTTAATGGATCATAGCCAAAGGATTCCTTAATGCTTTCCCTCCAACCTTTCGGTTTGATCATCTTTTTAGCATTAACTAAACGTTTTTTGATACTTTCTTGGTAGATGGTCACTATTTCCTTCATAACTGTCTTAATTCGACGAGAATACAATCCATAGTGACGAATCATTTTAAATTGTTTATCCGGTATATGCCGAATTAACCGTCCAATAAAGGCATCAACGGTTAAAGATTCCACTTTTTCTTCACCATCTTGCTTATCATGGTATTTAAAAACAACGGTTTCTCCGTCATACATGATAATACGATGGAAGGCAATGGGGCCTCGCTTCATATACCGACCAATGTAACCCAAGATTTTTTTCACATCTGTTTTACTACGCTTAGGTGCGTTGACGTAAAATCCTTGCGGATTATTTTTATAGGCTGCTTGAAGTTTTGGTTGAACAATTTTCTTAGCTGCCGGAGATAAAGTACGTCTAATCAGCTTCAATACAACAGTCTGCCACTGCTTACGCAATTTTGTGAATGGAATGAAATCATATGTTTTCCATTTATTCTCTGGTGTGACACCACCCATACTGACAAGCATGTGAATATGCGGATTAAACTCCAACTTAGACCCAAAGGTATGTAACGCTGATACAATACCTGGTTTGAATCCACACTTCTTAAACCATTCATTGAGAAGCCGCGCGGCTTCATCCATTAATTCTTTTAATAACTTCTTTCGGTATTTCCCCGCAAAGATAGATCGCAGACCTTCATCAATCGTGAAAACAACGTGTCGATGGTTACTACGATACATATCATTCGCTTGTATATCTGCCCACTTTTGTGCTTCACCTACTGCACATGTTGGACAGAACTTCCCTTTACACCGAATAGGTATCTTCTTTACCTTCGGACAAGCCTCACATTTAAATGTCAAAAAACCATTTGATAACTCTCCACAGTGTAAAAACTTTTCCACTTCTTCGATGATGACCGGACGCATCTTATCTTTGTTTTCTTTAAGAAACCTAGACCAATGATCACTGAATATGGCTTTTAAAATATTCATTTGAACAGGAATACTTTCTTCATGTGCCATACTATTATCTTAACCCTTTTCCTCAATAAATTTCAACTCTTCATAACGTTCCAACCCTTGGTATATCAACGAAAATTTTATACTTTCCTATACTA
>NZ_FOXC01000080.1 GCF_900115605.1 Halolactibacillus halophilus
AGCTCCGCAATGACATTAATAAAACGATTGTTTTGCGGGTCTGGTTGAACGTGCTTCACATTGTAACGATTTCCTAAATATTGCGGATGATCAATAGCTATATAGTGCTTATCCGTTGGGATATAATCTTGCATGGGATCTCGAATAGTAATTGTGATATCAGATAATGTACCATTCGACTTGGCCAATTCAACATCTTTCATCCACACTTCGTCAATCTTAGCCATGCATTTATACAGAGTTTTCTTTTCTTGTTCACCCGGTTCTGGTCCTGTATTGGGTGCGTATTCATAAAAAATAGTGGATGTCCGCAATTGACCGCTATGCAACCGAGGCGGTTTATATTCAAATTTCCGCAATTCAGACACCCCCTATTGTTGTCGTAGTGGTTGTTATATCCTCTTTCGCAAACTCCATGTCTAAGCCAAGACTGAGAATGTCACTCAAGAAGTTGTCATCAAAGTATTCAACCGCATCATTGTAAGCATATCGCGTACGTTCAAACACCAATTCTTTAGCTCGATTATCAATATCTGTTGTACCGTTAATATCAAACTCACCACAACTGCTGTTTATTGCCGAAACAGAAAAGGACAACAATCGTTTTAAATTGTCGTCCTCACCACTATGAGAAATATGCATTCTGTTTTTAAATTCGTCTACGATTGTCTGCGTGATTTCTAACAATCACATCACCCCATTATGCGCCAGTCGTTGTCGTTGTTGTGCTAGTACTTGTGGTTGTAGTTGTATTGTCACTAGTATTGAACTGGATATTCAAGTCATATAGCAGCGCTGTTTTATTATCTTCTGGCTTACCGTTAGCGAACTGCTTAATTGTGTAAAGCATAGCATCCTCAATAGCTAGTGTTTGATCATATTTATTTGTCTTATACCCACCTGCAACCGCAGCAAGATACTTATCTTTAACAAAGAATAATGATTTATTTTCTGGAATCTCTTCTGACTCTACAACTTTAATATTATACGGCAGAGACGTAACCCACTGTCCGTTTGGTGTTTGAATAGTATTTCTTGCCTGTACACTAATAGCGTCAGTTGGATTGACAACCATCACAACTCTATTTAAAACCTTACGAGACTTACCAGATGCATCTGTTGATAGAGCTTTAATAACATCATGCAATTCACCAGCTACAATTTCACCTTTTTCTGATGGTGCAAAAGTAAGAGTACCAGATGACGTTTTTTCTGTAACAGCTCCAGTTTCTCCATCAACGTTTTTCATTAGTCCAATAGGCTCGTGTTGATTTGGACCGCGACCATTTACTAGTCCGTATTCTAATCCTACAGAGTAAGATTCAACTAGTAGAGTACGAACATAACGCTCTACCCAAACAGGACCTAATTCCAACATATCCTTTGGAATTACAGCGAATGCAGTTAATTTCAATTGACCAATTTGTTCTTCGCTAAACGCTGAGCTAACTTGTCCCTTAATACTACCAAACAGTTGTCCCCATGCATAAGCTTTGGTTGGATCCGATTTGATAAATCGTGTTACAGCTCCTAGGTCTCGTAGACCGATTGCTTGAAGTAATGGATGTGCCTCCACAAGATCTTCAAAAACACGCTCTTGTGTAGTAACCGGCAAGATAGAATCCTCGTTAAAACCACCTGATGTCACAACTTCATTAAAAAACTTTTTTTCTTCAGAAGTAAGAACGTTTTGACCTCGAGATGATAAAATCTGCGCATCCATTTGTTGAGTGCGTACTTCTGCAGTAATTTTCTCTGTTAAATCTTCAGCAAGAGCTGTCTGCATTTCATCCCATGCAGTTGCAAGTTTTTCTTGGTCTTGCTCCTCAGCTTTGACCAATTCCATATACGCTTCTTTTTTGGCTTGAAAATTATCCATTTTACCTTTTAACTTAATTGTCATTTTTCATTCCTCCAGTATTTTTTAAATTAAAAAAAGAACCCTTTTCGTTTTAACTGCTTTGTTGCAGTTGATGTAGGTTCATTTTGATTAATATTATTTTCTTTTAATTCATTCAATATTTCTTTCTTAAACTCAGTAAACATATCCTTTACAGTTTCTTTATCTAACGGCTGTTCAAGTTTACCTGGAACTGTGTTTAATTTACCTTGTCTTATACCATCAATGACTTCTTGCGGTATTAAATTTGAAACACTAGCACTTGCTGTGAGTTTGATTTCATTTTCAAACATAATTTCATCAACTAGACCTTTTTCTAGGGCGTCTTGAGG
>NZ_FOXC01000077.1 GCF_900115605.1 Halolactibacillus halophilus
TTGGAAGGGTCCTAATGGCCGTTATCGTATCATCCATCTAAACGAGTGGGGAACAATTAATAATCCTAATCCGGCAGGTAAAGGGGCTATTGCAAGGGCATTAAAAAATAGTGAGAAGGCATATCGTGATGCTGTGCGCAAAGCATTGAAAGGTGGTTTGTGATGGATATATTAGACATGGTCTATAATGCATTAATTGCAGATGACTATATAAATACTCATGCATCAGGTCGCATCAAATTTTATGAGTATCCTGAAACGGGTGATGTTACAGGTCCATATATTGTTATAGATCCAATTGATTCACCTATACCAGCCAATTTTGCGGATGATACCTGGACAAAGATAGATTACTTCTTACAAATTGATGTGTGGAGTAACGATAGAAAATTATCAGAGCAACTAGCTGATAAGGTTAGAGATGTGATGTGGCACCAATTCGGTTTTAAACAAACATCAGGGCCAAAGGAATATGACAACGGTGTGTTTCGTGATGCTAGAAGGTATCGTGGTTCTTTATATCGAGAAGATTTTATTAATTTATAGGAGTGATAAGAATGTCAGAAGAAAAGAATTATAAAGCCTCAACGGGTGTAGATGAATTTTATTATGGAATCATTGGTGATGGTGTAACAGCTACACAACTAGAACGAGTGAAGTTTCTACAAACTGTTACAGTTAATATGCCACAGGAAATTGTACGTGCATACGGTGATAATAAAACGGCAGAATTAGCTGTATCAAGCGGTAATATTAGTGTGACATCTGGTTTTCACAAAATCCCTATTGAGGATAAGCAAAAACTTTTAGGATGGGAGAATGTTGAAGGTATTACCGCGACGGGTAGTACGGATAATCCGCCATATGTTGCTGTTATCTTTGCGAAGACGTATGAAGATGGTTCTAAAGAGTATGTTGGTTTACCTAAAGGTATGTTCACACGTCCATCTGTCACAGGAAATACGAAAGGTGAGAGCACACAATTTTCTAACGAAGAAATGGCTGCAGAGTTTATGGATCGTGAATTAGACGGATTTTCAAGAGAACACTCTGTTGCATTTGCGGAGGATCCAGCAGGTGTAAATACCCAACGTGATTTATTGTTCCAAAAAATCTTTGGACTACCACATCCATCAACAACCACTACGACTACGACAACCGGGGTTTAATGATGTATGAAGTATATCTTATGTCAGCCGGCAATCAAACGTTTTGAGTGGGAATTAGAGGTTTGTATAACAAGACTTAAAAAATTAGGCATCCGTGATATCGTTTTGCTTTTTACCAAGCAGGATGATCGGGTGCCTTTATATTTGCAAGAAACGTATGGCGTAGAAACACATGTGTATAGTGATGATCGACATGATAAATCTTATATTCCATCTGTAAAACCATACTTATGGATGAGATATTTACAAGAGGATCCATCAAGAGAAAATGAAACTTATTTTTATTTAGATAGTGACGTACTTTTAAGAGAAATACCAAAAGTTAAACCAACTAAAAATAAATGGATTGCATCTGCTTGTGAAAGTTATTTAAGCGTTGATTACATTGATAGCAAAGATACAAGCTTGCTAGAGGATATGTGCAACGCTATAGATGTTAATCCTGAAGTAATACACAAAAACAATCCCATAGGTGGTGCACAATGGGCAATTAAGCATCCAACCTTGGAATATTGGGAAAAGGTTTATCATGACTCTATCACATTGTATAAGTTACTCGATAAATCAAACACTGATATTCAGAAATGGACTGCTGAGATGTGGGCGCAGTTGTGGAATGTTTATCACTTTGGTAAAGATGTAAAGGTTACTGAAGAAATGAATTTTTCTTGGCCAACGGATCCAGTCGAAAAATATGCTGAAACGAAAATATTTCATAATGCTGGTGTCGTTGACGATCATCAGAATCTATTTTTTAAAGGGAAGTATGTCAATCAGACACCTTTTAAAGATTCCTTTGAACATGTCAACCAAGACAAAGCATCCTATGAATACGTAAAAGCGATAAGGGAGGTTAGAAATATGGCGAAGAGTGCCAAGTATTTGTCAAATGAAAACTGGCGTGATTTAGATGATGACAAAGAATATGAGAAAGATAAGCCGTGGCCACGTCCAGTAAATAAGAAAGTCAGTCAAGAGCGTATTGATGAACTATTATCAAGTAAAAATAAAGCTGGACGACCAATGATTAAAAAAGTAGAAGAGTAAGGATAAAACCTTGCTCTTTTTAATTTAGGAGGACTAACAATATGGCAAATTTAAAACGAAACATGTTAGAACTAGTAAAGAATCCAGAAGGTGTGCAAAAAGGTGACGAGCCGGAAATTGAAAAAGTATGGAC
>NZ_FOXC01000072.1 GCF_900115605.1 Halolactibacillus halophilus
AGAAATTAGCCGCTAATCACCTGGGTCAATCTATGTCACGGAGAGGTAACTGTTGGGACAATGCACCTCAGGAATCATTCTTCGGCCACTTAAAAGATGATATGAACTATCATCACTGTAAAAATATTCATGAATTACGTGCTGTCGTTGATGATTATATTGATTATTATAATCATGAGCGCGGTCAATGGAACCTAAAAAAATTGCCCCCTGTTAGTTACAGAGAGCAATATTTATTAGATGTTTCATGAGAGTCTTTTTTTAAATGTCCTTGACAAAGGGTCCACATTACTTTGGCCCCTAGTCTTTCTTCATCGTCAGATAAATACTTGGCTTTATTAGTCACTTTCATGTTATCAAGAACAAGCGACTTGATCGCGCCTAATATATAATCAAAATCCTTCACATGTTCCTTCAATGCGTATTTAAGCGATTCTAACGTTCTTGTCAAAAACATATTTTGTTTGGTTAAATCACGATTTTCATGTTTTAATGCTTGGTTTTCTCGATTTAATCCTTTATTTTTTAATTTTAGTTCATTATTTTCTTGAGATAGTTGCTTATTTCGCGCAGAAACCACCTTATTTTCGATTTTAAAGGCTTCTGAGGCTCTTGCCTTTGTTTTCATACTTTCGAAGTCTGAGAGGGCTAATTTGACCGTTTTAGGACCAATCAATCCTGATTCTTTATAATTTATCATATCGATCTCTTTTGAATTCTCATCAGACTTTTTCAACGCTTTTAGTAAACCGTTGGTTTTTTCGATAGATTCATTCAGTTGAGTTCGCCTATGCTCTTTTTCTGCTAACTCATTTTCCAGTGAGTTTATTTTCTCTTGTGTCGTTTGTAATTTGTACCGTGCCATATCTAAATGTTTTCTGTCACTTGGTACACCACGTTCTAAATCAAACCCGCACTTTTGCATATGTTTGGGGAATTCCTCTTGTATCGCTAATAGTTCATTGCGATTGAAAACATTTTTCCCTTGTAATTTCCCGTCACGCATTGGCACCACTCCAAGATGTAAGTGCGGTGTTTTTTCGTCAACATGAACGGTTGCATAAGCGATATTCTGTTTTCCATAGCGTTCAGCAAATAACTTATAACTTTCTTCGAAAAATCTTTTTTGTTCAGATGGATCGAGTGCATCAAAAAAATCCTTATCGGACGTTATCAGCAATTCATTCACGAGCACCGCATCTTTCCAGGTTTTACGTGGGCTTATTTTTTGCGATTCGATAATGTCTTTCACTCGCTCGTTGTAATCAATATTTCCTTGATTGACCAAATCATAATTTTCATGCGACCACGTTTTATCAATATCGGAATTCGTTTTACTTTCTCGTTCTCGTTGATTATGAAATTGCATGCCTTTCAAATCATGTGATTTCATTTTTTCCATTCGACAAACAGCATAACTCATAAGATCATCGCTCCTTTTCGGGCAGGGTATTCCGGCAAGACTTCCATGTAAAGTGTGTGCCCTGCCGGGAGCTGTCGGCGAGCCGACTAAAACCTAAACCCTTAAGACCTTCACCTTTTTTTCGGAAAAAGGTGAAACCAAAAAACCGCCCTCTGCCACCTCAGCAAGGGGTCTTGCGCTCGTGCCCCGTTTGGTAATGGGCAAGGGTCGGGTAGTATTTTTCAAAACGCTGCGCTGAAAAATCTCCACCCTTTCCCCTTGCCCATTACCATTTTGTCCGTTCTGTTTTCCGTACCGAAAGCCGTACTCAGCAAGCTTATACTTTGCCGACTTTTCGGTTTTCCAGTGTAACGGACAAAACCACTTGAGAAAAATTAGAAAAATAAGCAGGTTATCCAACTTGATATGTCGAATTATTTAATAATGTCCAATTATTATGGATATAAAAAGGAGGAAATACAATGAAAAAAACAAAAGTATTATCAGTTATTTTTACAGCGCTTTTCTTGACCGTAATTCCATTTTCAAATGTCTTTGCTACATCATCAGAAAGTAATTTAGAAAACGATAGTCATGAGTATGTTATTGAAATTTCTGATGAAGAAGTTAAAATGCTTGAAGAGAAACAACTTCAAGAAAAGATAAACGAATTGGATCCATCTAATCAGTTAAGAACACCAACTTACGAATACAAAAGTGTATTGCAAGACAGTAAAGAATTACTTAATGTGAGTATAGGATGGGCAGGAAACCAACCATCAAGAGGAACTGTATTTAGTAGCTCTGGCGGTTTCATTTGGAATAGTGGAGGCTATTATTCTAACGTTACCCTAAACATTGGATATGGTCCTATTAGTGCAAGTTTTCCAAAAGGTTCAGTAGGAGGTTCAACTGGTACTTATATAAGCTCGCCATGGATAAACACTCCTGTTAAACTTCATATAGCAAGAGACATAAAAGTTAGCAATTATAAGGTGTACGGAAAATACTACATGGATCCAACGAATAATTGGCAGTATTTCAAATCAGAACAAACAGCAGTTTCATTCAGAAATCGTTTAACAGTTAAAAAAGTTCAATAAAAAATAAAGTTGGTTCCCTTAAAATTTTAAAAGGAACCAACTTTTTTTATTGATAACAATTATTTAATTATAGATTCTAAATCATTTAATTTCTCATTAGACAATTTAGCTATCTCAGTTATATCATTTTCCGAATCAAACGCACTTAAAACAATCGCCTCTTTATCATCAATCCAAACTTTATAAAAATGTGTGAATATCCCATCTTTATGATCAAGTCTAAAAATTAGGTCAGCAGGTTTTTCTGGATACCATTCTTCCTTTACAAAATTCAAATCATCAAAAATATTCTCAAATTCTAATATCTTCTGTTTGTCTTTAATTTCTTTAGTAAACTCTCCTTGATATTCGTCTATTTGTTGTCCTACAAATAAAACCTTATCTGGTTCGATTACTTTACTAAATAAATTTATTAGAATTGGGATTAACACTATCAAGACTATAACGGAAAATACTATTGATTTTTTTTTCATAAAATCATCTCCTTAATATTTAATATTTATAAAAATGTTCTTTAAAAATATGATACTACAAAGTTTGTTAAAGTGGAATTTTTTAATAAATTTAATAATTTTATACTGTATTTAATTATTAAATTTAAAATAAACAAGGGAGCAATATTAAAATATCGCTCCCTTGTTTATAAGAAATCACACTTTGTCTATTTTCCGTATTTTAAAAATAAGGAAAAACGTTAAAGCACTAACCATCAAAGACAAAATAGAAATACCCATCACTAAGAAATCCACAACCATCCTCCTTATTCAATGTCTTTTTCATTGACCATTTGACCATTCACTTCTTTCATCTCGTCATCAGTCAATAATCGTTTTTCTAATTCTAAATACTTTTTATCTCCCCAATTGTACATGATTGCGTACACGTAGTTCGTCATATCTTTTTCCTTATATGCTTCTAACTCACCATTTTTAAATTTCGTCATCGCTTCTTTGAACAACCCAGAATAAACAATCAGTCGTTTTCCTTTGAGCGCCCGATAAAAAACCTCAAACACTTCCTGACTAACCAAGTAATCACTTTCTTTTGCCGAGTACTTCGCTATTTCATAAACTTTATCATTTTCCCCTTGACATACTTTGCGAACATCAACTTGTGTTATTAAAGGATTTTTCGTCACTTGTTTCCATAGCTCAAGCCAACGATCGCGACTAATATATTGCTTTGTATTCGTAAAGTAACTTTTATTCACCGCAATTAACACGTGAAAGTGCGGATGATAATCATTGCGTTCTTCGTTGTATGTAATTTCTAACTTTCTCGCATAACCTTTAACAATTTTTTTAACTTCTTGTCGTTCCATCAACTTTTTAAACGCATGATTATAACGTTTAATTTCATCATCGAGTTCATCCGCCGGTACATTCGGTGCTGTCAACGTAAGGAAAATAAAATCCTTATGTTCCTCTTGTTTTAGATAAGCCATCATAACCGATTAAAATGGACCCTAAAGAATGGACACTAAAAAAAGTCCCCTCTTTAGGGTCTGTTTTGTTATACTCAAATCAAATCACAATCAGTGGGCTTGAAG
>NZ_FOXC01000069.1 GCF_900115605.1 Halolactibacillus halophilus
CATGTTTCAGCTGCATAAAAAGAGCCGAAACATGTGAAATATAAACTTGAAATTATTGGTTAAAACTTCTCACCAACACCATTTGACAAAGAACCAAACAACGAAAATTTTATACTTTCCTATACTATTAAAAAAGCTACGACCAAGTGATTTGGTCGTAGCTAATCTATTTCGTCTGACTTTCAATTTAATATTAGTAGTAACGCCCAACTTTGTCATCGACATGTGACTTTTCGCACGCTGATAAAGCAATGAGCGGCAAACGTACGTGGCCAGGGTTTAAACCTTTCATAGACAATGCATACTTCACAGCCGTTGGATTTGGCGCACTAAATAGGGCTTTAATTACAGGCGCAATGTCTTGTTGAATCTTTACTGCTTCTGTGTGTTTACCTGACTTAAATGATTGAATCATCTGATTCATTTCATTACCAACCATGTGAGAAGCGACACTAACAATCCCTGTCCCACCAAGTGCTAAAATCGGTAATAATAAGTTATCATCACCACTGTATACAGAAAAGTCATCGGGTGTTTCTTTAATGATCTGACTAATTAAATCAAGGTCACCTGTTGCTTCTTTAATCGCTACAATGTTATCAACTTCAGCAAGGCGAAGAACAGTGTCTAACTCTAACCTTACAACCGTACGACCCGGAATATTATAAAGCATGACTGGAACTTTCACACTTTCTGCAATGGCTTTAAAGTGCTGATACATACCTTCTTGTGACGGTTTATTGTAATAGGGGGTGACAAGCATAACACTGTCAACGCCAATCTTTTCAGCTTCTTGTGAGAGAACAATCGATTGCTTCGTATTGTTTGATCCTGTCCCAGCAATAACGGGGACGCGTCCATTAACGTAAGCAACAACAAATGTAAGGAATTCTAGTTTTTCTTCATGTGATAACGTAGGTGATTCACCTGTTGTACCGACTGCAACGATACCTTCTGTTCCATTATCTAATAAATAATCGATCAATCGTTCTGTTTCATCATAGTTAATTTCGTCTTGGTCATTAAAGGGCGTGACCATCGCAGTTAATACTTGATTAAAGTCCATTATTACACCTCATTATAATTATTTTTAAAGGTAAGAAGCGCACAATCAATTCACGACATAGAAAAAGCAGCCCAGGCTAAGTGAGCTGCATCATGTTTTTGTATCGTTGATGCGTGAGATAGCCCTCCATACAGTCTAACACCTATATGACAATGTTGTACCTATTAAATACAACACCAGCACAATAACGCATAAACAGTTATTATCCTTCGGCATAAGACCCTTTCAGCTAACATCCTCGAGTGTTTATGGCTCTCTGTTTTTTTACTCTTGTCTTATGCAACCTCTATACCCACTTCAATATGTATTGAAGTATATGTGAATGTGGTTTAACTATATCAAAAATTCAATGCGTTGACAAATGTTTTTGCGAGCTTCTAATTGCTTACAACCAATTGTTAACATTGTCAAGCACTATGAAAGTAAGCTAAAATAAAGATAACAACAAGAGAGGGTGAACAGACATGAAGCTACCTGTGAGTTACTGGCAAAAAAATTATTTAATTAAGGCCGCATTTTTTAATATTACTATTATACTTGGTTTCTTCGTTCTGTTTAGCTATGCCGCTACTTTTACTATTGAACGATTTACTGTTAACTATTATGATGAAATGATGTATTCAGCTAACCAACGATTTAGCCAGCAGTTTGACCATATCTTAATGGAATTGGATGAATTAACTTTTCATGCCGGTAACCAAGTTAAATTACAAAATAATGACCAGTCCATTAAACATCAAGCGTTAAAAGAATTAATTAATTATTCTCCAATGGTTGATTATGGTTTCATAACCGACCAAGATCATGTCATACAAGCTTCGGTCTTTTTTGGCACAGTAAGTACTTCCGATTATCAATTACAGACCATTTCCTTTGTTGATGAACCCTTACTACAAAAAGCGCAAACGATTAAGAAAGAAAACTTGTTGGAGCTGCTTATCCCAATAAAGGATGAGCAATTACACTTGTTTATTGACTTAAGTGCAGATAACACCTTACAAGATTTCTTTCACTCACTTTCATTTTCTGAGTCTTTTTACATTGGCATATTCAATGATGCTGATGAATTAATTTATAACTATGATTTACTAGTTGATAGTGATGAAAAAAGCCTTGATAACTTCTATAAAAATAGAAACAACTTTTCTCTTTTATCGAGCTCAGATAACAATGTCAGTGTTTTTCATCATGAAGATTCTCATTTTATGATTGCTACACAACAGTTAAGTCGTGATGGATGGACTTTAGCTTTATTTGTCCCGAAAACCTTTGCTGAGCAATTTATACTCAGTATTTTTAATACACTATTACCTATTTTAATTGTGCTGGGCATTCTGTTTCTCATTATTATGTTGTATGCTTATTATCGAAGCCAAAAGCCTTACCAGGCTTTAATCGAAGCTATTGATGAGTTAAGTGAAGGAGACTATACTCACCGAATTCGCTATACCAATAATAATACACGAATCGGGACGATTAATCATAAATTTAACCAAATGGCCCATGAGTTAGAAAAAACGCGGTTAGCCATCAAAAAAAATAAACAACAGCTAGCTAGTCAAAAAGACTTTTTATACCAAATTATTAATGTGAGTCCCATGATGATTTATACGATGAATGCTGATGGCATCTACACACTTGTTAATGATCAATATGCCCAGTTATTCGGTTATACTGCTAAATCGATGCTCGGACGGCATGCCTTGAATGCAACAAGGGATACAATTGCCACGCATTATCACTTAAAGCTGCACCAGTCGATTTTATTATCTCAGGAGCCAAATACGTATGAAGACAAGCAATTGCTACTTGATGGTAGTACGCGTTGGTACCGAATAATGAAACAGCCGATTGATAGTATCGAAGGCAAAGGCAAAGAAATACTGATGGTCGCAACCGATATTACTGAAATCAAACAAAATCAAGCCTTGATTGAGCACCAAGCCAACCACGATGAATTAACCGGCATTGGGAATCGTAAATACTTTAAAACAGTTGCGGATGAAGCTATAAAACAAGCTGATCAAGATAATGAAGGATTTGCGGTGATGTTTTTAGATTTAGACCGGTTTAAATATGTAAATGATACGTTTGGTCATGACGCGGGAGACAAATTGTTAATCGATGTCGCCAATCGAATTAAAGCTGTCATAAAAGACAGTGACTTTGTTTTTCGTTTTGGCGGAGATGAATTTATAGTCTTAACACATGTTACTGAAGATCGAAAAAAAGTTACCGAATTAGCACTAAGTATTATCCATACCCTCACAAAGCCTTACACTTTTAATGATCACAATTTCATTGTTACCGCGAGTATTGGTATTAGTTTGTATCCAAAACACTCTCAATCATTAAATGAGCTAACAAAATATGCTGACTTGAGCATGTATCAAGCAAAACAGCAAGGAAAAAACACGTATAGATTTTACACACCAGCACTCGAAACCGAAGTGTCTCATCAGATTCAATTAGAAACTGACCTTTTCCAGGCATTAGAACGTAATGAGCTCTATGTTGTGTATCAACCAATTGTTGATACACAAACAAAAGAGATTCATGCCGTGGAAGCATTATTACGCTGGCAACATAATAAACTCGGTGCGATTGCTCCAAATGTTTTTATTCCTATTGCTGAAACAAATGGGATCATGCAGCAATTCTCAGAATTTTTATTAAGGGAATCAACTGAAATAATCTCAACATACAATAAACATCATGCGTCATCAATCAAACTGCACATTAACCTTACAGAAAAAGAATGTTGTGATGAAAAGACACTTATTACTATTCGACAACAGTTCGACAAGAGCAACCTTACTCTTGATCACTTAGTGATCGAGCTTAATGAGAATTTCACCCGATCTAAATGTATTCATTTAAAAGATAAATTAGAAAGCTATCAACAAACGGGCATACAGGTAGCGCTTGATTCATTTGGCGATCATTTTCTATCGCTGCGTCAGTTAAAAATATTACCATTTAATTTAATAAAAATATCACAAGGTACACTTCATAACGCACTTAGTGATAAAAAAGGAATAGCTGATTATCACCGCCTGGTTACGCTTGCTAAAGAATTGCACTTAATCATTGTGCAAGAAGGCGTAGAAACCGCACAAGAAGTCGCACTAATCGAGTCGGTTGGACTAGATGCTTATCAAGGCTTCTTAATAAGTCAGCCACTTACAAAGCAGCAGTTTGAGCAAGACTATTGACATTCCCGCTAAAACCGATTATTATTACTATTAAGTATTTTAAATAACTATTCTAAGTTTTCTGTTAATTTAAAATATATAATAGAAAAGGTGGTGTCAAACATGAAAGCAGAAGAGCGAAAACAAGTAAATGAAGGAGATTGGGTCAAATTACAGTCAAACAAGGGTGAGCGTATTCATGGCTTCGTTGAAAAACAACTAGAAGAAGAGAACCGGGTGCAAATACGTGTGATTGCGAGTGACAACCATCTTTTAACCAATCACAGTATTCAAGTCCACGTCGTTAAACTACAAGTTGAACCAGACAGCAAATACTACACACTAGGTGAATTAGAACAATTAATCGACCTTGCCCTTCAAACAAATGATAAAGTATGGTTTGACGCATTATCCGACCAATACAATTACTTGAAAAAAGAAACAGAAGCGAAACGTCACATTGACTATACCCAAGTCAATTAATTCAATACGAGAGCTAACCACACCGATTGGTGTGGTTTTTTCTATTTTAATAAGGTGAAAGATAAGCGAATACCAGATGAAAGGATTGACAAGAGGGTGAAAAATATGTTCTCGAGTTTGACACTTAATTAAAACAAAAACTCTCTAACCCCTTATTTTTCAGGGGTTTAGAGAGTTTTTTCGCTTTTGAAAAAGTGAGTACTA
>NZ_FOXC01000068.1 GCF_900115605.1 Halolactibacillus halophilus
TTAGATTATAATCAAAAATTTGCGATGCGTTGCCATCGCGGCTTTAAAAAAGCTAAACCAGAAATTATAGAGATGTTCGAAG
Source organism: Halolactibacillus halophilus (assembly GCF_900115605.1). Taxonomy (GTDB): domain Bacteria; phylum Bacillota; class Bacilli; order Bacillales; family Amphibacillaceae; genus Halolactibacillus; species Halolactibacillus halophilus. Next base: position 83 of record NZ_FOXC01000068.1, read on the forward strand.
AACAGCTAGCGAAGCAACAAAGTACGCCATCCTTGACTGTGTGACGTGTGTCGTTATGAAGAACAATAGGCGGATCGGCGAAATAATGCTTTATCTAGCACCATCCGCTTACGGGATGGTATAACGACACAAGTGTTTCTAAGTTCTCATGGGGGCGGGACCCCGAACCCACCCCATGAATCACTAAGAAACAGCCCCACAATCAAGGACAAGCAGCTGCGCTGTGGCTGAGCGTTTAAATATATTTCTAATTTTATACAGTAACTCTGGAACTACAATGGAGAGGTTTACACAAAATTCTTGACACTACCGGGCCAGTTATAATAAAATTTAATGTGTTTAGTCTAACTCCAGAAGTCCGTAAACAGTGACGGGGGTCTAACTAAAAAAATGAGTATGTCAAAAAGATTTTTAACTGGCTTAAAAATATACGTCCCTTTACTAATTATTACTCTTATAATTGCTAAGGGCAATACAACATTATTTCAAATATTAAATTTCTTTAGTCTTCTTATATCCATATTAGGACAAAGACACTTAGAAAAGAGAATAAATATAAAGAAAAAGGAGCATTCCTGTAAGGAACTTAATACGAGGGAAAATCAATGATTTTGAAGAATGCAAAAAAGAAGCCTTTTTGGTACGATTTAAATGGGCCCTAAGGATAATATTCAAATGAACCGGAAGAAATCTTTACAAGGAAGGCGGACCGAAGGGGCCAGCGTGATCGCTGATTTTACTTGTAGACTCAAAACACCGCAGAAACAAACCAAACAACGTCATCGCGTTGTACAGTTTCTGGATTACGAAAGCCAAGTACTCAGCTTCATTACGAGTTTGATGAATGTGACAGCTGAAGAAATGGCCGACATGTATAAATCTCGATGGGCAATCGAATCTTTCTTTCGGTGAGTAAAACAGAACTTAAATGTACCGGTTCTATTTGGTACGACTGAAAACGCTGTATTCAATCAACTATTTGCTGCATTGATTGCGTATGTTCTACTGAAATTCCCACATACATACGTAAGCAAAGGAGCCTACTGTGAGCCCTTGTCCTTGTAGGCTTTTGCTCCTGTTTCTTTGTGATACCTTGCTGATAGAATGGCGCTTAGAAATCAGGGAATTAGCGAAATGGTAGGAAGTATTGGTTAATCCTTTTAACGATAGTCAAAACCCTCTTACTGATTGATACACGATCAGTAAGAGGGTTTTTATGTGAACATTGGGTGGTATTTATGTTAAAAAATGCTGATAGTAAGTCAATGCTCCTTGATATTCCATGTGGTCTACTGGTTGATTATTTGCCCTACTTAACGTCAACTGGAAGTGATGAACGTCATCAATCATTGAAGTTAAGGACTGCTTCATATGAGCCAAAGTTGACATGTTAAAATAAGCCTGTAGTCTTTCAGGGTGGGCTAAATAATCGCTTAAGAACTGATTCGCTTTTCCAAAAGCCAGTGCGTCCTTATCTTCACGTACTAACACAACTTGTTTTAACAGTGTTATATAGCTCTCAAGAAGAGGCTGCGCATACATTGCCTGAGTATAAAAGAAATCCTCTCGTACAATCCCTTTTACAACATAGGTACTGACCCAGTAAAATTCATTAAAGTAATGATTAAGTGCTGTTTTTGATAATCGCTTCGTTAAGTAACGTTTATCATGATGAAAATGTAAGTGATCAAATTGCTCGTCTTTATCTAACAAAACAATCGAATGCGCATCATCAATCGCATCTGTGAGTATATCAGGATGGATTAATCGTAAATCTATCCGTGTGAAATCTTTAAAATGCATTAAAAAAAGAGCTAGATGATTAGGGTCGTTTGTACTAGGTCTTTGCATGATTAGCCGCTCACCGAAGGAATCTAACCAGTCTATGCTGTTGTTGAAGTCAGTGATGTGTTTAGTGATATAAATAATATCATAGTCCTGTAGCTCATCTTTTTTTTAGCCCGTGACCCGTTTAATAATACACTGCGAATCCGTGTATCTTCTTTTGCGACAGAGAGAATTAAATCATACATCGCTTGTTCACTCTGCAATTCTCTCACTCCTTTTAATCAAGTAACCACGATTCATCCATGGTTGGGTTTTGTCTAAAGGCTTTCCCATGTACATCAATGGACGCATGCCACTCCTTACACTGTTTTAAGTTAATATTCTCGACTAATGGTTGGTAGTGTTGTCGCATATCTTGATAAGATTTAAAATCACCAAAGCCGAGCCGTAAAAATAATCGTCTTGCATACTGATCACTCACAAATACCCGGCGCTTAAAAATATACAAAAGCAATACGTCGGCCGTTTCTTCGCCGACGCCTTGGATTGTTAAAAGTTCTTGTCTTAACGTATTCGTAGGGTACTGTTCGAATCTATCTAGTGTGGTGTGATGTTGGTGAAACCAGTGAGTTATAGCCTTAATGTATTTGCTTTTTTGTTTGTAGAAACCTGCAGGGCGAATGAGTTTTTCTAATTTGCTTTGTTCCATCGCTAATAATGTCTTGATTGAAAGGTGTGGCTTTAAGTTTTCTAAAGCTTTTTCCATGTTTAGTTGGGTTGTTTGTTGGATGAGAATCATACTAACCACATCCGCTAGGTAATGGTCATTTTCCCACCAGTCTTGGTGCCCGTAATGATCGACTAAACGATCAAGAGCGGTTTTTATTTTTTCTTGTGTCATATAAACGTATACCTACTCCTTAATTTAACTAGTTGGTTAGCTTAAGTATAGTATTCATGCGCTTATGCGTCAGTTGATACGTTTTTATCAAGCTGAATAGAAAGTGGGCAATAGTAAAGGCTAGTACAAACGATACATGTGATCGTTTGTACTAGCCTTAATGTTATTCTGACGCTTTAACGCCGTTTGAAAAAGTTATTTTAATTGAAAGAAGAGTTTTTCTAATGTGAGTGGCTCAATATATTCGCCGTCTTTATAGGCACGCATATTACCGCCTGAAATTTCATCAATTAAGAGAATGTCTCCCGTTTCTTGATTGCGACCGAATTCAAATTTAATGTCATATAGTTCAATAGCTTTTTTCGCCAGCTCATCTTTTATGACACCGGCAATTTGTTGCGTCAACGTTTTTAACGTCTCATATTCTTCTTTTGTCAGGATATCAAGCATGGCTAAAGCATCTTTTGTGATAGGAGGATCTTCACGTCCATCATCTTTTAAGGTTACTTCAACAAACGCATCAAGCGGTTGATTTTCTTCTGCATATAACCCGTAACGACGTAAGAAGCTACCGACTGCACGGTATCGGCAAATGACTTCTAAACCTTTACCAAAAACAGATGCAGGTTTAACGGTCATCGTTTGTTCTTCGATATGACTATCGATAAAGTGTGTTGGAATACCTTGCTTATTTAATTGTTCGAAAAAGTAGGTCGTTAATTTTAATCCGGCTTTACCAGCGCCTTCAATTGAAAGACCAACCGTATTGGCACCGGGATCGAAAACGCCGTCCACACCTGTGACATCGTCTTTAAACTTTAATACGTAATTTCCATCTTCACGTTGATACACGTCCTTTGTTTTTCCTTGATACGTTAATTTCATGCATTCTGCTCCTTTGTATAGATAATAGTGATGAATATAATGCTTATTCTATATCAATGACGAATAATTAACAATACATATATTTTAATGTTCGTGTTTAGCATGAAAATTTCAGTTCGGAAATGATGGTATCTATTTCTGACTCAGTCGTATAGAGCGGTACTAAGAATCGGATCGTGCCTATTGTATTTGAATGATAGACACTTCTTGTTGAGACATAAATTTGTTTGCGATTTAAAGCCTGCTGCAAGTAGTCGCCATTGCTTGATTTTGACAAGCACCCATGATAGGAGAAGTGACATACTCTTCTCCAATAATGCTGATGGATAATTGTTCGTGTTTTACTTGGTTAATTAAATGTTGTCTGACTTCTGACAAAATGTTCAACATTTTATTTTCGTTCATAATATAGTCATTTACACAAGTAGCAAAGCTCGTAATTAATCCAGCATCAATCGTTCCATGTCTAAATCCAGCTTGTGTGGTTGATTGAAAAGGTGCGCACCACTTTTTAGACTATTTGAGTAGTAAAGCGTGATGCCTCTTAGACCTTGAATTTTATGAGTCAAAATCCTAAACAGCATCTGTGTAAATTGAACTACCCCCACCTAACATTCTCACGAATGTTTGAGGAAGGGGATTCCGTAAGGACACCCTAAAGGCGACTCATGCTCGTTCAACTAAGCATAGGTTTTTCTACTTTCCAACCGCCGCAAACCTATTTTCTCAACATCTATTAAAGCGTGTTGGGGAAATAGTGCGCACCAGGAGCACAACTTACTTGGGTCGAATCGTTCTGTCTGATAGAACGTATAGGTTCTGACAAAAGACAGGGTACGCGTCAAATACGCCCAGTGCGCCCAATGATGTAGACCTTGTTTCTGCTCTGGAACAAGTGAATACAATATCGGTGGGAGTTTTTCTTTAAAGCCCATTGCCCGACGGGCAATGACATAAGCGGCTGCCATGTGAATGGACACACCGAGTCGCTTCATATATTTCATCTTGCCAATTTGACTGGTATAAGCAGGGTTAACAACGTAGACAGCCACCCCCGTTTTTTCGGTTCTTGACTTGATCGCTAGGATCATTTTTTGATAAGCAAACTGACTCATTTGGCGATTGGCTTTCCTATTCCCATAAGGACGCGACACTTTGGACCGCGTCGTATCCAAGTTTTCAATCGCGAGTGGCTTATGATGTTTAACAGCATAGTCAACGAGGGCAATAACCTCTGCTTCGATGATTTTCGCCCTCTGTCCACTGGTTTTACCCTCTAAGTTAAACGGAAGGATAAAGGCATCCACACATTGACCTATGGCGTTGATATTGGCGACGGCGATATGATTCACATTCAAATCAACACCAACCATACCCTTTGATGTTGAGGT
>NZ_FOXC01000066.1 GCF_900115605.1 Halolactibacillus halophilus
TGCTTAGTTGAACGAGCATGGGTCGCCTTTAGGGTGTCCTTACGGAATCCCCTTCCTCAAACATTCGTGAGAATGTTAGGTGGGGGTAGTTCAATCATGGCGACCCTCCCATGTCTCACGGTACCTATGTGCGCAAATGCCTTCGTTTAATCTCTCCATGATGGATGTCAGAAATGCTCCTTTGGTGGGTCTAGGCCCTAATGGAAATAATATCGACCGGCTAATCCGCGCTTCAATTGTTTAGATATAACGGTGTGCCATCAGCGTTATTTTAAAAATAACTTATTCTATAGAGGGAATGACAGTTAATATGAATGAAATTATAAATACTGATGTTGTAAAAGTATTAGAAAGTTATCCAGAATGGGCAGCAGAAAAACTTATGATTATTCGTAAATTAATTCTAGATACAGCATTAGAAATTAAAAAAATGAATCAATTGGAAGAGACATTGAAGTGGGGAGAACCAAGTTATGTTGCTGAAGAAGGTAGCACAATTAGAATTGCCTGGAAAAAAGGAAAACCGAACCAATATGCAATGTATTTTAATTGCAATACGGTTTTAGTTGAAACATTTAAAGAGAGTTATTCTGATATTTTTAAATTTGAAGGAAATAGAGCTATTGTATTTAATGAAAATGATGAGATCCCAGTAGAAGCTTTAAAGCATTGTATAGAATTATCTTTGACTTACCATCGTATAAAACATTTACCTATGTTAGGTATTTAAATATTAACATTGTGAGTTTGTCTTAATGTAACATAAGATAAACTCATAAATAGAGAATAACGACAACTCTATCGAGGCGTAGCTCGTTTTTTGAGCCGCGCCTTTATGGCTTCTAGTCTTTGAATCGGTCACACCACGTCACGGTCCTAGTTTCGTTGAGCAAGAACTTATCCCTGCTAAAAAGGCAAAGGGGATTTTTTTGACCTTACAATTCAGGGAAAAACAAAAAGACAATACTTATTCATATTTTGAATAAATGTTGTCTTTTTTGATTATAATTAAACTTACATTAAGAAAATCGTTAGATTTACAGTGGCCATTTTAAAAATCTAAATGGTTTTATTTTTTAAAAGAGAAATTATGAAATGAATGTTACTTGTTAAAAAACTGTGGTAAGTAATCTTTATGAGCTTCCATCATTTCATCGACAATCTCTCGTGCCACGGTATCAGATGGTGTGAGTGGATTAATTGATAAAGCAAGGACAGCTAAATCAATGTCGCCTGTGACAGCAGCTTCAGCACTAATACGCTCGAATGATTTAATTTGCTGAACAAGTCCGCGTACCGCAACCGGCAAATCACCAATCGCAATCGGTTTTGGTCCATCTTTTGTGATCACGGAACTAATTTCTACCGCTGAATCATTTGGAATTGAGGCAATCGCACCGTTGTTCCGGGTATTGACCGGTTGAATGTCCCGTTTATCATTGTAAATTGAAGTAATCAGGCGCACGGCCGCATCAGAATAATAAGCCCCACCACGTTCCTCGAGTTGCGGTGGCTTAATATCAAGAGTGTCATCTTTATATAGTTCAAATAATTCTTTCTCTAGTTTCGATACAACTTCTGCACGTGTCCCTTGTTCCTTTGCTTCTTTTTGTTGTTTCTCTAACATATCGCGGTGTTTGTAATAATAGTTGTGATACGGGCAAGTGAGTACGCCAAGGGCACGGATAAAGGATGGGTCATAACCAATCCCTTCAATGTTTTTCACAAAGCTTGTTTGTTCTGGGTCGGTGAGTTTTTCGACGACGTGTTTGGTCACATTCTCACCATCTAAGAATACATTTAAGCCGTAAACCATATGATTTAATCCGGCAAAGTCAATCCGTACCCGGCTATGGTCAACATCGAGTAATTTACTGACACCCATCTCAATGCCAATTGGGACATTGCAGAGGCCAACAACTTTTTCAATGTTTGAGTAACGTAAGACTGCTTCAGTGACCATCCCAGCTGGATTCGTGAAGTTAATCAGCCAAGCGTCAGGACAGAGGCGCTCCATATCGCGGGTAATGTCTAGAATCACTGGAATTGTGCGCAATCCTTTAAACAAGCCACCTGGTCCATTCGTTTCTTGACCAATCACATCATATTTCAGTGGAATCCGTTCATCTTTTTTACGTGCTTCAAGTAATCCGACCCGAAACTGCGTAGTCACAAAATCGGCTTCCTTTAATGCTTCTTCTCTATCAAGTGTGAGTTCAATGCGAATATCTAAACCTGCTTTTTTCACCATCCGTTTGGCTAAGTTACCAACAATCTCTAACTTTTCTTTTCCTGCCTCAATATCGACAAGCCAGAGCTCTGTCAGTGGAAATTCATCGTAGCGCTTTATAAACCCTTCAATAAGTTCAGGTGTGTAACTTGACCCACCGCCAATCGTAGCGACTTTTAACTTCTTTGTCATCTGTATTACCCCCTAAAAATTTGATAAGGCTAGCTTAATACAACAAAAAGGAAATAACGAGTGTTTTTATGTATTCGGTTTCAAAGAACAAGGGTTGTGACATGTTTCGTGTGTGACACGCTGTGTTACTTTGCTTGCTTTTACGTTAATCAGTAAATTCTCTCCCCGGTAAGCAGTGAGATTTGTTATACTAGACAGTAGAGTAACGAACTAATAGAGTAAAGGATGAGTCAGGTGAAAAAAATCGTCGTCATAGTATTAATCTTGATCGGTCTTGTATTAACAGGGTGTAGTGAAGAAGAAGTGAAACCAACACGCGATCAACAGAAAAAAGAACCGGCAGAACAAGTCCATGAACCAATCGATGTGGGCAATAAAAACCCAGATATTATGGCGCCACTGACTGGTGAAGCGATTGATGAACCTTTAAATAATCGTATCATTGCGGTAATGGTCAATAATCATCCAAAAGCACGTCCGCAATCCGGATTATCAGCTGCGGATATCGTCTTTGAAATTTTGGCAGAAGGAAATATTACGCGACTGATGGCGATGTTCCATAGTAAAGTGCCTGATGTGATTGGTCCGGTTCGTAGTGCACGTCCGTATTACTTTAATTTAGCCGATGATTACGGCGCACTCTATATTTACCACGGGGCCGCAGGCTTCATTGAAGATATGCTAAAAAACGGAGCGGCTGACTATTTAAACGGGGCGTATTATGACAATAATCAAATGCTGTTTAAACGAGAATCATTTAGAGTAGCGCCGCACAACTCTTATTTACTAACTAATGGAATAGAAGCTACGGCAACGAATAAAGGCTACTCACTCGAACAATCACCTGAGCCGTTGACGTTTACAAGAGAAGATATCAAAACGACAGAAACGGCCAGCGACATTTCTTTCTCTTATGGTAATGAAACGACGCGTTACGTATACGACACGACTTTAGAAACGTATACAAGATTTAATGATCAAGCACAAACAAAAGAGTTGAGTGACGAGACGCCAATTACTTTAGATAATATCTTTATTTTAGAGACTGATCATGAAGTCATTGATAGTGCGGGACGGCGGGAAATTGATCTCACATCAAGTGGTGACGCTTTGCTGCTGCAAAAAGGTTATGTTAAACGCGTCAAATGGGAAAACCGCGACGGGCGTTTGTTGCCGGTCGAAAATGGTGAAGTGGTGCCGTTTGTTCCAGGACAAACATGGGTCAACGTCTTACCAACATCACGCGGTATAGATACTGTCACAATGACAGACTAACAGGACGGAGATATAGGGTAGAAGACTTTATAAATGGGGGGATTCGATGCAAATCGATAAATTACGTGGGGAACAACTCGATCAATTATTTGATGCGATTTTATCATTAGAGTCACGCGAGGAATGTTATCAATTTTTTGATGATATTGCGACAATGAATGAAATACAGGCACTGACACAACGGTTAACAGTGGCTAAAATGTTATCTGAAGGTCAAACATATCATGCGATTGTAGATGAATCACACGCGTCGACAACGACGATCTCACGTGTAAAACGTTGTTTAACCTATGGTAGTGGTGGCTATGAAACAGCACTAAAAAAACTTGTTAATAAGGAGGACGAATAAATGATTAAGCTAGGTGTAATAGGAACGAACTGGATTACTGACCGCTTTTTAGATGCAGCTCATCAAACGGGAGAGTTGCAGCTATCGGCTGTTTACTCACGGACTGAAGAAAAAGCCCAACAATTCGCAGATAAGTATGAGGTCGACGCAATCTTCACCCACCTAAGTGACTTTTTTGAAAGTGATGCGTTTGATGCTGTGTATATCGCCAGTCCAACCGCACTTCATGCGAGTCAAGCGATTCAGGCGATGGAGCATAAAAAACATGTCTTAGTTGAAAAACCGATGGCATCGAATGTACGTGAAGCAGAAAAAATGGTGGCAGTCGCTGAAAAAGAAGGCGTGGTCCTAATGGAAGCGATGAAAACGACACATTTACCTAACTTTGACTTAGTAAAAGACTTGATTGAAGAAATCAAACCTGTGCGCCGCGTCATCGCAAACTTCTGTCAATATTCTTCTCGTTATGACCGCTATAAAGAAGGGGAAGTACTCAATGCCTTTAAACCGGAATTATCCAACGGATCGTTAATGGATATCGGTATTTATACGATTTATCCGACCATCAAGCTCTTTGGTCAACCGAAGAAGATTCAAGCCTCAGCCATGATGTTAGACACAGGTGTTGATGGTAGTGGGACTGTTCTACTCAGTTATGATGAACTTGAAGCTAATATGATTTTCTCTAAAATCACCAACAGCGCCCTCCCGTCAGAAATCCAAGGAGAAAACGGTTCGATTGTGATTGATAAATGGAGTGATATGTCAGGCATTCATTTAGTTGATAAAGAAGGTCATAAAGAGGAGCGCTCCCTTGAACAATTAACTAATTCTATGGGATATGAAGCACATCATTTTGCTGAATTGATTAAAACAGGGCGAACAGAAAGCGATGTTAATACGTTTGATACGTCATTACAAACGATGAAAGTGTTAGACGTGGCCCGTCGTCAAATTGGGGTCGTTTATCCGGCAGATGAAAAATAATTTCGTTCAAAATAAGTAATGCTTATTTAATGTAAAATGAAATATATTAGAAGAAATACGCTGATATAAGGCGTATTTTTTCTTGTAGTATAGGAAAGTATAAAATTTTCGTTGATATACCAAGGGTTGGAACGTTATGAAGAGTTGAAATTTATTGAGGAAAAGGGTTAAGATAATAGT
>NZ_FOXC01000065.1 GCF_900115605.1 Halolactibacillus halophilus
TGTTGTTTGGTAACTCTATTCTACAAAAAGAGGCTTCCTTTTTCCATGCTCAAAAACGAGTCAAAGGTCGTTTACACAAAATATTGTACACTATCTAAAGAAGAATTCCACGACATTTCTGAACCTGATAGCCATAATAATATTCATTATAGTTATATAGACAAGGTTTTTAACAAGTTGTGATTATTTGAATCATAGTTTGCAGAGACTATCAGTTCTGAAACTCAAATTCAAAAAAAGGAGTTGAGAACATGACTGCACAAATATGGATTTCAACAGCACTACAAATTTTCGGTACAATCGTGTTGGGATTATTTTTGAAAAATTATCTTCCAAGTTACATCGGTGAAAAGGGTAAGAATTTGGCTACTAAAGAAGATATAGCTGAAATAACAAGAAAAAGTGAAGAAGTACAAGATGAGTTTAGAAGAGAGTACGAAAAATTCAATATAGATCTGAATTTTAAGTATGACTTTTATTATAAGCAGCTCACTGAATTGTACACTCAACTATACGCAATTATTTGTCAATCTGAATATTTACGTAGGTTCTTTCTTCTTTTAAATGGCAGTAAACTTGAATTTGATGATGCCCCATTTATTGAGATTCATAAAACTACGTCGACGAGTACTCTTAAGGCTCACAATACTATTTCAAATGTCAAACAAGAGATTAAGCATGATGAAATCACCAGTTTTTGCAAAAAAGAAATTGTGGATTTAATAATAAAAAAAGGTGAGTTCGCCAGTCAGAAATTATTGAAACTTGCAGTGGCATATAGATTTGCATTTGATAATTATTCTGGGAGTAAAACCTCGAGCAACTCAGATATTGTTAAAGTTGCGGATAATGAAGAAATTGCTTTAATAACAGAAATTGTTAAAACCATAATTCGCGAATTTAATATATTAAGAAAAGAGTTGAGAATTGAGTATATTGAGAAAGAAATTGAAGAAGGGCTGTTTGAAAATGTTGTTATTAACATAGAGGATTGAGGTTTAAGCTAAAATTGATTGATAAACAAATCTTAAAACCATATGGAGCTTCTAGAGTTTAAGCTTATAAATTGCTTGACTTCTCAAAATTTCTATCGCATTACTAGATACCAATCAAAGGATTGGAGGTAATGCAAATGACCAATGAACAAAAAGAAAAAATCATTGAACTCAGGAAGTTAGGCATAGGCTATCGCAGCATAGCCACTGCCATGGATCTTAGTAGAGATAGTGTGAGGAATTTTTGTAAGAGTCGGGGGTTGGATGGCTTTGGGCAGGATTATAGCAAGCCCAAGCCTGAAAAGGTAATCAGAGAACATTGTAAAAACTGTGGAAAGCGGATTAATCAGAAGAAGCTGAAAGGGAGTCCTAAAACCTATTGCTCCACAGAATGCAAAAGAGAATGGGAACATAAAAATACAATTGTATATCAGCATGTTTGTTACTACTGTGGGAGCGAGTTTGAGAACAAATCAAAGAATGGGAATTACTGTTGCCGCAGATGCTACATTCGAGATAGGTTCTGGCGAGATGAAGATATTGAAGAAGTAATCAAGCACCTAAAGGAGAGAAGGCCACTTCAGAATGTACCAATATGGATTAAAGACTTGATGGCCGGGAAAGAAGCTCAAGAACCAGATGAAGATTCGAAGGAATATTACTAAATTTAGCACCCACATTGAGACTTTCAGAAGTAAAAATGGGGGGATAGGAACTGAGTATTTACCCCGGTTACAGTATGATTTGCTATTTTATATAAAGGTTATGTGGTAACGCATGTTGAGACGGTCTGTCTTTTAGAAAGAATATAGTAAATATTAACCCTGAAAATACACTGTTTCCAGGGTTTTTTTCGTAACGGTCTGTTTAATATTCGTTAGGACCACAGCACAAAAAAAGAACTTGGGAAAAACACTAACATCAAAACAAACAACAAGTTGTGAGCTAGTGTAGGCGGAATAGAACATCTGTATCAATTTAGAAATTATTGGTGTATATTTTTGGATATATTGATGCATCTTTTAGAGAGGTTGAAGTATTTGACTTTACAATTGAGGTAGTTTAATTTATATTTTCTTAAAGATAGCTATTTTGTACATAAGGAGGAGACAATTTAATGGATGATGAAAAAAATGTATCAACTTATACTAAGGAAGATATTGAAAAGAACAAAACCATTGCTGGGTTAGCTTATTTTATCTTTTTCCTACCACTACTAACTAATCCTGAATCTGCCTATGGTAAATTCCATGCGAATCAAGGACTGTTACTTTTTATTTTAGGTGTTGGTGGAAATATAATATTAGGTGTAATTCCGGTTATAGGCTGGCTTCTAATGTTACCCTTTGGAGTACTCGTATTAATTTTATTTGTTATAGGCCTTATAAATGGGTTTGGCGGAAAAGTTAAAGAATTGCCAGTCATCGGGAAATATCGAATAATTAAATAATTTAGCACATTTTTTAGAATCAATGTTTGCCATAACAAGAACGGTGTTTTTTTTAGTTCAATTATGACAAACTGATAAAAAGATTGATAAAAATAGACTAGTCGCTTTTTAGGGCAAGTCTTTTTTTATTGGGCGTTTTTAGCTTGTCTTAAACAGTTATTTTAAGTCCTTGTAAGGTCATTACAACCGTTATCATGAAAATTATGAACAATTTATCAGCTTGTGCTTAGCAGGCAAATAAACGTCCATCTAATAATATCTTTTGGATGAAATTCGATACACGAATCTTTCTCTATCTTGTTCTTACGTCACGTTCTGCCTTCTCCTCTATCTTTCACTTAGCTGTAGACTAATATCATTATCTGTCGCGTCAACTTCAAGTGAAGAGGATGTTTTGATGCTGATGGATATAATAGAGTGACTCTAGAAATTCTTTCTGTTTTCCGATATACTAATGGTTGTAGATATTTTTTATTTCTTTTGGGGCCTGTCTCAGACATAGGCTCTGATTTATACATTCAGGTAAAACGATAGTTATTATAAGGAAAAGTAAATACCGCCAGTAAATAAGGCGTTATTTTTCCTGCTATTTCTAACTTGATTTCCCCTCAATCAAACTCAACTCAATTTTCGTATTAAAGATTTTTTTCGAGAATACATTTCCTTGTTTTTCTTCATGATGGTTCGAAAATAATTTCTGAACGTTGCACATCCAACCTTTAACCCTCATCTAATAATGCCTCAGTATGTCGATAATCTTCATTTTCTGTTTTGACATGTCGTTTGATCTTGCCACTCATTTTTAGCCAGATAATACTGAAGCCTCTCTTGACTTTTTTTTACACGCGTTTTGGACTGAGACTTTGCCTGTATCGAGGTTGGCTTGTGAAGGTATCAAGAATCGGAAGATGCCTCACATCTGACGCACGGCTTTGTTTAAAACCTTTTCAAGTGCTTTCTTGCTTTATAAATATAAATCGGTAATAATTTGGCGGTTTATCTTTCGCTTTATAAGTAATATCCTGGTTCATTTTTAAGATAATACATAGAGATTTTTTATAATAATGTTCTTGATTATATAAATGAACCTTAAATTATCAAATGAAAGGTTATCTGAAGAGAAATACAGTGTTAAGCCATAGGTCATACTTATGTAAAGGTAATATATAAATACAGATTTAAAACCATAATGTAGGTTGGTGAATAAAATGGAATTCCTCTTTGAAATTATTTTGGACTTTATATCGGATGTTTTATTAACACCTGTTTGATAATTTTCTGATACTATCTTTCCTACTTCTTCACCAAGCAAATCTCCTGGCGTCTTATCTCTAATATCTTCTAACTTTAACCCTGTTTTATTTTGATGGGCTAAATTATTTCTCACATATTGAAAGTGGCTATTGGAGATAACTTTCATTAAAAACATCGCATCTTGCGTTCCGTTAAATACTTTTTCATATTCTCTTGTTAACCGAGACAAATCACTCTCAACTTTTTTAGAATCGGTGATATCCGTGTGTGAGCCTAACATGCGCTTATCCCGACCGAATTCATCTCTGATGACGAGTCCACGGCATCGCATCCAGACTGTTGTCCCCTCTTTATGCTCATAACGAACAACTTGGTCATATGGGTGATTTGGATTTTCACAATGTTTATGAAAACTTTCTGTTGCTAACTTTAAATCTTCTTGGTGAATAATATCATGCCATTCAGAAGACAAGTGTTTCTTTTCTTCAGGATTATAGCCAAGCGTCTTCCAAAACTTTGGACTCAGCCACTCATTTTCAGAGTGTTCTAAATCCCAATACCACATGCCATCTAACATGTCCATTTGAATATACTCAAAAATTACAGAATCATTTTTTACCAAATCATATAGTTCGCATTTCAAATAATTTTCCACCATACTATTAGCCTACCTTTCCGTACAAGCTTTCATCTAGTTACTTATTATATTGGTATTATATTTACTAAAGATCGATATGATATGAGTGATAGTGTCAAGAATTCTGTGTAAATCTCTCGATTGTAGTTGGTATATCAACGCAAAACTGTGCATTTTTTTAAAGAGGAAAACTCGGACTATCACTCCTTAGTATTTTAAATACTTATATCAATACTGTTAGCTTATTGTCACTTGATTGTCCTTCTGATCGCATTTAATCGAGCCCGGCAACCAGATGATGAAAACATCTAGCGCTTTCATACGGGCTAGCATGCTAGCCTCTCATAATAAAGTGCGCATCTCTTTATGATGCGGCGTATATTGTTTTGTTTGTCTTATGTTCGGCTGAGGTTTGAATGTCTAGTGATCCGTGTATCCTGACCCTGATATACCAATAACCAAGGTCTAACACTTCTTGCGAAATTAGTTGCTCATCTAAATTGAACTACCCCCACCTAACATTCCCACGAATGTTTGATCCATAAGAACACCTTAAAGGCGACCTATGCTCATTCAACTAAGCATAGGATTTCTGCTTTACAACCGCCACGAGGCCTCACAATTATGAAAATCATTCAAGTAAAGTATGTATAAAATTCAGAGCGAAACCATATTTTTAAAATGATGGCTTTGTGTTAAAAAGTTCATTTTAACAGTTACAAGACACCTAACCACGAAAAGTCCACCGCACAGTGCAAGTCTATCACATTGTTATTATAAAAATTATAACGGATATTCAGACTCATTTTATAGTGATTCAATCACATTAACCGAGAGTTGATTAGCGAATTTGTCGTTTAAGTCTGTATCTTCTGAGGTAGTATATCCAAAGAAAATTAAAAAAGATAAACCAGTAATAGTTACATATTTTTTAACATTCTCATTTACATTTTTAAAAACACTCTATTCCTATCGCTCTTTAATAATATTGTTAATAATATTATTTCTTTCTTCTAATGACGTATTTTTTTAAAGACTGCGTAAAAAATTATGTCAATTGCCGGTTCATAGTTCTTCCCTCTTATCTTTTTAAGGCTTTCTTCTTTTAATTTCAACCAAAAGACGGATTGTTAAAGCAACAAACAATCCAGATACAAAGTAGAAGACAAACATCATTGTGGTTTTATCTCGCATCATGTAACCTAAATACAAAAACAAACCGCTCATACCAATGAGCAAAGAAAAGATTATCACACGCACAACACTTGCACCTTTCTTTGATGTTTTTGCGTAAGCATAACTGCCTTCGATTGAACTACCCCCACCTAACATTCTCACGAATGTTTGAGGAAGGGGATTCCGTAAGGACACCCTAAAGGCGACCCATGCTCGTTCAACTAAGCA
>NZ_FOXC01000064.1 GCF_900115605.1 Halolactibacillus halophilus
ATTTAGGCAGAAATAAGGTGCTAGTGAGTTATTTAAGTGAGCAATCTCTGTCTCACTTAAAATCCCTTCACCAACACCAAATATTATACAACCTTCTATTTTATCTTTTTAAAATTTATACCTTTCAATCACTACCTTCATTACTGTTTTTTCACATCTTCTGATAACACTCTATCCACATGTAAAATTCCATCTTCTAAATACTCGTCACTGACAGGTTTAAAACCAAAAGAAGTATAAAAATCATCTAAATACACTTGCGCATGAATTTTAATATCCCCGCGGTTAAACGCTTCTTTAGTTACCCGAATCGCTTCACTCACGATTGCTCGTCCGAGTGCTTTCTCACGATAATTTTGATGGACCAAAATCCGCCCAATGGAAGGCTCATTGTACAGAACACCTGGTGGAATCAGGCGACAATAACTGGTAATGACGCCCGCTTCTTCAGTGAAGAGATGGAGACAATCTTGATCGAGTCCATCAATTTCCGGATAAGGGCAGTTTTGTTCGACGACGAAGACGTCGACTCTTAGTTTTAATAATTGATACAGTTTGTCTGTCGTTAACTCATTAAAGCGTTTGACTTGAAACATCCGTTTCCCTCCTAATCATATCAACATGGTAAATATCACAGTCAAGATAAGGTTCTGAAATAACTTCAAAACCAAAACTTTGATAAAATGCGGTTAAATATTGTTCCGCTTGAATTTGGATTGGCTTTAGATTAAATGCTGATGCCATCTCAACTGCGCGTTTAAGCAACTGTTTCCCTAACCCCATTTGGCGATGACTTTTCTTTACAATGACGCGACTAATGGTTACCTCATTATAGACATACCCTTCTGGGATAATGCGACAGTAGCTAACCACTTTGTTAGCATCTTCATAATAGAGATGCAGGCTCTGTTGATCTAAATCGTCAAATTCATGATACGCACTTGTTTGTTCCACAATGAAGACATCAGAACGCAGCTTAGCAATCTCGTACCACTTATCTGGTGATAATTCTTGAAATGTTTTCACGTGCCAACTCACCAAAATCCCCCCTAAGATTCTCATTTATCGCATTTTTCTCTCTTTTTAGCTAGAATAATCATAACAAAACTTTTATTGGAGGGGTAGTCATGAAAACAATCGGGTTTATTGGTACTGGTGTGATGGGAAAAAGTATGGCCCATCATTTAATTGAAGCAGGCTATGAAGTACATATTTATAACCGGACGAAAAGTAAAGCAGAGGACTTAATCGAACGAGGGGCTTACTGGCATGATGATGTCAAATCAGTAAGTGTCGTAAGTGATTGTGTAATGACAATGGTCGGTTATCCATCAGACGTTGAAGCGATTTACTTCGGAGAAGATGGGATTATTGAACAAGCAAAGAAAGGCAGTCTATTGATTGATTTTACAACATCAAAGCCAGCCTTAAGTAAACAAATTGAACAAGCCGCTCATAAGCGCGGATTACAATCACTCGATGCGCCTGTTTCCGGTGGCGACATTGGGGCTAAAAACAAAGCGTTAACGATTATGGTTGGTGGTGAAGAAGCGGCCTTTAATCGCGCCAAGCCACTACTTGAACTGCTTGGTAAGAACATTATCTTGCAAGGACAAAGCGGGTCCGGTCAACACACAAAAATGTGTAACCAAATCACAATTGCATCAAATATGATTGGGGTAACAGAAGCAATGCTTTACGCTAACAAGGCAGGACTAGATCCTACTCGTGTGTTAGAATGCATCTCACAAGGAGCTGCCGGTAGTTGGTCACTTGATAATCTCGCCCCTAGAATGATTAAACAGGATACAGCGCCTGGCTTTTATATTAAACATTTTATTAAAGATATGACAATCGCTAAAGAAGCAGCTGAGGAGATGGGGCTTGATGCACCTGGTTTAAGCCTTGCCTTATCGATGTATCAACAGCTCGCAGCTGAAGGGCTCGAGGACTTAGGCACACAAGCGCTTTACTTACTTTACAACAACGCCTAACAAGCGTATACGTCATCTAACGACCCTACAACACAAGTGACAAAACAAGCTCTCGGCACTGTTGTGCTCGGAGCTTGTTTTGTCTTATCAACTTCTGGGACTGAACTGTTATTTCTTTTGTTTCTGCTTCAGCTGTTCATCATAGTTATTCACGACAAAAGCTAAATCGTTGTTACTAAACTGGCTCATCACGTCAATGAGTAACGCAGTATCGACATCAAGGCCTTCCTCTTTTCCAACCGTTTGTTCATTGATTTCTTCTAACTGTTTCGGGACAAGTTGGGCCGGATAGGCTTCTTGGTATAACGTGGCCGGGTCTAAATCGTGATTCACACACCACTGACAAAATAATAAAATCATTGTCTCTTCTTGTTGTTGGTAATGTTTAATCACCGCTTCTTCTTGTGCTTTTTTATCATAGGCATCCACTATTATCTCACCTTCTTTTCTATACGATAAGTGTAGTAGATGACAACATCTTTTGTAAAGCATGAGACTGACTGTTTATTTTGCCTCGCCACTTTTAACAACTTAAAGGTTGATAAAGTATGCATATTTCATTATAATGGATGATGCAAGAGACTAAGTTGATTTACCCCTACATCCGTATCTTGCAAATACGAAAAATAGGTGGTTTTAAGAAATGGAAAATTATCAAGTATTACTGTATTATCACTATGTTGACATTAAAGACCCGGATCAATTCGCCAAAGCACACAAACGTGTCTGTGCGGACTTTAATTTACTCGGACGGATTTTAATCTCTCACGAAGGGGTTAACGGCACGTGTTCAGGAACAAAAGAAGATACGGAGCGTTATATTCAGTACATGAACACGCATCCAATGTTTAAAGACATGCCATTTAAAATTGACTCATCAGAAGGTCATACCTTTAAAAAACTGAAAGTCAAGTCTCGTCCTGAGCTCGTTACCTTACGACTCGGTGCTGAGGATATTAATCCTAACGAAATTACCGGGAATTATTTAGAACCGAAAGATTTCTACGAAGCGATGCAAGATGAGAATACAATTGTCATCGATGCCCGTAACGACTATGAGTATGACCTTGGTCACTTCCGCGGGGCAGTGCGTCCTGATATTCATACATTCCGTGAGTTACCGCAATGGATTGATGAGCATAAAGAGAAGTTTAAAGGTAAACGCATCTTAACTTATTGTACCGGCGGGATTCGGTGTGAGAAATTCTCTGGTTGGTTACTTCAAAAAGGCTTTGAAAATGTGAATCAGCTACACGGCGGGATTGCGACTTATGCGAAACACCCAGAAACAAAGGGGCAATTATGGGACGGTCAGATGTATGTTTTCGATGAACGGATCAGTGTACCGATTAACCAAGTAGAACACGTGGTTGTTGGTCGTGATTACTTTGACGGTAAACCTTGTGAACGCTACGTGAATTGTGCCAATCCTGAGTGCAACAAACAAATTATTTGTTCAGAAGAAAATGAACATAAACATTTACGTGGATGTAGTCATGAATGCCGTGTGCATGAACGTAACCGTTATGTTGAAGAACACGAATTAACGGAAGCTGACGTGGCAGCACGTTTACAGGCCCTTGAACAAGAAACGAAACAAGCGATCTAATTCGCTACGTATTTTTACAATATACAATGAGCGGTCAACCCTTATAACACAAAGGATGACCGCTCATTTTTTTCTTTTTGAACTGCAAAATAACTGTATTGAAAATCCAAATGAGAATTTTGGCTATGGCTTATTAATAACTAGCTGGGCGTATATCAATGACGCCAATCGGATTCAAACAAACTCATAAAGTACGTATCATAATATTTTCCGTTCACAAAACAGTGATCTTTAAACGTCCCTTCAATCTGAAAACCTAACTTTTCATATAACCCTTTCGCTTTTTCATTAATACCACGTGTGGTGAGATACACTTTATTAAGGCGTAAATGATCAAATGCATACGACAACATCTGCAGCATCGCCGCTTCCCCGTGTCCTTGCCCTTGATGCTCTCGGTCTAACACGAGCCCAATCTCAGCTCTCCCGTGGCTTTGGTTAATCGATGTTAAGTGAATCCACCCTAGTTTTTCATGCTGACGAGATTCAATCACATAAATTTCTGCGCCGGTTTGTTCCATCTGTTCAACCATCTCTTCAATCGCTGTTAAACTTTTCGGTGTGTGTCCGATCATCGTTAACGTAGTTGGGTCATTATACCACCGTTTCACATCAGCTAAATCTTCATATTCAAGTGGACGGAGCGTTACTTGTACAGCCATTTTCTTCACCTCATTTATTTTTTAAAAACTTACAACCGATTACTGTTATCATTATGTAATTAGCCCTTTTATCTCGCCCTTAAACCTTATCACCCTCTCCTGATTCATATCTGCTATTTACCCGCTTATCATTGATTAGCTTTTTAAATAATAGGGTATACACAAGGAGTGGCCCTTGCGCTATTAATTCGTACCAGTGCGTGACCAGGGACAAATCAGATGAAGATCAATATATGACACGGAGGGGAAAATATGAGTATTTATGAATTTAATGTTCAGACAATCGATCATAAAGAACAATCACTGGAGGACTATAAAGGCAACGTCATCTTAATTGTCAATACCGCAACAAAATGTGGTTTAAAGAATCAATTTAGCAGTCTTGAAACCCTGTATCAAAAATATAAAGACGATGGGTTTGTCGTCTTAGGGTTCCCGAGTAATCAATTTCTAAATCAAGAACCTGGGACAGACGAAGAAGTCAGCCAAGCATGCCAGCTTAATTTCGGCGTCACCTTTCCCCTGTTTAGTAAAATAAACGTCAACGGAAAAGATGCACACCCGCTATTTAAGTACTTAACCAAACAACAATCGGGCATCTTAGGCGGCGCAATCAAATGGAACTTCACGAAGTTTCTCATCGACCGAGACGGCAACGTCGTCAGTCGCTTCGCACCAAAAACAGAACCAGAAGCGTTTGAAGATGAGATTAAAAAGCTACTCTAAAGACAACACAGACAAATCATTAATTGTATAATATTTGGTGTTGGTGAAGGGATTTTAAGTAGGGCAGAGATTGCTCACTAAAATAACTCGCTAGCTTCTTTTTTCTTCCTAAATATAAAAAAAGTGAGTTTCTCTGTAGAATTGAAGTCGACCAAAACTAACGCTTGAAAGGGAACTCACTTGTCTATATCTCATACTATAAAAATCGCCCTTAATATCCAAGCTGAACACGCGTGTTGATTAGCCATAATTATACATATTACCAGTCGCGAGTTTCTGCTGCCATTTCGCTAATTCCCTGATTTCTAAGCGCCATTCTATCGGCAAGGCATCACAAAGAAGCAGGCGTAAAAAGCCTGTGAAGGACAAAGGTTTACAGTAGGCTCCTTTGCTTCCGTGTGTATGTAGGAATTTCAGTAGAACATACACAATCAATGCAGCGAATAGTTGATTAAATACAGCGTTTTCAGCCGTACCAAATAGAACCGGTACATTTAAGTTCTGTTTTACCCTCTAAGTTAAACGGAAGGGTAAAGGCATCCACACATTGACCTATGGCGTTGATATTGGCGACGGCGGTATGATTCACATTCAAATCAACACCAACCATACCCGTTGATGTTGAGGTATTCAAATAGGGTGAAACCGGTACATCAATTAAGCATTTAACGATATAGTAGTCACCATGGTCCTCAAGCGACCATCCCATCGGCTTCCCATATCTCAACTTATCTTTCAGGTTCATTTGTGTCTGAATGGCATGAT
>NZ_FOXC01000062.1 GCF_900115605.1 Halolactibacillus halophilus
AAGCCTTCATGGCATCACTTATAAAAATCCAGAATTGAAAAGCTCGGCTAACCTCTAGCCCAAAAAGGGCGAGGCCTAGCCGAGCTTTTCTTATGTCTTTTTTGAGATGAATCTAAGAGAAATCTTCGATTTCTTTTAGAATATTTGCTATGATGGTTGTAGCAAATATGTAAATGAAGGACGGTTTATGATGGATGAATTTGAATTTATTGATTCAATAACACAAAAGTATTACCGCCAGAGTAGTGTCATTAAAGGCATTGGTGATGATGCCGCTATACTGAGGCATTCTTATCATGATCTTGTGACCGCTGTGGATACGATGGTTGATGGGGTTCACTTTTCAAAAGAAACGGTTCCACCTTTTTATATTGGCTACCGCACTTTAGCCGCAAACATCAGTGATATGGCTGCTATGGGGGCCGTGCCGACGTCTTACATGATTTCGCTCGTTGTCCCAAAAGATTATTCAAATCATGAACTGCAAGCAATCTATCAAGGCATGGATCAGTTAAGTCGGCAGTATCATATGGATTTAATCGGCGGAGACACTGTCACAGGCGATCAATTAGTCGTCTCAGTGACGATACATGGTGTAGTAGATAAAGATAAGGCTAGATTAAGAAGTCATGCGAGAGATGGCGATATTGTCTTTGTGACAGGTACGTTAGGTGACAGTCGTTTCGGTCTTGGCTTATTATTAGATGAATACAAGCGTCAGCCGTATAATGATCAACTAGATAAGATTGATCGGGATTTTTTCATTCATCGGCATCAACAACCAACACCTAGGGTCGATTTCGCTAGGGATTTGACACCGTTACAACGCGTAGCATTAAATGATGTCAGCGATGGGATTGCAAGTGAAGCAAATGAAATTGCTAAAGCTTCACAAGTAACATTAATTATTGATGATGATCAAGTACCGGTACATCCGGATATGAATATTCTACCTGATGAGCTTATTCACGATTATAAATATTCAGGTGGCGAAGACTTTGAACTACTAGGAACGGTTTCAACACAAGACTTTCCTTTTGTTGTAGAAATAGCGCGCAAGCATCACTTACCACTCTGTCAGATTGGGTATGTGAAAGATGCTGAACATACAAATCAACGTGTGTATCTAAAACAGCATGATACACTAAAACGATTAAAAAAAACGGGTTATACCCATAAAAATTAGGTGAAATTAATGACAGAAAAAACATATCAGGTAACAACACCAGAAGAAACAAAGCGTTTAGCTGAAAAAATCGCCTTACTACTCAGACCAAATGATTGCCTGACCTTAAGTGGTGATTTAGGTGCTGGTAAGACGACATTTACGAAGGGGCTCGGTATTGGCCTTGGCGTTAAACGGACGATAAACAGCCCAACGTTTACCATTGTTAAAGTTTATCAAGGTGAAAAAACGTTGTATCATATCGATGCTTATCGTCTCGAAGATGAAGAAGAGGACATAGGTTTTGATGATTATTTTTATGGTGATGGGGTAGCGGTGGTAGAATGGCCACAGTATATTGCTTCGTTTTTACCAGATGAACGACTGGATATCACTATTAACAAGGTAGATGATAGCGATCGGCGTGTTATTACATTAACATCTACAAGTGACTATTTTGATTATGTTATAAAGGAGATCCCGCACATATGATTTTAGCTATGGATACATCAACTGATGTGTTAAGTGTGAGTTTACACAACAATCAGGAAATTATTGAAGAGTACAGTTCAAAAAATAAAAATAAGCATTCCACCCGATTAATGCCGGCGATTGATCGCATCATGAAAGAGGCAAAAGTTACGCCACAAGACTTAACGAAAATTGTCGTTGGTATGGGACCGGGTTCTTATACAGGGGTTAGAATCGCCTTGTCGACAGCTAAAACAATGGCCTGGACATTAAATATTCCTGTTGTTGGTGTATCAAGTTTACGTGCCCTTAGCTTACAAGCATCGGGTGATGATTTAGTCTGTAGTTTTCTTGATGCGAGACGCGGGCTTGTCTATGCTGGACTTTATGATAAGGAAGGTAATGAAGTATTACCTGAAGTGAACATCATGATTGACGAGTGGCTTGAAAAATTAGTCGCCCTTAACAAGCCAGTAACATTTGTTAGTCCAGATTTAGCCACATTTCAATCACTTATCAGAGAGCGTTTAGGGGAACGAGCTCAATTCAAACCGAAGGGCCATCATCTTATGCGCGCTGGATTACTAGCCGAGTATGGAAAAGACTTAGCACCAACCGACCCACATTTACTCGTACCAAACTATTTACGCTTAGTAGAAGCTGAAGCAAAATGGTTAGAAAAGCAGAAGGCGGATCAATATGACCGTTAATATGAGACTGATGCGTGAGGAAGACCTTGATGCTGTTGCTGAAATAGAAAAGCTATCTTTTCCGACCCCTTGGTCACGCGATATTTATAAAGAAGAACTAACAGAGAATAAGTTTGCACATTACTATGTCATTGAAAATAATCAAGGTGTTGTTGGCTTTATCGGGGCTTGGATTATTTTTGATGAAATCCAAGTGACCAATTTTGCCGTGTTACCGAGTGAGCGAACGCGGGGCTACGGTCATATGCTGTTTCAATATTTAATCAATAAAGCCTTGCTAAAAGGCGGGCGATTAATGTCTTTAGAAGTACGAGAAAGTAATGTAGCAGCACAAAAGTTGTATCAATCATTTGGACTAAAAAAAGCTGGCATCAGAAAACGGTACTATACCGATAATAATGAAGATGCCATTGTTATGTGGGTGGAATTATGATAAAAACAGATCAAATAAATATTTTAGCAATTGAAACAAGCTGTGATGAAACAGCCGCCGCAATTATTCAAGATGGTCATACGATTGTGAGTGAAGTTGTCGCGACACAAATAGACAGTCATAAACGCTTTGGTGGCGTGGTACCTGAGATTGCGTCAAGGCATCATGTCGAACAAATGACGCAAGTATTGGAAGAGGCCTTAACAAAAGCGTCACTAACAATGGCGGACATTGATGCTGTCGCTGTGACAGAAGGTCCTGGCTTAGTTGGGGCGCTGTTAGTAGGCGTGGCAACCGCAAAAGCGTTGGCATTTAGTCATCAGTTACCGCTAATTGGCGTCCATCATATTGCGGGTCATATCTATGCCAATCAGCTTATAGAACCCTTTCAATTTCCACTGTTGTGTCTTGTCGTCTCAGGTGGACATACGGAACTTGTAATAATGAAAGAACATGGGGTGTATGAGGTCATTGGGGAAACAAGAGATGATGCGTGCGGAGAAGCATATGACAAAGTGGCGAGAGTACTCGATGTCCCTTATCCAGGTGGACCCCATGTGGATAAACTCGCAAAACTAGGAAGTGATACACTTAACTTACCGCGTATTTATCTAGAAGAGGGCAGTTATGATTTTAGTTTCAGTGGATTGAAATCTGCGGTTATTAATACGGTGCACAATGCGAAACAAAAAGGAATTGAATTAAAAAAAGAAGACATCGCTTGTAGCTTCCAAGAAAGTGTCGTTGAAGTGCTCGTTGACAAGACTTATCGAGCGAGTGTTGAGTATGGCGTGAAACAAGTCATCATCGCTGGTGGTGTGGCCGCTAACAGTCGTTTAAGAGAGGCACTTCGTGCAAAATTTAGTGACAAAGAGGTGAACTTATCTATCCCGCCGCTAGCTTTATGTACTGATAATGCAGCCATGATCGGAGCCGTAGCCTTTAATGATTATCAAAAACAAGCATTTAGCGGTCTTGATCTAAATGCGAATCCAGGATTAGATCTAGAACAGTACGGCAAGAGATAAATTAAAGAAGTTATCCACAACTCATTAGTGAAATGTGGGTAACTTTTTCAATAGACGGTATATCAATGATGGACTTGTGCATAAAAAAGTGGATAACACGATGAAAATCTGTGGATAGTGTGAATAAGTCAGTTGATAACTATTATAGCGCTTTTTTTATCTGTGGATAATTTTTATGTGGTTTTCTTAGATAAAAACAAAAAATCATTTGCCATTTGTGACAAATGATTTTTTCTGTCAAGAAGATGTTTCTTCTTGATGTAATAATTCCCACTCTTCCATTAGTGTTTCAATGGTCTGGTTTAGTGTTTGATTTTCTTCTGTTAATTTAAGGGCGCGTTCATGATCTTGAAAGACTTCCGGTTCACATAACAAGGTTTCATTTTTTTCAATTGTTGTTTCATACTCACTAATTAATTGTTCAATTTCTTCAATTCGACGCATTCTTTTACGGTCTTGTTGCTTCTTTTGTTTTTCTTCTTCAAAACTTGATTTTTCTTTTGTAAAAGTATCTATTTTTTCTTTGTTTGTGAGTGCGTGCATGTCGGCTAATTCTTGTTTTTTCTCGACAAAGTAATCATAATCACCTAGATAAACCGTCGCGCCGTTTCTCGATTGTTCAATAACCGTTGTTGCTATTTCATTAATAAAATAGCGGTCGTGTGAAACGAAAATAATCGTTCCTGGATAGTCGAGTAAAGCAGCTTCAAGAATTTCTTTACTATCTAAATCTAAGTGGTTTGTTGGCTCATCAAGGATCAATAAGTTGGCTTTTTGCATCATTAATTTTGCCAGTGATATGCGTGCCTTTTCGCCCCCACTTAAAGCGTGGACAGGTTTTAACACGTCATCACCGCTGAATAAAAAGTTGCCGAGGATCGTTCGAATATCCCTTTCATTCATCATCGGATAATCATCCCAAAGTTCATTTAATACTGTCTTTCTTGGGTTAAGCTCGGTTTGTTCCTGATCATAATAACCAATGTCTAATTTTGCGCCGTATTGAATATCGCCACTAGCAGCCGCAAGTTTTCCGACAAGAATTTTTAGTAACGTTGTTTTACCTACACCATTAGGACCAACGAGTGCAACGCGATCACCTCGATTAACATGAAAAGAGACATCTTCGAAAATAGGTGTCGAATCATCAGGATAGGAAAAATCAAGCGCCTCAATTTTTAGCACATCATTGCCGCTGCGTCTGTCTGTATCAAACGCGAAGTGTGCGCTTTTCTCATCCCCTTTGGGTGAATCCATTTTATCCATTTTTTCAAGTTGTTTACGCCTACTCTGGGCACGTTTGGTTGTGGATGCTCTGACAAGGTTCTTTTGCACAAAGTCTTCTAATTTTTTAATTTCTGTTTGTTGTTTTTCAAATGATTTTAATTCTTGTTCATAGTCACGCGCTTTTTGGTCTAAGTAGTACGAATAATTACCGTGATATTTTTTAGACTGCGTACGTGAGAGTTCATAGACTGTGTTAACGGTTTTGTCTAAGAAGTAACGGTCGTGCGACACGATCACAATGGCCCCGGGGTAGTTATTTAGAAAGTTTTCAAGCCAAGTTAATGTTTTAATGTCTAAGTGGTTTGTGGGCTCATCTAATATGAGAATATCAGGTTTCTGTAGTAATAATTTTGCAAGAGCAAGTCGGGTTTTTTGACCGCCACTAAGTGTATGAATAGGCGTCTCATAATCTGATGCATAAAAGTTCATCCCATGTAACACACTACGAATATCGGATTGATACTGATATCCCCCATCATGTTTAAAATCTGTTTGACGTTGGTCATACTGATTTAATAGTTGTTGATACTTTGGTTGATCTTCAATAAAATCAGGATCCCCCATTTTCTGTTCCATTTGGCGTAATGCGCGTTCTTCATTAATTAACGATTCAAACACCGAAAGCATTTCATTATAGATGGTTTCGGTTGATTCAAGCCCGGTATGTTGCGATAAATACCCGAGCGACACTTCTTTCGCTCGGTGAATCTCACCATTATCATAAGATAACTCACCTGCCATAATCTTTAATAATGTTGATTTTCCCGCACCGTTACGTCCAACAACAGCAATCCGGTCTTTTGTTTGGATTTCTAGTTTAATATTGTCTAGAATAGTTTCAGCGCCGAAACGCTTCATTAGCTGATTTATTTGCATTAGTATCATTTCTTTCACCTCATCTAGGCTAGTGTATCGCAACAGACAGAGATGTTGCAAGCAAATCACTAGGGGTTTGTGATATAATTATATATACTAGGTATCGTATTTAGAAAAACAGACAAGATATGTTTGGTAGTGTCAAGAATTTTGTGTAAACCTCTCCATTGTAGTTCCAGAGTTACTGTATAAAATTAGAAATATATTTAAACGCTCAGCCACAGCGCAGCTGCTTGTCCTTGATTGTGGGGCTGTTTCTTAGTGATTCATGGGGTGGGTTCGGGGTCCCGCCCCCATGAGAACTTAGAAACACTTGTGTCGTTATACCATCCCGTAAGCGGATGGTGCTAGATAAAGCATTATTTCGCCGATCCGCCTATTGTTCTTCATAACGACACACGTCACACAGTCAAGGATGGCGTACTTTGTTGCTTCGCTAGCTGTTCTTCGAACATCTCTATAATTTCTGGTTTAGCTTTTTTAAAGCCGCGATGGCAACGCATCGCAAATTTTTGATTATAATCTAA
>NZ_FOXC01000061.1 GCF_900115605.1 Halolactibacillus halophilus
CAATCTGATGAAACAAAAAACTTTCTGGCGAAGAAAAATTAACGGATGAGGATTTTTCTATCGCCAAGCAAGCTGAATACTTAGATAAACTCATCCTAAAATTGATGGATAAAGGTAAAGACATTAACGAGATACTCGATATGCCCATCCATTATGTTGTACAACTGATGCAAGATAAAAATAAGCCAAGAGAAGAGAAGTCGCTTATAAAGGCTTTTGGCGGTTAAGAAGGGAGGATAAATAATGGCAGAAAGAATTGAAGGTCTATCCATTGAGTTAGATTTAGAAACGATGAAAATCAACTCAGGTCTAAAAGATTTAAAATCCCAATTAACCACTGTAAATAGTGAAATGAAAGCTAACATGTCTGCATTTGATCGCAGTGATAAAACCATCGTTAAATATGAAACGCGTCTGAACGGATTAAATAAGAAGTTAGAGGTACAACAAGCCGTTACAGATAGCGCTAGAAAAAGCTATGAGAAGATGGTAAAAGAGCATGGCGAAGGTTCGGAAGAAGCACAAAAGGCCGCA
Source organism: Halolactibacillus halophilus (assembly GCF_900115605.1). Taxonomy (GTDB): domain Bacteria; phylum Bacillota; class Bacilli; order Bacillales; family Amphibacillaceae; genus Halolactibacillus; species Halolactibacillus halophilus. Next base: position 535 of record NZ_FOXC01000061.1, read on the forward strand.
AAAGAGTATAACAATCAAGTTGCTGCTTTAAACAATTTAAGTCGGTATGTTGAACGCGTTGAAAAAGATTTATCTCAGTTAAGGGAAGAGCAACGCATCGCTAATTCTAATTGGACGAAGCTTGGGAATACATTGGATAGTGCCGGTAACAAAATGAAGAATTTCGGCGACAAAGCATCTGGTGTCGGAAATGCCTTATCTAAGACTGTCACACCCGCCGTTATTGGTATGGGAACAGCGATGGGGCTCGTCGCATCTAGCTATGAGGATTCCGCGGTGAAAATACAAAACTCACTGGGTTTAACTGCAGAAGAAACCAAAGAACTGACCGATATCTCACGAAATATTTATAAAAACGGATTTGGAGAAAGTGCAGAAGAAATTGATACTGCTTTATTACAAACAAAACAGAATATACGTGACTTAAACAATGAAGATTTAGAACGAATTACAGAGAAAGCTTTTTTACTTGCTGACACGTTCGAATCAGACGTAAATGAAGTCACGCGAGCAGGAAATAACATCATGAAGGGATTCGGTCTTGAAGCTGATGAAGCCTTTGATTTAATGGCTAAAGGGGCACAGAACGGACTTAATTTTAGTAATGAGATGTTTGATAATCTGAGTGAGTATTCCACTTTGTTTGGTAATATGGGCTATTCAGCTGAAGAATACTTTGAATTACTGCAGAAAGGTACAGAAGCAGGTGTTTACAACCTTGATTACATCAATGATGTCATGAAAGAATTCCAAATTCGTGTAAAAGACGGGTCTAAAACAACGTCAGATGCGATGGATAAATTATCTGAAGAAACTCAGACAGTTTGGAAGGAATTTAATAAAGGTGATAAAACTGTAAAAGATGTATCAAATGCGGTATTAAAAGAATTGAAGGGCATGGATGACCAAGTCTCTGCTAACCAGGTAGGTGTTGAGTTATTTGGTACCAAATTCGAGGATTTAGAATCAGAAGCGATGTATGCCCTTGGAGATATCGGAGATGGTCTAGAAGATGTAGACGGAACAATGGACGATATGACTAAGAATACAGAACGCTCGATATCAAGGCAATGGAAATCAACTTGGCGTGAAGCTAAAGAAGTATTACTGCCTGTTGGGGAAACTTTGCTTGATTTCACGAGAGAGGTATTGCCGGATGTAAAAGATGGTATTGAGGGTGTAACAGAATGGTTTGAAGAATTGGATGAAGAAGGTAAGAAAAATATCATCATGTTTGGTGGTATTGCCGCAGCTGCTGGTCCTGTTTTATCTGTAGTTGGAGGTTTAAGCTCAGGTATTGGTGGACTATTAAAAGTTGGTGGTTCGCTGTCGGCTTTATTAGGTAAAGCAGGCGGAACAGCATTACTTGGTAAACTTGGCGCATTAGGGCTGACTGGACCAGTTGGAATGGCAGTCGCTGGAGTCGCTGGATTGACTGCCGTTACTTATGGGTTAAGTAAAGCGACGGAGGAGAATTTAGAAGATACACTTAGTTCAATCGACACGAGAAAAAAAGAAATTGAATCTGTTGATGAACTTATTGAAAAATTCGGTGCGTTACAGGAGAAAAATAAACTTTCATCTGATGAAATTCTCAGATACATGGATATTTCTGATGAGCTAAAAGAAGCTAAAACCGAAAAGACAATAGAAAAATTGAAAGATGAACAAGCCGACTTATTAAAAAAGTCAAAGTTAACAAATGAAGAGATGGAAGAATTTTTAGAATTAAATGAAGAAGTTGTGAAAAAAGCACCTGCAACTTCGTCAGTTATTTCTGATCAAGGAAATGCCTATGCGGACGTCTTAGAAAAACTCGAAGATTTAAATGAAGCAGAGAGAAATAGGCTTATGAATGATACTTATGATGCTATCACCGAGGAATTGAATAATCATAAAGTTGCTTTGGAAAAGCAAAAAGATTTGCAAATTGAAATAGCTAAACAAGAGAGTGATCGCTCCACTAGGCTTGATGAATTGAATAAACTTTCTGAAGAACTTAAACAAAAAGATTTAGATATTGCGGACATCAAAAAAGAAATGAGCACATTATCAGGCGAAGAACGTTTAAAGCTAAGTGAAAAGTTGCTGCAAGAGGAAGAAGCGCGGAGACTTTTAGTTAGTCAAAAAGAAGGACATGAAGAAATAATTTCTAAGATTGATAAAACTATTTCAAAGAAAAAAGAATCTTTAGATGATACCAAAGAAGAACTAGCAGCATTTAATGATCTAGCCGGCGAATATGAAGCAATGATCCTTAAACAAGTAAACATTAATGCTGAAAAAGGTAAAGGACTAAAAACCGTCGAGAGTGAAATTGAAACATTAGAGAAAAAACGACAAAAATACATCGAATTAAGTAGAGAAAATGACGGTAACACGCAAGCTTATAAAGACCAAGCTAAGGAGTTAGGAGAACAAATTTCTAAGCTGGATGCAGCTAAAAAAGAATTAGAAAACATAAATGAAATAGCTGGTCGTACGATATATCAAAGTCGCATTGTTAATGTTAAGTTTCATGCTAGATATTCAGGTTTTAAAACAGGCGACTCAGCAAACATCGGCTTGGTTGGTGGAGGTGGCTATCAAGAGTATGCAAAAGGTACAGACTACCATCCTGGTGGTCCTTTTCTTGCGGGTGAAGAAGGTCCTGAACTTGGTCGGCTAGGTAATCGATGGGAAATGCTTGAGTTTGGTATGTATAAGCGCCCTGCAGGTTATCAAGTTTTCACAAATGAAGAAACAAAGAATATCATGAAAGCCTTTAATAGTATGCCTGGTTATGCTACTGGAATAAGTCCTGATGGTGAAGCAGATAGAATAGTAAACTCTTTGAGGAATAATTCTTTCAATAAGCTGTTAGCGTTGTTAGGAAAGCAAGCTACTGTACCTAATCAATCTATCAGACAAACGTCAGTTATTGATTATACAAAAGAACTATTAACTGCAACGTTAGAACAAAATGAATTATTGACTGCTATTCTGTCTAAAGATAATCATACCTACTTAGACGGCAAGCAATTGGAACCAGTTATAAGCAGTATTCAAGCAAGAAAACAATTTAAAAGGGGGAGAAGACCGTAATGAACAACCCAATTATGATTTTTAATGATCAAATCAATAATGATATATATTTACTTCGCGGACGTTCAAAATCAGCCTTCCATCCTATTAAAAGAGATATCAGAAAGAACGGTAGTAGTTATAGAATAAGAAAAAATGATAGGGGATTATTAACGATACAACAACCAATCGGTTTTAAGACGAAAACAGACGAAAAACATATTGAAGTAGTGGAAAAATTAACAAATTGGTTAGTCACAGACGATTGGACAAGACTATCATTTAGTGATGAACCAGGGAGAATCTATCTTGCAGTTTTACAAGAGGGTATAGACTTAGAAAAAATAGCTTGGTTAAGAGAAGGGACATTGTCATTTGTTGCTAAAGAAACGCTGGGACAACAAGAAATAATTAATGTTACTAGTACAACAACAACTGATAACATTGTCGGCCAAGAAAAAACACCTTGGATAGTAGAAGTAACATTCACTCAAAATACAAGTTCTTTTGAATTAACCACAAATCAAGGTTTGTATGTACTTTTAGGCTATCAATTTATAGCAGGAGATAACCTCGTTATAAAATATGATGGACGCGAAGTTTTGTTGAATGGCCATGATCTAAGGAGTGCAGTGAGATTAAAAACAAATTATGAGTTGTTACAACCAGGAACAATTGACATTAGTGCGAGTCATGATTGTACATTAACTTATGATGAAAGATTTCATTAGTTCGATACGTCATATAGGAAAGGAGGGTGATCATGTCAGAGTTATATCTTTTTAGTCAAGACGAAAAACTCATATCTATTCTAAGTGAAGACACAGGTCTGTTAAGTGCATATTATCGAATGGAAGTAAATAATGTGCCCGCAGAACCTTTCTCTTTCACAATAGAATCAGATCACGACAACGTGAAACATGTAAAAGAAGAAAACAAGGTTGTTTTCAAAGATCATGAAGGCGATTGGCGCATGATGGTTATTCGCGAATTAGATGATATTGATACTTTAGATGGTCCTGAAACAACCGCAACATGTGAGCCTGTATTTTTAGCGGAATTAACAGATCATATTGTTGTTGATAGACGATTTATTGATAGCACTGCAGATAAAGCGTTAAATGCCGCATTAGAAGGTACTCGTTGGATTGGTGAAGTAGAGATATCATTAGGTCTATCGTCAACAAACTTTTATTATCTCACGAGTATAGAAGCTATTTGGAAAACAAAGAACACATGGGGTGGAGAAGTTAAGGACGTTGTAGTGTTTGATGAAGAGACTAATGAGATTGTTGCTTGCAAAATTAAACTAATTCAACGATTCGGGGCGGATATTGGTCAACGATTTGAAATCGACCATAACACGACAGAGATAGGTAGGACTATACTTAGTTACCCTAAAACAGCTTTGTATGGGCGTGGTGCGAGTCTACAAACTGAAAATGATGGTTACACACGCTATATTGATTTTGAGGATGTTGAGTGGTCCATAGTAAATGGTGATCCAGTAGATAAACCGTTAGGTCAAAAGTGGATTGGTGATCCTAATTTATTAACACAACTAGGCTATGAAAACGGAACAAAGCATCGCTTTGGCATATACAGTAATCAAGACTATGACGATCCATCAGAATTATTGCAAGCTACTTGGAACTATTTACAGGATTCAGCTAGTCAAATCGCCATAAATTATCGATTGTCAGTGGATTTGTTTAATGAAACGGTGAGTTTGGGTGATACTGCTCAAGCAATCGATAGACGTTTTGCTAGACCAGTAGAAATACAAACACGAATCATAGCTATGGAGTACGACATATTAGATGTTGAAGAAACAATGGTTATTGAGATGGGACAGTTTTTAGAGTTAGATGATGACCGCATTGGAGAATTAGAAGAAACAATTGATCGCGATAGAGGAAAATGGGACCATCCAATAATTAATAACGAAAACTTTCCGAATACGAAGCCTAGCACACCAGTTAATGTTTCGGCAACCGGGGGATTTCAAACAATACAGTTACACTGGGACTATGATAGTCATATCTATATCAACAGCTATGAAGTATACGGCTCGCAAGTCATGGACTTTATACCAGACAGTCAACATTTATTATATCGTGGTCGAGTCAGTGGTTTTAATCACGAGGTTGCAACAGATCAAGTTTGGTACTATCGCATACGTGCTGTAAATACGCAGGGAACACCAGGAGAATTTAGCGCCCAGGTAAGCGCATCGACTGTACGTGTTATTAGCGATGATATTTTGTTTGGTGAGAGTATTGCAGCGGAGTTGCGTAAGTTAAATACAATTGCAGATGGCGCAGTGACATTTGAACAATTATCTCAACAAGCAAAGGAGTTAATTCAGCAAGATGCTAAGCAATATACAGATAGTGAAGTATCATCTACTAAAAATGAGTTACTTACTGACATTGCTAATAAGGCTGATTTAACTTATGTAGATGGACAATTGTTAAGTAAAGCAGATGCGAATAGCGTCTACACTATAACGCAATTAGATAATAAATTTGACAACGTGGTTAGTGTAACAAAATATCAGACCGACATAAATGGAATTGTCACAAATCTTGAATCACACGAAACGCGAATTTATCAAAATGAGTTAGGACTTGGAAGTAAAGTTGATGCAACTTATGTGCAGAGTGCTATAAGTGACATAGAAATTGGTGGTAGGAACTATTTTGTTATTAAAGACGCACTTGAGGATACATTACTTGCGTGGGCATCTGGTAATCCGTTACCTTCAACGGGAGCATTAACAAGTGGTTTTATGCCAGTTGAGTTGAACGCCACTTACTATGTGTCGCCTGTGAGAACTGACCAACTCTTTTATTATGATATTAATAAAGTGCATATTAGTGATTACGGTAATATGTCAGGTGGTACAACAATTCAAATTCCTAATGATGAAAGAATCGCTTTTATGCGAATTGTTTTTAGAAATAACTTTTTAGATGGAAGAACTAAGGAAGAAGTTGAAGTTAAGGTTGAAAAAGGCAACAAAGCAACAGACTGGACACCAGCACCAGAAGACGTACAAGCACAGATAGATGATAATGCTTTGGTAATATCTAACCATACAACTCTTATCGAACAAAACGAGTTGGCGATCACACAGCGTGCGACTACGACAGAAGTAAATGAATTGACGGGTCGAATGTCTATAGCAGAAGGTAGTATCACCACTATGTCTAACCAGATTGATCTTAAAGTTGATGTGGACGGTATTGTATCAAGCCTAAATCTTTCGCAAGAAGGCATACGAATTAAAGCATCTTTAATTGAGTTGGATGGTACTACACTCATAAGTAGTGGTATTATTCAAAATGCACATATTGCCAATGGTGCTATTACTAATGCTAAAATAGGTACGTTGGCTGTCAGCGCAGGTCAAATACAAAACGCCGCGATTACTAACGCAAAGATAGCTGATTTAGCTGTTGACTCTGCTAAGATTGCTGATGCAGCAATCACCAATGCAAAGATAGCTAATGCGTCAATAGACGATGCGAAAATATCCAGTTTAAGCGCAGATAAAATCAACGCCGGCATATT
>NZ_FOXC01000060.1 GCF_900115605.1 Halolactibacillus halophilus
CATGTTTCAGCTGCATAAAAAGAGCCGAAACATGTGAAATATAAACTTGAAATTATTGGTTAAAACTTCTCACCAACACCATTTGACAAAGAACCAAAAATAATTGGAGGTTGTTCAGCATATTCTAATTATATTTATGCGACACTAGTGACCTAAAGTCTATTTTAAACGTTAAACACATTCGTAAAAAACCCTGCCACAATCATGATTGAGGCAGGGTTTTTATCTATTCATCTTCTAATGGATTTAAATTCTCTTCACCCGTCATATGAAGAATCCAATCGACGATTAAATCAATTTCTTCTTCAATATCCTTTATACTCGCCGTCTCAACAGGTGAGTGCATATAACGTAGCGGTAATGAAACTAAACTAACCGGCACGCCTTGGTTCGTTAACCGCATTTTATCGGCATCTGTCCCTGTCATCCGTGGTGTTAATTCATATTGCACATCCATATCTAAACGTTTAGCGGCCGCTTCTAACCACTGGTTGATTTTTCGGTTAATCGGCGCACCTTTGGCTAGGACTGGACCGCCATCAAGGGTGACATCTCCGTATTTATTTTTATTCACGTGCGGGTAGTCTGTCGCAAAAGTGACATCACACGCAATCGCAAGCGTTGGATTAATACCACTTGCTGCAAAGTAAGCTCCGCCCATGTTTGTTTCTTCATTGACCGTGCTCGCCGCATACACGCCAACATTTAAATCTTTTCCTTTTAGTTTGCGCAACACTTCTCCGACAATGAATTGCCCGGTACGATTATCAAGACCACGTCCAGTAATATAACGGTCCATTAATACATCAGGTGAACGATCATAGACAGCTAAATCACCAATTTGAACAAACGCACTGATTTCTTCTTTTGATTTAGCTCCGCAATCGATGTATAAGTCTTCTACGTCAAAGTCACCTTTGATCCCGCCATGGTGCTGGGCATTCACGCCGATTACACCGGTCAGAGTTTGATTAAAGCCTAAAACATTCACCCGCATGCCAATCGCCGCTTTTGGATTGACACCGCCCATTTTATCGAAGTATAAAAAGCCATTGTCATCAATCCGGTTAATGACGAGCGCAATTTCATCGCAGTGCCCCGCAAGTAAAATTTTAAAGTCTGCGTCTTTGTTTAATACTGCAATCGCATTACCGGCGTGATCAGTAATGATCTCATCCGCATACGGTTTCATGTAGTTGATCCACGTTTTTTGAATCGCCATTTCCATACTAGACGGAGATGGCGTTTTAAGTAAAGTCATTAAAAAATCTTGATTTTCTAACGTCAATTATAACGCCTCCTGTAACTTTTATTCGTTGTTTTCTTTTTTCGCTTATCCGAATAAGATAACCCTCTTGAATAGTATCGCTGCTTTAACGAAAAAAATCAAGGCGCCCTAAGACACCTTGATTTAAACTGTTAAATAACAAGATTACAAACGTTTTTCTAACGCTTTTTTCTCTTCTTCAAATCCTGGTTTACCAAGTAAAGCAAACATGTTCTTCTTGTATGCTTCAACACCTGGTTGATCAAATGGATTCACACCAAGTAAGTAACCACTAATGGCACACGCTTTTTCAAAGAAGTACGCTACATAACCGAATGTATAAGCATTTAATTCTGGTAAGTGAACAACTAAGTTAGGCACTTGACCATCAGTGTGAGCTAAAAGAGTACCTTGATAAGCTTTTTCATTCACAAAGTCAACAGTCTCACCTGCAAGGTAGTTCAAGCCATCTAAGTCCTGACTATCTTCTTCAATGGTTAAGTCGTGACGTGGTGATTCAACGTGAAGTACTGTTTCAAAAATATCACGACGTCCTTCTTGTACGTACTGACCTAATGAGTGAAGGTCCGTTGAGAAGTTAGCTGATGATGGGTAAATCCCTTTAAAGTCCTTCCCTTCACTCTCGCCGAATAATTGTTTCCACCACTCATTGAAGTATTGTAAGGCTGGTTCGTAGTTGATCAGCATTTCAATCGTCTTCCCTTTATTGTAAAGGACATTACGTACAGCTGCATATTGATAGGCAGGGTTTTTATCTAAGTCTGGTTCACTAAAGTCAACTTGCGCTTGGTGAGCCCCTTCCATCATGTCATCAATGTTCACACCACTTGCCGCAATTGGTAATAAACCAACCGCAGTTAATACTGAATAACGTCCACCGACATCGTCAGGAATAATAAAACTTTCATAACCTTGTTCTGTCGCAAGCGTTTTAAGTGCACCTCTTTCACGGTCTGTAGTGGCATAGATACGTGATTTCGCTTCTTCTACACCGTATTTATCTTCTAAGAACTTACGGAAGACACGGAAAGCAAGGGCTGGTTCTGTGGTTGTTCCACTCTTAGAGATAACGTTAACTGACACATCTTTATCTTTTAATAAATCAAAGAGCTCATACATGTAAGTTGAACTGATACTGTTACCTACAAAGATGACTTGTGGTGCTTTACGGTCTTCTTTATCAAGAAGGTTGTAAAATGAATGATTTAACATTTCAATCGCAGCACGTGACCCTAAGTAAGAACCACCAATTCCAATAACAAGTAATACATCAGAATCTGATTTGATTTTGTCCGCTGATTTTTTAATACGTGCAAATTCTTCTTTATCATAGTTCTCAGGTAAGTCTATCCATCCTAAATAGGCATTCCCTACACCTGTTTTATTATGTAACATATCATGCGCTAATTTAACAGGTTCTTTTAAATAGTCTAATTCATGCTTGCCAAAGAAAGCTAAAGCTTTGTCATACTCAAAACGTACGTGTGTCATTATTATCCCTCCACTTTTTAATTTAAACTTCTCTTCTAATTTACCTAAAAAACATTATGAAATCAAGTACAATCACGCGCGGAATGAAAAAACGTCAGTATTATCAGAAAAATCAGAGATAACGACAACGGCTAGTGAACATTCATTCAGCTAATTTGGGTTTAGGTGTAGTCAATAATCGTCGTGACTTCTGCCATTTATGGATTATAAAAAAGAGCAGGAACTATTGTCCTACTCTTTCGTTCTACTTATTTATTTTTACCAGATTGCTTTAACCATTCTTCTAACTTGTCTTTAAGCGTGTTAAATCCTTGTTCCTCTTGTTGAGGGGCATAAGATTGCTTCGCTTTGTTATTGTTGTTACGCGGTGCTTTTTGTTTTGGTGCTTCTTCAGTTGCACGAATTGATAAAGAATATTTGTTCTTTGCTTCATCAATTGAAAGAATTTTAACATTTACTTCATCGCCCACTTTAATATGATCGTTAATATCTTTAACGAATCCGTGAGTGATTTCTGAAATGTGAACCAAACCTTGTACTTGATCATCTAATGCAACGAATGCACCGTAAGGTTGAACACCCGTAACTTTCCCTTGTAATACTTGACCTTCAGTGAATTTTTCTGACATAATTACAACTCCTCATTTAATTTTGACAAATCTAAAACGACATACTGTCATTGGATTTACCGATAGCGTTTATACACAATTATTGATTTTACCACATGACCCCCTATTTTTACAAGCATTTACCCTTAACTTTATTGAGCGATTTTTCGATAGATGAATAAGCAACAAATAGTTAGAACTTACAAAGTGAATTATGTTATAATGCTACACAACCTAATACTGAATAGTTATTATGAGGAGGCTACATATATGGAAAATTTTAATACATTTTCTGACCGTAAAGGCACTCGGTCAGTTAAATGGGATAAAGTAGAAGAATTATACGGTTCAGAGGATGTTCAGCCACTATGGGTGGCCGATATGGATTTAGAAGTTGCATCACCCATTAAAAAAGCACTACAAGAGCGGGTCAACCATGGTATTTTTGGTTATACGTTCACAGATGAAGCACTCAATCAAGTGGTGATTCATTGGGTCAAAAGCCATCATAACTTTTACGTTCAATCAGATGAAATCGTCTATAGCCCAGGGGTTCTTGAAACCATTCATATGGCGATTTTAACCCAAACAGATGAGTTAGATAAAATCTTAATCCAAACACCGGTGTATCATCCTTTTCATCACATGATTAAACGGCACAACCGGACACTCGTCACCAGTCCTCTAATAAATACAGCGGGTCATTACACGATGGACTTTAACGATTTAGAAGAACAGTTTAAAACAGGTGTAAAGATGATGATTCTTTGCAGTCCTCACAACCCGATTGGGCGTGTGTGGACAATAGAAGAGTTAAAGCGCGTACTTGAACTTGCAGAAAAATATAATGTCTTAATTGTAGCAGATGAAATTCATGGGGATCTCATTTATCCTGGTCATAAGCACACACCAATTGCATCCCTTGATTTAGCAACAAATAATCAAATAATCACCTTGATGTCACCAACAAAAACATTTAACTTAGCTGGATTACAAATTTCTTACGCGGTGATTCCTGATAAGAAGATCCGCACACAAATTAAGAATGCCTTCGTTCGATTTGGCATTACAATGTTAAACCCACTTGGGATTGTCGCCCTTGAAACAGCTTATACTAAAGGCGAAGATTGGCTTAATCAGTTAACAGACTTACTCGCAACCAACAAAGCACTCGTTGAAACAACGCTTGAACCATATGATGGTGTAACTGTTACAAAAGCAGAGGGTACCTATTTACTCTGGCTCGACTTTAATGGTCTAGCTATGAGCCACGATGAGCTAAAAACGTGGATGGAACAAGACGCAGGCCTTGGTTTAAATAGCGGCATTGCCTTTGGTGAGAATGGGAGCGGCTTTATGCGGATGAATATTGCTAGCCCAACAGCTTATGTCAAAGAAGCGTTAAACAAGTTGACCCAAGCACTTGAAGAAAAGGCTAAGGATAAGTAGAAAAAAATAAAAAAGAAGCAGAACCGCTAAAGCGAGCGTCTGCTTCTTTTTTTTAGTATGCGAAGAAATTATTCGCCTAATTGTTCACGGATTGCAGCTGTAAGGCCTTCTATTGCTTGGTCTTCATCAGACCCTTCAACAGTGACTTTTATTTCAGCGCCTTTAGGTACACCTAAAGACATAACACCCATGATTGATTTTAAGTTAACCGCTTTACCATTGTAATGCATTTCCACGTGTGATTCGTACTGTCCTGCTTTGTTCACTAACAATGTCGCTGGACGCGCATGAATACCTGTGTCATCAGTAATTGTAAACGTTTGTTCTTTCACTATGATTCCTCCCATCTTCATAAATTCATTCATCACGGATGATGATGAATATATACTATTATATACGAAATTTACCATGAAATAAATAAGTTTACAAGCTTTATTATAACGTTTTCATTCTTTTAGTAAGAATTATCTAAGTTTATTTCGTTAACTTACATTTATTTCTAGTTAACGTTCGGATTTTCAGTTGTCTTTTTAGTTTTTTTATGATAACGTTATCTTATCAAATGAACCAAGGAGGCTGTTAAATTATGAGTACTCATATCGGAGCAAAACAAGGTGAGATTGCAGATAAAATTTTACTACCAGGGGATCCTTTACGCGCAAAATATATCGCTGAGAATTTTTTAGAGAACCCTGTGTGTTATAACGAGGTTCGCGGCATGTTAGGTTACACTGGGACGTATAAAGGTGAAAAAGTATCTGTTCAAGGAACAGGTATGGGGGTACCTTCTATCTCTATCTATATTAACGAACTGATGCAAGAATACGGTGTCCAAAAGCTTGTACGCGTTGGTACATGTGGCGCATTACAGAAAGATGTCAAAGTTAGAGACGTTATTCTCGCACAAGGTTCGACGTCCGACTCCCAGATGAACCGGATGACATTTGGCGGGATTGATTATGCCCCAATCGCCGACTTTGATTTACTAAAAAAAGCTTATGATACCGGTGTAGAGAAAGGATTGAAACTGCGCGTTGGTAACGTGTTCACGAGCGATAGCTTCTACCGCGATAATGCTTTAGATTTATTTAATAAATTAGCAGATTACCAAGTATTAGGCGTGGAAATGGAAACAACCGCTCTTTACACGCTGGCAGCAAAATATAACCGCCAAGCACTTTCTATTCTTACAGTATCCGACCATATTTTAACAGGTGAAGAAACAACCGCAGAGGAACGCCAAACAACCTTTAATGACATGATTGTTGTTGCATTAGACGCTGTTATTCAATAGTTTAGTTTGACACCTATCAAACATGAACACTTATCCCTATGATTTTATTGGGGTAAGTGTTTTTCTAGCTTAAAATCATTTCGGTGACGAACATATTGACGCTATGTTATACTAGAAAATATTAATCGACAGAGACAGAAGGGATCGATCAAGCGTGACTATCTTTCATAACTTTCCATTAATGACTGCTTTGTTTGCGATTTTTTTCGCTCAAGGCGTCAAAGTACCGATTCATTTCATTGCTACACGCGAATTTAAACTTGGTCTTGCCTTTAGTACAGGCGGCATGCCAAGTAGTCATTCAGCAGCCGTAACAGCTGTGACAACAGGTATTGGTATTGAACACGGTGTTACTTCAGGCTTATTTGCAGCATCTGTTATTTTTAGTATTATTATTATGTTTGATGCCACTGGAATTCGTCGCCAAGCTGGTGAACAAGCGATTGTATTAAATATGTTAGTGAAAGACTTTCAATACTTTGTAGACGAAGCCAAAGTGTGGACAAAAAAGAAGGAATATGAGCGAAGAAAAGAATTAAAAGAACTACTCGGTCATCAGCCGATTGAAGTGTTTTTCGGTGGATTGACAGGGATTATCTTAGCTTTCTTAATGTATCCACTTTTTTAAAACTACAAATAAAAGCTGTCGCTCCTATTCTTTAGGGTGATAGCTTTTTTAACGTACTTCAGAAAGAAGTCTCCCTCTTCAAGCGTGTGAAGGGCGTAGCCCAACGGTAAGGGGGAGATGAATGTCGGTTGGGAGATAGCCCAAAGTTTTTTCTTTTGTCTTTATTCTCAATATGATATAATCAGTCTTATAAAACACAAGGGCTGATGTAATAGTGAAACTAGACAGTAATAATCATTCAGTGTTCTCAATGTATTACCATCTTGTATTAGTCGTGAAGTATCGAAGGAAAGTCATAGATGATACGATTTCAGACTATGCCAAAGATAAATTTGTGTCATTGAGTGAAAAATATAATATCACATTGGTCGAATGGCATCACGATATTGACCATGTTCATATTTTGTTCAAAGCACAACCAAATAGTGAATGATCAAAATTCATCAATGCCTATAAAAGTGCCAGTTCAAGACTCATTAAGAAGGATTTCCCTCATGTTCGTAAAAAGAAAGGTTCTTCAAATTGGGACAAACAACTTATTCGAGTAGCTAAAATTCAAGAGAAGGTCGCCAATCAGCGTAAGAATTTCCTTCACCATAAATCAAAAGCATTAGTAACAAATTATGATGCGGTTGTGATTGAAGATTTAGATATGATAGGGATGTCACAAGCGCTAAAGTTTGGTAAAAG
>NZ_FOXC01000059.1 GCF_900115605.1 Halolactibacillus halophilus
ATAGTACTCAATAATTAAAGTCGAAATTTGACATAAAAAATAAGCCATATCAAGGCTTAAGAGTGCTTTTAAAGAAATGAAGTGTCAAACTCCCGGGTTTGACGCATTATCCGACCAATACAATTACTTGAAAAAAGAAACAGAAGCGAAACGTCACATTGACTATACCCAAGTCAATTAATTCAATACGAGAGCTAACCACACCGATTGGTGTGGTTTTTTCTATTTTAATAAGGTGAAAGATAAGCGAATACCAGATGAAAGGATTGACAAGAGGGTGAAAAATATGTTAAAAAATATATATTAGCACTTTAAGTCATCGAGTGCTAATACATAAGAAAATAAATTAAGAAGCGAGGGAATAACATATGGCAGTTAGACAATTTGAAGCAGAATCAAAACGATTATTAGACATGATGATTAATTCGATTTACTCAAAGCGCGAGGTCTTTTTACGTGAATTAATCTCAAATGCGAGTGATGCGATGGATAAAATGTATTATCGTGCACTTACCGATGAGAAGATAACGTTTGATCAATCGGATTACTACATTAAGATTGAAACAAATTCAGACGATCGTACCTTAACAATTACAGATAACGGGATTGGTATGACAAAAGAAGAGTTAGAACAAAACTTAGGAACCATCGCAAAAAGTGGTTCCCTGGCATTTAAGAAAGATAATGAAATTAAAGATGGTTTTGATATTATCGGCCAGTTTGGTGTCGGCTTTTACGCAGCGTTCATGGTGGCTGACAAAGTAAGTGTGACATCGCTCGCAGTAGATTCAGAACAAGCTTATCATTGGTACTCTGAAGGTGCTGAAGGATTTACTATCGAAGAAGCAAATAAAGAAGATGTAGGGACAACAATTACACTTACAATCAAAGAATCAACAGAAGATGATGACTTTGAACAATTCTTAGATACGCGTCAACTTCAAGACATCGTTAAAACGTATTCGGATTTCATCCGTTACCCAATTAAAATGGATCTTACCGAAGAAAAACTAAAAGAAGACACAGAAGATGAGTACGAAACAGTGGTTGAAGAAAAGACGATCAATAGTATGGTGCCAATCTGGAAGAAAAATAAGGCTGAATTAACCGATGATGATTATAAAAATTTCTATCAAGAAAAACATTACGGTTATGACGATCCACTAACACATGTCCACGTGAGTGTTGATGGGAATATTCGTTATCAAGCCATTCTTTACATCCCTGAATCAGCACCATACAACTATTACTCACAAGAGTTCGAAAAAGGATTAGAGTTGTACTCAAATGGTGTTTTAATTAAAAACAAAGCACCTGAACTTTTACCTGATTACTTCAGCTTTGTAAAAGGACTTGTCGATTCGGAAGACTTATCACTAAATATTTCTCGTGAAATGCTGCAACATGATCGTCAGTTGAAACTGATAGAGAAAAACTTAGTGAAGAAAATTAAACAAGAATTAAAGAAATTGTTAATGAATGACCGCGAGAAGTATGAAACGTTCTTCAAAGCTTTCGGTCGTCAATTAAAATATGGCGTTTACAGTGACTTTGGTCAAAATAAAGATACCTTAAAAGATTTACTTCTGTTTTATTCATCAACTGAAGAAAAACTTGTAACCTTAAGTGAATATGTTGAACGCATGAAGGAAGATCAAACATACATTTATTATGCAACAGGTGAGTCACATGCACGCATTGAGCGATTACCGCAAACGGAAATCGTCCGAGATAAAGGCTATGAAATTCTTTACTTCACCGATGATATTGATGAATTCGCGATTAAAATGTTATTGAATCACGATGAAAAAGAATTTAAATCAGTTTCAAGCGGTGATTTAGGTTTTGAGGATGATCAAGCGGAAGAAAAGACAGCTTCTGAAGAAGACCAAGCGATTTTCGATCAAATGAAAGACATCCTTAAAAACAAAGTGGCTGATGTCCGTCTATCTAAACGCCTGAAAACACATCCTGTCTGCCTGTCTAATGAAGGTGATATCTCGATTGAGATGGAGAAAGTATTAAGTATGATGCCTGAGAATCAAGGCGTAAAAGCTGAGAAAGTGTTAGAAATAAACACGGACCATGATATCTTTAAGTCACTCAAACAAGCCTCCCAATCAAATGAGGATATGATGGAGACTTACACAAATGTTTTATACAACCAAGCCTTACTGATTGAAGGCTTGCCAGTAGAAGACCCAGTCAGCTACGCCAATGATGTCTGGAAAGTAATGAAGTAACCCTTGACTTTAATAGTCAGTATGTTACAGTAACAGTATCAAAATACAATTAAATGAAACACCACTAGGGGAGTCACTGATCTGTGACTGAGATTGGCAACGAATGCCTTGACCCTTTGAACCTGATCTAGTTGATGCTAGCGGAGGGAAGTGGGACGAGATTTGACTTTCTTTATTCAATGATCGACACCACTTGCTTATTTAGCGGTGGTGTTTTTATTTGAAAAAGGAGAGAGATGTATGACATTTACAGATGAATTAAGACAAAAGGCCAATCCAATTTGGCAGGCTAGTTTCGAGCATCCTTTTGTACAAGGACTGGGAGATTCCACCTTACCACTCGACCGATTCCGTTACTACGTTCTGCAAGATGCGTATTATTTAAGTCACTTTGCAAAGACACAAGCATTAGCTGCCGCAAAAGCAGATTCATTAGAAGTAACGAACAGTATGGCAAAACACGTCCAAGGTACCTATGAAGCAGAACTAGATCTTCACCGGACCTTTATGGAACAATTAAACATCTCAATAAGCGAACAACAAGCATTTGAACCAGCGCCAACTGCTTATGCTTATACCTCACATATGTACCGAGCCAGTCAATTCGGTCAACTGGGTGACGTTATTGCGGCGATTCTGCCTTGCTACTGGATATATGCAGACATTGGTGAACAATTAAAACATAAAACACCAAAAGAACCCGTCTATCAAACATGGATTCAGGCGTATCATTCGGATTGGTTTATGACACTCGTCAAAGAACAAATTAATCGCTTAGACCAATTGGCGGAAACTGCATCAGACACAGAAAAAGAACGTTGGACGGATCTGTTCTTAAAAAGTTGTCAATATGAATATTTATTCTGGGAGATGGCTTACACATTAGAGAAATGGCCGATGGAAGCATATAGTAAAGCATCCATTACGAATTAGATTACAGGAGCATTCTTTAAAGCAAACCAAATCCAAACATCTCATTATGACTTCGTGAAAAAAAGCCATTAACTATTTTTATAAATGAAATATATAATATAAATAAGGAACAAAAACTCTTTTGAGTTTTTAGCGAGAAGGTGCCTGCACCATCTCGTATTTTTTATGATTATTTAGCTCTGTCGTATTTGCGCTCAGAGCTTTTTTTGTGTCTTAAATACTTATACATTTGAATTTACAATTTAAGTATTTATCTTTCTGGTAAATATTTTGACATTCGATGCTGAAAAAGCTACAACATCTGACTCAATCCTTCAACAGTTATTATAGACTAAAACTCGCTAAACTTTGATCAACGATATCTTGATTGATCCCGATGTATCTTAACGTAATGTCAGGTGAGGCATGATTAAAAATGTCTTGTAAGAGCGCGACATTCTTATTAATCGTATAATGCCAAAAACCAAATGTCTTTCGCATACTGTGCGTGCCGAAGTTAGTGATCCCGACACGTCTCGCTGCTTTATTTAACACTTTATAGGCTTGTACCCGTTGGATAGGCAACCCAGTCTTATACGATGAGAATAAATAGTCTTCATCGGCCATATGGATCGTATAGTGATCAATCTGTTGTCTCAGTTCAAAATTAATTAAAAAGCGTTTGGCTTTATTCGTTTTCTTTTCTTTTAATACGATATGTGTTTGCCCACGAACATCTCGTACTTGAAGCGGTAATAAGTCACTGATTCGTAGACCAGTGTTAATTCCCATCACAAATAAAAAGTAATTTCTATCTGATTCTCGTTTTAATTCATCTTTCATCGCTTGAATTAATAATTTATCACGAATAGGTTCCACTGTCTGCATGCCTCGGCTAAGTAGGGCATGATAATCAGATACAATCGATTCTTGTCGTTCGGGTTGTTTAATCTTTGATTGATTCAATTGTTTGATTTTTTCTTTCAAACGGTACTCCCCAAATTTTTCTAGTAAGTATTGATATTCTCCCTTTGTTAAATAGACAAAGGGGGCCATTTGTTTTTTCTCCACACTTCTCACAACCTTTCAAAATAGATCTATTTAAGTCATCAATTATTTCGCGATAAACGATTAATGATACGTGAAATTTAATTTCATTCGCTTTAAACGCCTTCTGACAACACACTAAAAAAAGGGAAATTCAACATTTATCCTGTCCTTCTCACATATCATAATGAAACCTATAGCCCGTCTTTCGTTTCTCAAAAAGTATCTAGCAAACCGATATTCTTTACAATCTACTTAAAATTAAAATGCTAAAATATGTAGGAACGAAAAGTCAATTTATGTTTCCTTGAAAAAATAAACAAATGATAAATATATGACTTAACCTTTATTTTACCACGTTTTCATGTATTTTCACAATGAAACATAATATCTATTATGTTTCATTAGGAACGTGATTTAATATTTAGAAAATAACGTGAATGGTCAATTGTCTTGACCGAGGAGGGGAGATTTGCTAAATTTAAAAAGCAGGAAAGAAGGAGGACGCCTTATGATAAAAAAATATAGCTCAATTGTGGTTGGTTCAGTGATTATTGCTTTAGCCTTTAATTTATTTCTGATTCCTTCCGGTGTCCTAAGCGCAGGAGTTAGTGGACTGGCTATTTTAGTCAGCTTGATTAGCCCGTTTGACACAAGTTTGCTTAATATTGTTTTCAACATTCCTATTTTTATTATTGGTTACATATTTTTAGGAAAGAACGTGACATTAAGCACTTTCTTAGTTGTTGTCGCACTCTCATTTTTCTTATATGTTGTACCGATTTACGATGTAGCCGAAGACTTATTGCTCGGTAGCATTTTTGGTGGTGTCATTACTGGTTTAGGAATTGGTATTATCCTTAAATTCTCTGGTTCAAGTGGTGGCTTTGATATTATTGCGATGATTGTGTCACGCGTCAGTAATATGAGTGTAGGCTTAATGTTAACCGCGATGAATGGGATTATCGTCTTAATTTCAGGACTTGTGTTCGACTGGAATATCGCGCTTTATACGATGCTAAACATCTATATAACCGGGCGTGTGATCGATACGATTCATACGAACCACATTAAGTTAACCATGCAGATCGTAACAACAGAAGGAGAAGCTATCCGAAGAGAACTAATCGATTCAATTTATCGCGGTATCACAATGTCTAAAGGACAAGGTGGTTATACCTTAGAAGAAAAAGATTTACTGATGATGGTCGTTACCCGTTATGAAACGAAGACGATTAAAGATATTGTCAGAAAGCATGATCCAAAAGCCTTCATTAATATTTATGAAACCGTTGAGATAGACGGGGAGTTTGCGAAAAATTAAAAAACAAGCCAGCAGCATAAATAAATGCCGCTGGCTTGTTTAAATTAGGTGAATCTTTTTTATACAGCTAACACTTAAGCAACACTTAGCATAAACGCTTCGAAAATTAAACCGAAGAGAACAATTGCCACACTGATTGAAACATGTACACGTTTTTCATTGATGCCTGTCTTTTCTAACATATAGATAATGATTCCAACAATCGTGAGATAGCTAGCGCTTCTTTCAACATATGAAGCATTCATAAGAAAAGTAGCAAGCATTCCGTCAAATAATCCTGCCACTACACCAAAGGTGGCTAGCATGAGTGGTAGACGTAATTTCCAGTACATTTAACTCACCCTCTCTCTAAAATCCACGCTATTAAAGATGATAAATTAAATCTGACTTCTAATTTACCTCTTATTAACCGGTATTTTACTCTTATATATTTTACATTTACCGCTGGTCTCTTTTGAACTCTTCCATTTTATCACGCACCCATTCGGACCTCGAACTCCAATTCCAAGCGCCCAATATGAGAAGGATGATTATGATGATGACTCGCATGACTATCATAAGAAATGCTCCTTAAATAAGACTTATAAGCAATGTGCCGCTAATAGTCGCTGGATTTTAGCGATACTGTCGTCTTTTCTGAACTGTAAATCAAATAGAGGCGCCTGTGCACTAGATATCCAGATTTTTAGTTCTGCATCAAGATCAAAGGTACCCGCAGTCTCAACACTAAAATGAGAAATTGAGCGATAAGGGACTGAGTGAAAATCAGTTTTCTTACCCGTAACCCCTTGCTTATCAACCATAATTAAACGCTTATTCGTAAATACCATTAAATCACGGATTAACTTAAATCCCGCTTCGATTGTTTCACCGTCCGTCAATAAATGCCCAATTGCTTTTTCAATATCATTACTTGTCGCATCGGTTGCGTTGCCCATCAAACCATCAAATAACCCCATCACTATCACTCCATTTCGTCTCATTTATCAGTTCAATCGTAACATAAGGGTCATTACTTGTAAATTATTAGATGAATATTCCATCCGATTGTAAACAGAGCATAAAATTCTTTTAAATTACTATCTACTTTCTCTTATTTTTAGTTAAACCAAGGATCAAATGTATTTCCATAATTAATTTTATAATGAATTTTTTCCATTCTATTTACTTTTTTAAGAAAAGATGTACAATTATACGTAGATACATTATGTTAACGGCATCACACTAAAATCTTACAATACTTGCGTTATGTAACTAAAAGTGAAAGGCGTGAGTACGATTGAAAAATAACAAGCAATTCCTTTTTTCATATCATATATTTATCTATCCAATATATGCAGCAGGCATTTGTCTCATGATTTATCCTGTAGTACCAAGCTTTCAACTACAGGAAATTATCCTATTTCCTGTCCTTATAACGTACTATCTTTCTCCAATTCTTTTCTTCATCATGCTATACGAAATTGAACTACCCCCACCTAACATTCTCAGGAATGTTTGAGGAAGGGGATTCCGTAAGGACACCCTAAAGGCGACCCATGCTCGTTCAACTAAGCATAGGTTTTTCTACTTTCCAACCGACGCAAACCTATTTTCTCAACATCTGTTAAAGCATGTTGGGGAAATAGTGCGCTCCAGGAGCACAACTTACTTGGGTCGAATCGTTCTGTCTGATAGAACGTATAGGTTCTGACAAAAGACAGGGTACGTGTCAAATACGCCCATTGCGCCCAATGATGTAGACCTTGTTTCTGCTCTGGAACAAGTGAATACAATATCGGTGGGAGTTTTTCCTTAAAGCCCATTGCCCGACGGGCAATGACATAAGCGGCTGCCATGTGAATGGACACACCGAGTCGCTTCATATATTTCATCTTGCCAATTTGACTGGTATAAGCAGGGTTAACAACATAGACAGCCACCCCCATTTTTTCGGCTCTTGACTTGATCGCTAGGATCATTTTTTGATAAGCAAACTGACTCATTTGGCGATTGGCTTTCCTATTCCCATAAGGACGCGACACTTTGGACCGCGTCGTATCCAAGTTTTCAATCGCGAGTGGCTTATGATGTTTAACAGCATAGTCAACGAGGGCAATAACCTCTGCTTCGATGATTTTCGCCCTCTGTCCACTGGTTTTACCCTCTAAGTTAAACGGAAGGGTAAAGGCATCCACACATTGACCTATGGCGTTGATATTGGCGACGGCGATATGATTCACATTCAAATCAACACCAACCATACCCGTTGATGTTGAGGT
>NZ_FOXC01000057.1 GCF_900115605.1 Halolactibacillus halophilus
CAATCAGATGAAACAAAAAACTTTCTGGCGAAGAAAAATTAACGGATGAGGATTTTTCTATCGCCAAGCAAGCTGAATACTTAGATAAACTCATCTTGAAATTAATGGATAAGGGTAAGGACATTAACGAGGTGCTCGATATGCCCATTCATTATGTTGTACAACTGATGCAAGATAAAAATAAGCCAAGAGAAGAAAAGTCTCTTATCAAGGCTTTTGGCGGTTAAGAAGGGAGGATAAATGATGGCAGAAAGAATTGAAGGTCTATCCATTGAGTTGGATTTAGAAACGATGAAAATCAACTCAGGTCTAAAAGATTTAAAATCCCAATTAACGACTGTAAATAGTGAAATGAAAGCCAATATGTCTGCATTTGATCGCAGTGATAAAACCATTGTTAAATATGAAACACGGTTAAATGGATTGAACAAGAAGTTAGAGGTACAACAAGCCGTTACAGATAGCGCTAGAAAAAGCTATGAAAAGATGGTAAAAGAACATGGTGAAGGTTCAGAGGAAGCTCAAAAGGCCGCAAAAGAGTATAACAATCAAGTCGCTGCTTTAAACAATTTAAGTCGTTATGTTGAGCGCGTTGAAAAAGATTTATCTCAGTTAAGAGAAGAACAACGCATCGCTAATTCTAATTGGACAAAGTTGGGCAACACCCTGGACAATGCCGGTAACAAAATGAAGAATTTTGGTGACAAAGCATCAGGCGTCGGAAATGCCTTATCTAAGACTGTCACGCCTGCAGTGATTGGTATGGGAACAGCGATGGGGCTCGTCGCATCTAGCTATGAGGATTCCGCGGTGAAAATACAAAACTCACTGGGTTTAACTGCAGAAGAAACCAAAGAACTGACCGATATCTCACGAAATATTTATAAAAACGGATTTGGAGAAAGTGCAGAAGAAATTGATACTGCTTTATTACAAACAAAACAGAATATACGTGACTTAAACAATGAAGATTTAGAACGAATTACAGAGAAAGCTTTTTTACTTG
This sequence comes from Halolactibacillus halophilus, assembly GCF_900115605.1. Lineage (GTDB taxonomy): Bacteria > Bacillota > Bacilli > Bacillales > Amphibacillaceae > Halolactibacillus > Halolactibacillus halophilus. Next base: position 1,007 of record NZ_FOXC01000057.1, read on the forward strand.
CTGATACGTTCGAATCAGACGTAAATGAAGTCACTCGAGCAGGAAATAACATCATGAAGGGATTCGGTCTTGAAGCTGATGAAGCCTTTGATTTAATGGCTAAAGGAGCACAGAACGGACTTAATTTTAGTAATGAGATGTTTGATAATCTGAGTGAGTATTCCACTCTGTTTGGTAATATGGGCTATTCAGCTGAAGAATACTTTGAATTACTGCAGAAAGGTACTGAAGCAGGTGTTTATAACCTTGATTACATCAATGATGTCATGAAAGAATTCCAAATTCGTGTAAAAGATGGGTCAAAAACAACATCAGACGCGATGGATCAATTATCTGAAGAAACTCAGACAGTTTGGAAAGAGTTTAATAAAGGTGATAAAACCGTTAAAGATGTATCAAATGCCGTCTTAAAAGAATTGAAAGGCATGGATGACCAAGTTTCTGCTAATCAGATAGGTGTTGAGCTATTTGGTACCAAATTCGAGGATTTAGAATCAGAAGCAATGTATGCTCTTGGTGATATCGGAGAGGGTCTAGAAGATGTAGACGGAACAATGGACGATATGACTAAGAATGCTGAGAAATCTATTTCTCAGCAATGGAAGTCAACTTGGCGTGAAGCAAAAGAAGTATTACTACCTGTTGGAGAAACTTTGCTTGATTTTACGAGAGAAGTATTACCAGATGTTAAGGATAGTATCGAGGGCGTAACACAATGGTTTGAAGAGTTAGATGAGGAAGGTAAGAAAAATATTATCATGATCGGCGGGATAGCTGCAGTTGCAGGTCCTGCTATTTCTGCGTTTGGAAGTTTGAGTTCAGGCGTTGGCGGTCTATTAAAAGTTGGTGGATCGTTATCGACCTTATTTGGTAAAGCGGGTGGTGCAGCTTTACTTGGCCAGATTGGTAGTTTAGGCGTTGCCGGTCTTGGCGGTGTCGCTGTTGCAGGTGTTGCAGGTTTAACATATGGCATTTTTAAACTTAGTGATGCAATGCGTGATAGTAGCAAAGTAAACCTAGAAAAAATTGAAACGATGCAAGAGGAATTACAAGCAACAGATGATTTGATTAGTCGTTTTGATGAACTTCAAGATAAAAATGCTTTAACCACTGATGAGATGTTGAGATACATGGATATACTCGCAGAACTTCAGCAAACGAATGCACCAGACAAAATAAAGGAACTTACGACAGAGCAAGAAGATTTACTCGAAAAAAGCGGATTTACAAACGATGAGATGGAAGAATTTCTTGATTTAAATGATGATGTTATCGAGAAGGCACCGGCAACCTCAAAAGCAATCAGCTCGCAAGGTGAGGCCTACGCTGAAAATACTTTAGCATTAAAAGAGTACAGTCAAGAACAACGAAATATTTTAGAAGCAGAAGTACAACAACAGTTAAACGACGCTATTAACGAACACGCTCAAACGCAACGTGATTTGAATAAATTAATTGCTGAAGCTAAAGAACTTGATAAAGAACGTATTGCTAATCAAGATGAACAAAAGAAAAACATGCAGGAACAAACGAATCAAAAAGAAGTTATTCGAGATATCGAACAACAAATTAATGATCTAGCTGACGCTAAAGACCCGAAAGATTTCTTAGAGCTTGAACGTTTGAAAACAAGCTTGGCATTAGAACAGGATACGTTACGAGAAATGAAACACCAAGAAGAAGAACTCGATCGTCTAGCTAAAGGTTTAACTGATAAGTACATTAAAAATCAAGAGAATTTAGATTTAACAAGAGAAGAGCTAGCTGAGTTAGATAACGTGCGTTTTAAGTATGAAGAGATCATCTTGTCTCAGTTAGATTTAAATTATGAAAAAGGGCAAGGCCTGAAAGCTGTTGAAACACAAATTGAATCTCTTTCTAAAGAAAAAGAAAAGCTAGATGAATTACGGTATTCTGGTGAGTTGAACACGCAAGAGTATCAGGATCAAGTAGATAAAATTAATACACAAATATCTAAACTACAGACAGCTAAAAGCGAGTTAGAAAATATTAATGAAGTCGCCGGCAGAACAATTTATCAGAGTCGAGTGGTCAATGTTAAATTCCACGCGCAATATTCTGGGTTTCAGCCTGGTGACTCAGCTAATATTGGTCTAGTCGGTGGTGGAGGACATCAACGATATGCAAAAGGTACTGACTATCATCCTGGTGGTCCTTTTCTTGCGGGTGAAGAAGGTCCTGAACTTGGTCGGCTAGGTAATCGATGGGAAATGCTTGAGTTTGGTATGTATAAGCGCCCAGAGGGTTATCAAGTTTTCACGAATGAAGAAACTAAGAATATCATGAAAGCATTTAATAGTATGCCTGGTTATGCAACTGGAATAAGTCCTGATGGTGAAGCAGATAGAATTGTAAACTCTTTAAGGAATAATTCGTTTAACAAGCTGTTAGCGTTATTAGGGAAGCAAACTACTGTACCAAGCCAATCTCTCAGACAAACCTCAGTTGTTGATTATACAAAAGAATTATTGACTGCAACGTTAGAACAAAATGAATTATTGACTGCTATTCTATCTAAAGATAACAGTACAATAATAGATGCGCGATCACTGGCTAGAGGAATAGAGCCACTTATAACAGAAACTCAAGTTAGGAATAAGAAGGTGAGGGATAAATTTGCCCAATGAGTCATTAACATTTAACGGAATCAGAAAAGAATGGTTATATATTGAGCGTGGTCGAACGAAGCCTCCTTTTGCAGCACTAACAAGAAATATATTAACCGTACCAGGTTATCCGGGTGGCTATTTAAGTAGTACCGAAATAAGACCATTAAAAATTAATCAACCTGTAGGTTTTCGAATTGAAGATGATCAGGATGCATTAAACAAGAAAGATGAACTTGCGGAGTGGTTAGTTACAAATGAGCCAGTTTCATTAGAATTTGATGATGAACCAGGTAGAATTTATTATGCTGTAGTAGAAAATGCTATCGATGACTTCGAGAAAATGGCAACTCTAAGGCGAGGAACGATTACTTTCGTATGTCCGGGCCCATATGCATACGGACCCGAAAGAACCTACACCTTCCCGTCCGATTACGTCTCAGTGACGAATGAAGGCACACATGAAGCAAAACCAATCTTTGAGTTAGAAGTATTAACACCAGTTACGTTTGCCATGATACAGAACCAACATGATGAATATATGATGATTGGGAAGCCAGCTGATGATGATGTGTCAGTAATAGATGCTAAACAGCTGATTTATCAATTAACGAGTACTGACCTATCTAACTGGATAAGTCGTCCTCGTGATGTAAATTCAAGTTTCGTTGATCCGACTGTTGGCGGTGTCAGTGATGGAACTTATACTCATGACGGAACAGGTGTTATCGTTAATAACTATGGCACGCCATTTACTGAAAGAGGTGGCTATGGTCCATCAATTTATAGAGAGCTTCCATCCTCAATTCAAGACTTCGAGATGGAGGCTATTTTTGATACGCGAACGGATTTATTAGAGGAAAACTTCCGCATGGAAGTCTATTTATTTGATGAGGGTATGAAGAATATCGGCAAGATTGGTATTCGTGATCGCTTTGCTGAATTTCATAATCGAAGTGGATTGGCTAGAGCGGGTGAATATGTAGATGAATCAACAAGATATGTTATTGGACGCGCTAACTACGATTACAATAACTTAGGTAAATCTTCCATGTTTATTTTTCGTTGGAAAAGAGAAGGTCAACGCTTTACATTTTATGTTGCGGAAATTGTTAATGGCAAACATGTTAATACACTCACTCGAACGTTCACTGATCGTACGAATCAATGGACAGGTAAGATTAAATACGTCCAATTGTTTATTCGATCGTGGAAAGGTCGGAACCCGCCATATTTGGCGCGTTTTAACGACTTGAAGATATATGAGTTAACGCAAGCAACGCAAGATGAAACGCCATACATTGCGTATCCAGGAGACATAATAACGTTTGACCATAAGGATGAAGAAATGCTGTTAAATGGTGAGAATGTAATGCGATTAAAAGATTTTGGCGCAAGATTTTTTGAGCTTCAAAAAGGAACGAATGAGTTGGTTGTGCATCCGTCAAATGCTTTTAACGTGAGCATGACATACAGAGAAACATTTAAGTAGGAGGTGAGAGATATGATACACATAGTAAACGGTCAAAGTGATGAACTCGTAGGTTTTATAACTGATAACGAGGTATTGTTTAACACTCATAAACAATCGTTAGAAAATCAGCTAGAACAATTTGACTTTGAATGTCTACCGGATTTTGACTATGCTGATAAGCTAACAGACCGCAATCGCTTAATCATTCCGTCAGAAGATAAAGGTTATATTGAGTTCATTATTCAAAACGTGATTAAGACAAATGATCGAGTAGAAGTTTATACGACTGCAAGTTATTTAGATTTAATCAAAGCTAAAGTGATTCATCCAACAGTTTTAGAAAGTACAACAGCCACTGCTGCACTTAGTTTTGTGACGAATGAAACAGAGTGGCGTCCAGGTTTAGTTGAGAGTGATGCGTTACATACCATCACAATTGACACGCATACCAACCCTTTTACAATGCTAAAACGAGTGGCCAATGAATTTGACTTAGAACTACGCTTTCGAACTGAAACAGATGGTAATCGTGTAACTAATCGTTATGTTGATTTACTTGATCGAGTAGGCGCCTGGGGCGGACGAGAAGTAACGTTCGGCAAAGACCTAGACAGCATTGAACGTTCAGAGGACACAAGCGACATCTATACAGCATTATTGTGCTTAGGTCCAGAAGATGCTGATGGCAATCGTTTAGAAGTGTTAGTTGAAGATGAGGATGCTTTACAACGCTGGGGTAGACCAGACCCGATAACGGGAGAACTAAAACATTTAATCGGTGTCTATGAACCGCAATCATCGAACTTAGATATGACATTATCAGAGTTAGAACAATATGGTCGTACGGAGTTAAACAAGCGTATTAATGCCGTTATTACTTATAGTGCGAATATCGTTGACTTAGAACACGTTCCTGGCATGGAGAATAAAAAAATACGCTTTGGCAATACAATACGAATCAAAGATGAGAAGTTTAATCCACCTTTATACGTCGAAGCACGAGTGTTTGAACAGTCGCGTGATATTTTTGATAATAGTTTAAAAGAAGTAACGCTTGGTGATTTTGTAGAATTTACAGAAGAGCAAGTCAATGCAATTTGGAAGTCGTTGCAGGAACAAATCAAAGAAAAGATTAGTCAATCGCAATTGTTTGAGCTTACTTATGATAAGCCCACAATTGATGACAAAGATACTCAAGTCAAAGCAGATGCAGAACAAGATGCGACACAAAAAGCAGAACAAGCAGAAACAGCAGCCAAAGACCATGCGGATCAAGTGGCTAGTGAGGCAGAATCTCATGCAAATAACTATACAAACACGGTGAAGTCACAGATTGATGCAGAGTTATTAGATAAAGCTGGGATTGAATACGTTGATGGTCAACTAGCGTTAAAAGCGGATGGTACATTAGTCAACACAATCAACAATACTGTTGCAGATTTAGAAACAACAGCGTCTAACTTACAGCAAGCAGTCAACGACAATGAGGTTGCACTTAATGCACAAGGTGGTCGTATAACAACCGTAGAAACTGATCTTGATACAGTTGAGGGAAGCTTGTCCGTTGCTATTACAGATTTAAGTAGTCTAGAAGGTACCGTGAGTAGTCAAGGGACACAAATAAGTGCCAATACTAGTGCAATCAGTTTAAAAGCCAATCAGAGCGAGTTAGATACTGTGAGTGGTAATGTGACTGATTTAAGCAGTGAATTAAATATTCTCGCCGGACAAGTTGAATTAAAGGCGAGTCAAAGCGCACTCACGAATTTAGAAGGTGATGTGACACAAATCAGTAGCGATGTAAGTAGCTTACAGGTTGGTGTTAATGGAATCACTGCCGATGTGAGTAGTCTTGAATCAACTGTAAATGGTCATACAACCGATATATCTAGTTTGAATAGCCAATTAACAGTACAAGCCGGTCAGATATCAAGCAAGGTAGATGCTACGTATGTTACTGGTGCTATTGCGGATATTGAAGTTGGTGGAAGGAATTACTTCTCCGATAGTAATTATGAAAGTAAAACTGAAGGTGAAACATTTGGTTTGTATTCGTGGGGCGGAAACGAACAGACTGGTGAGTATAGTTCAGATGTACCTGATGGTTTAGAAGGGTTAAGTGAAAAAAGAGTTTGCACAGTAGGCGGAACTGGTGGTGGTTATCATGATAAAGAAGAAAGGTATTATGAAGCCGGAACCTATACTATCAGTTATTGGGCTAAAGGAACGAATTTAATGCATAATGGATACTTCGTTTGTCTTAATAGTTCAAGTAATAGTTATATAACGACAAACGGACCTACATTAACGGCTAATTGGAAAAGATACATTTATACAATTACGATTCCTACTTCCGGTTATTATAAGAGAAGGTCGATAATATATATCGAAAGTAGTTCGTGGATTTCGCATTTTCAAATCGAAAAAGGCAACGTAGCCACAGATTGGACACCGGCGCTAGAAGATGTTCAAGCCGAAATCGACTCCGTTTATAGTTACGCATCGTCAGAAATAAATCAATTAGCAGGACAAATCAGTTTAAAAGCAGATTCAACCACTGTCGATAGCATGAATACTCGATTATCTACTGCGGAACTCGACATAAATGCATTGGATGGGGCTATTACATCTAAAGTAGAGGTAAGTACATTTAACACTTTAAAAGGTCGGGTGGACACTGCAGAAACGACGATTAGCCAACTGGTATGTCAACACAAAACTGTACAATTTTTTTAAGGAGTGCAACTCGGACTATCGCTTCTTAGTATTTTAAATGCTTACATTAACACTGCAAAC
>NZ_FOXC01000056.1 GCF_900115605.1 Halolactibacillus halophilus
ATAGGTTTGCGGCGGTTGGAAAGTAGAAAAACCTATGCTTAGTTGAACGAGCATGGGTCGCCTTTAGGGTGTCCTTACGGAATCCCCTTCCTCAACCATTCGTGAGAATGTTAGGTGGGGGTAGTTCAATTAGCTATGACTTATACAGGTGATTATTCATTTAATTAATCACAAGAAAACTTCACCTCATATGTTGGGTGAAGTTTCATTGAATCGATTTCACTGTTGGATAATAGCTTGCCATGACCCTTCCAGTCAGTTGCTCTTTATGAATAAGACCAAAATTCCGGCTATCTAAGCTACGCGAACGGTGATCTCCTAGTAAAAAATAATGATCTTCTGGAATAACATGCCCTTCTTGAATCATTCTTAGGTCAAAATCAACCATCATGCTAAGCTCTTCCTTTGTTAAATACCCTTCCTTTACAGGCTGATTGTTGATATACAATGTGTGCTGATGGTATCGAATCGTTTCACCTGGTAGACCAATGACCCGTTTAACAAAGTAAGCACCATCACGTCGTTTGAAGACAACGACATCGAAACGTTTAACAGGTTTATATTCATATCCCCATGTATCAATCATAATAAAGTCTTGATCATGAAGCGTCGGTTCCATCGAGTGACCATCCACTACAAAAACAGTAAAAACAAATGATTTAAAAAACAATAAGAGAATGAGAAAAAACATCAGTACTTTCACTATATGAAAATCTTGACTTTTATATAGCTGATTCATTTCCACTCACCTCTCATTCATACTCATCTGGGTGAATTTCCCCCTTTTTAAATAAGAATTTTTCAATGTACTTACCTAAAATCCAAAATAACGAAATGCCTACCCCTACCAAAATTGTTTTCACTGGATTTTCTGCAAAAGAAGTTAAACTATCACCTACATAAGCAAGTGAAAAAATCATCACCATCTTTCCTAGGACTACCGCCAGAAAGAATTGAACAAAGCTCACGCGTGAAATTGCAGAGACCAGATTAATAATTGCTGAAGGCGAGAACGGGAAACACAGCATAATAAAGAGTGGACCAAACCCATGTCGCTCAACCCAATTTGTCACACGTTTGACTTGTCTATTCGTATAAATCCATTTTATAACCGTAACATGTCGGAAATGTCGGATGACCAAAAACACAGCGATAGAACCTGCAACCCCACCTATCCACGAATATATAAATCCTCGTAATAAGCCATAAGCTGCGGCATTAGCCATAACAAATACAAAAATAGGAAGAAAAGGGAACAACGCTTCTAAAAATGGTAACAGAATTCCCGGTAGTGGACCAAACCCTTCATAAATAAACAACAAACGTTCAAGTAATTCTTCGTATTCACTCGCTCTGAGGAGCTCTGTAACTTGATCCCATGTAATGGTATCTGGTAATGGCTGTGACAAAGTGAACTCCCCCCTTTTATTTTATTGGACGATATAGCGTGCCCTATGGTTACTTATTCCCGAATTTTGATAAGATATAACGCTTTTCTTTTGATTGACAACATGATAGAATAAGAACAAACGTTCTTATTATCAGGAGGTATAACTTATGCATTACTTACACGAAAATCAACTCCATATCTTTTCACACTACATTTTTTTATCCTTTACCATTAATACACTGGAACTTGAAAGGAAAAAAATAAGTCATACTTCTGACATTATATTATCTGAGACTTTTATTGTACTCATCGAGCATATGTTAGTACAAGCTAAAGATCAAAGACGTTTATTAAAAACAACGATGCAGAAAGAACAGCTAGTTATTCAACCACTAGGTTCAAATGATGTGTTCACATCCTTTTTATTTATATTGAATCATAAAGAAGAACGGCGTGACTTTTTCAATCCGGCTATAAGAAAGAAGGTTGAAGCTATGCTTATTAAATTAAAACATGACACCCAAACTACGTATAAGCATCTTTATCCAAAACCAACACTCCCGTCAAATCATATGTTTATTTCTCATATTTCTTAAAATGAGCACAAAGCTTAAATTAGCCCTGTGCTTATGATTTCTTCAATAATTTTTTAGCGAGAGGCGCAATGGTAAGGCTCTGAATAATTAATGACAACAATACAACCATAAAACCAATACCAACAATATTATTAATCACTGGTCCAGTATTAGATTGGACATGGAGCGTAAGAATTAGGAAAACAGACATCGAACCCTTAAGCCCTGACCATGTAATAAGTAGACTATAGTAAAAATTATGTGTATCTAACAACCTGGTCATCACACATACAACAATCAGTCGAACGATAATGGTTAAGATAAAGACAACACTAGAAAACAGCACCAAAGACCAATGTAAATATTCCGTTACTTCGATTCCTATGACTAAAAACAATACGGCCAGTAAAGATAATTCAACAATCTCCCAAAAACCATCAAGTTGACTACGAAAGTGGTCTTCTTTTTCAGTTTGACCAAAGGCATAAGAAATCATCATACCGCTTGAAACAACAGCCAAAACACCAGAAAAACCAAAATGTTCTGCGGCAATGAATGATCCATAAGTAAGCACAATACTGAGCATTAGCTGATAATGAGGATGATGTGAATAATGAATGATTTTAACTACTAACCATCCAAAAAGCACTCCAATTAGTGTACCACCAGCAAATACAATAATAAAATCCAAAAGAAACGTCACAAAGCTCACACTGCTAGGTTGTTGATAAAGCGCTAAGAGTGAGGAAAACACAACAATAGATGTGCCATCATTTAGCATCGACTCACCTTCAACTGTATGAGCTAAATCTTCATCCCCTGTTGCTTGTTTAATAATTGATACAACAGATACTGGATCTGTTGGTGTCAAGATTGATGCCAGTATTAATGCAGCGGTCAGTGGTAGAGAAAAAAATAGTAAACCAATCCCATAAATCGCCCCGCCTAAGAGTAATACCATCAATAATAGACCCACAGTGGCTAAACCGAGAATTAACTTTCTATTTTTAAGAAAACCGTCTATTGGAAATTGATAAGCGGAAATAAATAATAGCGGTGGTATAAATATATTGTAAATAATAGCTTCCGTTACTTCTATATTAGAAAAGTAAGTAACGAGCGATAAAGCCATACCTATGAGCACCAGAATAGCTGGTACAGGAAAATTATCTTGCTTTTTATCGATACTAAAAACAAGGTAGCCAATGAACAACAATGTAATAATGTGGCCAACAGTCATATTTTAGCCTCCTTTTTCCCTTAGTATTCCCCAATATAAAAATTAAAAAACAAAAAGCCTGTCATCTCGTTATCATAAGATGTTAGGCTTTTTTGATAAATATAAAATTGTCTTCGAACACAACAACCTGTAGTATTAATTACTCAATTTCATTCATACATATGGCGTATCTTTGTATGCTCCAAACACTTTAAGAATATTTTCTAATACCTGCTTTTGTTGACCTTTTTTTAATTGTTCAGATAGAATGTAACGATACTGAGCTGTTCTAAAAACCTGATTATTCATAACACCCTTAGATGTTGGAACATATAATTCAAAGCCATTTCGAAATAATAATTTAGAGCCGCCAAAATCGCCACTTAAAATTTTTCTTATGTGAGAGTGAGAAAACCAAGAACAAGATGAACTAGATGGAGATTCGTTAGGAAAGAAAAAAAGGCTGTGGATTGAACTAACGGCAATAGGTGCTTTACTGCTAAAATCGCATAATATTTTTGCGCCATCCATTCTTGATATCATCTTTTCACCATAGTTTTCACAAGCTTCATTTACAAGATGATGGGGAGAATCTTTGATGAGGAGAGTCGAGGGTTCTTTTTCATCATAAACAAGTGTGTGCCACTCACCGTCTACTTCTGTTGGTATTAGTGCCATAGTGGTATCTGATAGCTGATACGTTATTCTTTTTTCAAAATCCAATTCAAACACCCTTCCATTTGGAATTTAGTAAAAATTACTATTGATTAAAATTATACATTATACACATTGAAAAGCAACAAAATTCTGAAAAAATCATTGTGTTAGATCATATAAATGTAAGCGTTTTTTTGGTATAATAAATATAAAGGAAAAACAGAGGGTGGCGAATACTATGTGGAGTCTATTTAAAAAGAAAAAAGAGAAAACATACCCGATTAAAGATATATCACTACATGAGTTGAAACAAGCCATTAGACAGTATATGAATGAATTACCAGATGACGTACCACTTGGTATATTGATCAATGATGATTTAACTATTAATTATTATGAACTCGCTCCTTACTTAAATGCCATTCCGTTGAAAACATATTATATGTCTAAAGAAACCTATGATATCTTTGATGAAGATCAAAGACATTTAGCTGAGAATTTAGATTATACTCAACGGGCTGTTGATCAATACATTGACCTAACAGGTGAGATACCAGTTATTCACGGTGATCCCTATTTGAAAGTAAGCTATCATAAATTAATGAAACACGGATTAATTACTTATCGACCTCCACATGAATTTTATATTAATCCCAAAGATCATTTAATTAATTTTAAAAAAACAAGGTAGGTAGCCTCTTAAAGATTTGGCTACCTACCTATTTATTAGTAGATTAATTCTATTAAATCTTCTTTAGAAATTTTACCAAGATAATGAGGAACATCGATTTCTTCAAGTGCATTTTCAATCGCTTCTTTTTGGTAACGTGTGTCTATTAGTGCTTCTTCAATTACTGTCACGTCTCCAACACCAAAAAAATCGCCATAAATTTTACAACTCTTAATTTGCCCTTTAGAAACATCCATTCGAACATCAACGAGTCCCGCAGGGAACTTATGAGATTTACGAATGTCAAACTTAGGTGACTTACCAAAGTTCCAATCCCAATTCTGGTAACGAGCTTTAGATATTTCATGAATTTTTTTCCAATCATCATCTGTTAACTTATATTTAGGGACATCCTTGATGTCTTCAACATCAAACAGATGCTGTAGTAATTGCGTTTTAAACTCTTCCATCGACATATCATGATCAAGAAGTTCTGTAATATTCGCTACACGACTACGAATTGACTTAATTCCTTTAGATTTAATTTTCTCTTCACTCACATTAAGTGCTGCAACAACATTTTCAATCTCTGAGTTAAACATAAGTGTGCCATGACTAAACATGCGGCCTTTAGTTGTGAACTGAGCATTGCCTGAAATTTTACGGCCCTCTGCGACTAAATCATTTCGTCCACTTAACTCAGCTGGGACACCTAAATCATGCAGTGCTTCAACAACGGGCTTGGTGAACTTTTGGAAGTTATGAAAGCTCTCACCATCATCTTTCGTAATAAAACTAAAGTTTAAATTCCCTTCATCATGGTAGACAGCTCCACCACCAGATAAGCGACGCACAACTTTAATATTATTTTCATCGACGTACTTCGTATTGATTTCCTCAATCGAGTTTTGATTTCGACCAATAATAATGGATGGTTTATTAATATAAAAAAGCAAGTATGTATCTTTCTCTCCAAAGTTATTCAATACATACTCTTCAATTGCCAAGTTGATATAAGGATCGGTAATACCTTCATTATCTATAAATTTCACATTATTTCCTCCTCAATATTATTTTGCTTAACATCTATACTATAAGAAACGATTGTAAATATCAACCAAGATGAAAAGTTAACCCTGACTTAGCCAGCTGAATATTTCCCCGGAAATACTTTTCTGCTTCTGATACTAATCTACTTCTATCACCAAAGTGTGGGTGGTGGGATAAGACTAGCTGCTTGACTCCCGCCCTTTCAGCAATTGTTGCACACTCTTTACTGTTCATGTGACCAGCCTTTGTACCATCTTGGCCTTCGTAAAAATTACAGTCCGCTATTAATAAGTCTGCCTCATCACTAAACGAAATGAAACCTTCTTTATAGCTAGAGTCGGCTGTAAAGACAAAGTTGCTCTCGCCATCAGATACACGCATCGCAAAGCAAGTAACCGGATGATCTGTTTCGAAGAAACTAATCGCAAAAGGTCCTAGCTCAAGTGGAGTAATCGGGTCATAGGGATACCCTTTCGTAAAATTATGGGTGAGGCCTGCGAAGTGGTCTTGATCAAATGTATGACCATAGATTGGCAAGACTTTCTCTTGTTGTCTAATACCGTTTTGGACAAGCATGTGATACTGTAGAACCCCAATATCTGCGATATGATCAAAATGATAGTGCGTTAGGATAACAGCATCTAAATCATATGGATCAACATATTTTGGCAGCTGATTAAGTGCTCCACTGCCACAATCAAGTAATAATTTAAAACCATCTTTTTCAATCAGATAACTCGATGTCGCTTCATTTTCTTCCGGATAGGCTCCCCAAAACCCAACGACTGTTACTTTCATACATCATTCCCCTTTCATATAAAATGATATTTAATAGCTATTACTCAAACAACGACAACATCGCTGGATTTGATAGATTTCCTCCTTGATTAGTTAAAGGATTGATAGGTTCAACATAGTAACGGGTCATTTGTAAAATCGAAGGCCGTTTAATGGTATAAGATCCTTCACCCGTTGTTTTACCAATCAGTTTTTTACCATCTTCAGTAACCTCATAAACATGATAAATAATACGGTCATCTATAGATGTTGACCACGACAATTCTGCTCTCAGTAAATTAAATCCACCTAAACCAAAGGACGCATTCAAATCAGTGATTTCTGGTAACGTGATAGGCTCGGGTAAATCTTCTACCCCACTCGGACGGTCAAATTCACTTCTAATAAGTTGTATTTGATTAATATCTGTCAGTAAGGCTTTTGTTAGTTGCACGGCTTGAGAACTACCTTTTGTTAAATAGTGCGCATCATCGCTCTGGTCAAAACCTATCCAAGTAGACACTGTAAAGTCAGGTGTTAATCCAATAAACCAGGCATCTTTTGTTGCCCCCTCCACAGTAGCGTGCTGGGTTGAACCGGTTTTTCCTGCCAGAGCACCTGCATAATCATAGCTACTCGCCGTACCATCTGTCACTACTCTTTCAAGCATATTTAACGTATACCATGCCGACTGTTTTTCAAACACTTGTGTTTCTGTTGGTTCGATTGAAGAGATTGCTACACCGTTACGATCAGTAATGGAGATCACGGCCGAGCTATCACGATAAACCCCTTCATTTAGATACGTATTATATGCCGTTGCCATCTGAACCGGCGTATAACCACTTGATAACCCACCTAAGGCAATGGCTAGTCCGTCATCTTTAGTTGATAGGTTAAGTCGATTTAAATATTCTTTACCTGTCTCAATACCAATAGCGTTAAATAAAGAAACGGCTGTTGTATTTTTTGATTCAACCAAAGCTTCTACTAACGGAATGTCACCTTCATATTGATTATTGGCATTTCTCACTGTGTAACCATCAAAATCTTTTTGTTCATCATTTAGTAAAGAATAGGGGTGATAGCCTTTTTCCAAAGCAGGTGTGTAAACGGCGAGCGGTTTTATTGTTGAACCAGGTTGATGTGTGACAAGAGCTTGATGATGTGCCTGTCCAATCGTATAATCACGCCCGCCAATGACGGCTTTTAACCCCGCTGTTACTTTATCTACAATAACAACACTTGCCTCTACCTCATCGTTTGAAGCTTGGTAATACGCCGTGTTAGTCACATGTTCATAAGCTTGCTTTTGCATATCTAGATCCATATGAACAGTCACTCTGTAACCACCACGCTGTAACTCATCCCGGGTGATATTATATCTTGATTCAATTTCTTGAATAACCACCTCAAGATAATCATCAATATAAAGAGGCGCCGCTTCCGGTTGTGACGTCACACCTAAACCTTGCCCCTGCAGTTGTAACAATTCTTCTGTTTCTAAATACCCTGCGCGATGCATTTGGTTTAATACAACATTTCGCCTTGCTACGGCATTCTCTTCATTAATGTAAGGTGAATAAATGTTAGGCCCTTTAATCATCCCCGCAAGTAACGCACCTTCAGTAACGGTTAAGTCACTTACAGCTTTACTAAAGAAATATTGACTAGCTGTTTCAATTCCATACACGCCATGGGCAAAATACAGTTGGTTTAAATACAATTCTAAAATATCATTCTTCGTATAATTGCGCTCTAAATACATCGACGCCATCACTTCTTTTGTTTTACGCATCCATGATTGATCATTCGTTAAAAATAAATTCTTACTCAACTGTTGCGTGATGGTACTTGCCCCTTCGACTTTATCTAGGGCAATAATATCTTTATAAACCGCCCGTAAGACAGACCGAAAATCAACACCTGCATGTGAAAAAAAGCGTTCATCTTCTGTCGCAATGAATGCCGTTAACACGTGATCTGGTACATCTGATAACGACGTTAACAACCGATTTTCTGTATACAATCTCCCCGCATACTCACCATCTGTTGTCTCGACCATCGTCGTTGCCGGTAATACCATCTTTTTCTCATCAACAATTAATCCCCCACCATAGATGATGAAGAAAAAACCGATGCTGCTTAGTAAGATCACTGATGCGATACTAAGTGTCAAATATTTAAGCCAGCGGTGCTCCGATAAAACCTGCCAACTTTTTATAAAAGCACTTATTATATGATTTTTCACTTGAATTATGAATCGTTTAACTTCTTGACTGTTTCTCATAGTGTCGCTCCTTATTGCTTTCTTTGACGCTACAATCGATTATATTATACCCATGTCAAAGACGAAAGTAGAACGGCCTGTATATTAAGCTTGAATAATTCGAATAGAGCCTGATGTTAAACGGATATCCATTTTTAGTTTACGTGTTGCTTCACTATAACCATCCGTTTCATAAACCATTTCTTTATTAATGCCTTCTGTTTTTTGTTGGAACAACTGAATTTCTCCTGCCTTTACCTCAGCATAAAGGTTTACAGCTAATGTGTCCGGTAATATAATCACTATTTCTCCCGCCAAACCATTCAAGGTAAACGGTGTTTCACCTTCTTCAAGCATCGCATCAGAAAAGTCAAACGACTGTTGTCCGAATAAATTAGAACGATGGGTTGGCTTCACATGCCAAACGTCGATTTGATGATCTTCACCGATTGAATACTTCTCCTGATTTGCTCTTTGGTGTTTGGCCTTTCTTTTCCATTTCCTTTCTTTTACTTTAGCTGTTACACCAAGTAAAGATAACCCAATGAAGATAAGAATCAGTGGCCATAAATCAAACACATCATCAAATTCAAAGTCAATGATATTTTGTTGACCAAGTAAAACGAGCGTACCGTAAACCGCGAGAAAAACGCCGGTAAAGAGACCACTAAACCCTTGCAAACCTTTGATAAATAAATAGAGACCAACCAACAATAAAAATCCTGCTAGAAGATATGGAAACACGTCGTCAAGATTAACGGTGTACACATCAAGATTCTCTAACAACAACACGCTACCAATTGAACTACCCCCACCTAACATTCTCACGAATGTTTGAGGAAGGGGATTCCGTAAGGACACCCTAAAGGCGACCCATGCTCGTTCAACTAAGCATAGGTTTTTCTACTTTCCAACCGCCGCAAACCTATTTTCTCAACATCTGTTAAAGCATGTTGGGGAAATAGTGCGCTCCAGGAGCACAACTTGCTTGGGTCGAATCGTTCTGTCTGATAGAACGTATAGGTTCTGACAAAAGACAGGGTACGCGTCAAATACGCCCAGTGCGCCCAATGATGTAGACCTTGTTTCTGCTCTGGAACAAGTGAATACAATATCGGTGGGAGTTTTTCTTTAAAGCCCATTGCCCGACGGGCAATGACATAAGCGGCTGCCATGTGAATGGACACACCGAGTCGCTTCATATATTTCATCTTGCCAATTTGACTGGTATAAGCAGGGTTAACAACATAGACAGCCACCCCCATTTTTTCAGCTCTTGATTTAATCGCTAGGATCATTTTTTGATAAGCAAACTGACTCATTTGGCGATTGGCTTTCCTATT
>NZ_FOXC01000074.1 GCF_900115605.1 Halolactibacillus halophilus
CAAGCCTTCATGGCATCACTTATAAAAATCCAGAATTGAAAAGCTCGGCTAACCTCTAGCCCAAAAAGGGCGAGGCCTAGCCGAGCTTTTCTTATCGTGACCGTCCCTATCAAACGGTTACCTCACCGTTCTATGAAGCGAGTAAACAGACGCCACTTGTGAACCAAATGCAGTATGTTGATATTCAGACATGGTTACGCGGGGATATCTTATTAAAGGCAGACCGAATGACAATGGCGCATGCTTTAGAGTTGCGCGTGCCTTTCTTAGATAAAGAAGTCTTTAATGTAGCGCGGGAAATCCCTGTTGACTTTAAAATTGCTGAAGGAACAACCAAGCATATTTTAAGAAAAGCAGCAGAAGGTATCATTCCCGATCACGTACTCAACCGTAAAAAGTTAGGCTTCCCTGTTCCAATCAGACATTGGTTAAAAAATGAATTACATTCATGGGCTAAGCAGTTAATCGAGGAAAGCGAAACGGATCATCTATTAAATAAAGCCGTGATTCGACAGTTGTTAGATGATCACTGTCAAAACAAATGCGATAATAGCCGGAAATTATGGACGATTTTTATGTTTATGATTTGGCATCAAATCTATCTGGAGGATAAATTTGATTTAGAGGCACTTGAAAATGAAGATCGTGTCAAAAGTAAGTTAATCTACACATGATTGCTGAACATCATTTATGCTACTGAACAAGCTGGATATGTAAAAAATATAGTGAAGAAGAGTATACAAAAATACCGTCCCATTGTTAGTTTTAAACTAATCGAGGGACGGTATTTTTTAGTCATTAATTGACAGCGAAAGAGCTTGACTTCCCATCTGCTCCCAAGCAGAGATGAAGTCTGTTTTATTTTCTTGTTTCATTTGACCATCATAGGGATCGTTAAAGAAGATCCTATCTTTATCATATCCTGTTATCACAACAGCATGCATTTTATAGGTGATAGTTATCGGTCCATCAGTTGTCTGCCAAGTGGTAAACGCCTCACTTGGTAAAGGTTTAAACGTTATATTGGTAATAACAAGCACTGGTTGATGACGCCCAACAGTAGCCAAAAGGTCATTAAAATCTTGCCCGGTTAAGTTTTTTGCGGTGACATGATCATAACTGTTGGCTAATTCAAGCAAAGGTTCATAATAGACGCCAAGGCCAGGTTCTTCAAATGTATACATATCTCCAACAAAGCCATTATGCGGGTTTCCGAAATGGACGTGATTATCGATGACGTTATAAGGGGTGGTATCTTTCTTTACTTGTTTAGCTAAAGTCAACTTATCTGTATCGACATCATAATACTGCATTAACATCGCAAGAGCTGTGACCTCACATCCTCTTGGTAATTCAGGAAATTGATTGATCAGTGGAACGTGGAGCAAGTTCGAATGAGGCTGTTTAAAATTAGCTAACCTTGGTGAAGCTGTATGGTTTGTTGCGGACCTAGCTTCAATAGAGAATAATGCATTTACCTCATCAGTCCACATATGATAAGGAAGCACACTAAAGAAATGATAACTAACAAAAAATAATAAGCCAATGTATACATATAAATGAAACACCATTAGTTTAACTAACATATGAGAATGTTTTTTTCTCGTAAAGCGATGTAATAAAAAGATGATAAACAGAATTAAAATCAGCATTACACCTAATAGAACTGTTTTCATGTGTCACCTCAATATTTTAAAATTGATGATTTATGTTGGTAGTACTTATGACAAAACTAACGAGTCGAATGATCTGATTATATCATAACAGAAGCATAACAACTTCGGCGAGTGAAGAAGTGAAAATCATACATTTCTTTAATCCAGTGAGAACGAACGATGTAAAATATGATTCGTATAGTTGATAAATTCGAATAAATTTCAACTTTTACTTGAAAGCACGTGCTATTACATGTAAGCTTTTAATAGCTATGCACAAAATACAATAAGGGAGCGGATAAGATGGGTAATGTATATGTATTAGATCATCCACTAATTCAACACAAATTGACGTATATTAGAAAAGAAGAAACAGGCACGAAAGAGTTTCGTGAACTTGTTGATGAAGTTGCTGGACTGATGGCGTATGAGATTACACGTGATTTACCTCTAGAACCAGTAGAAATTGACACACCTGTCACAAAGGCAACGTCACACGTGATTGCTGGTAAGAAAATCGGGATTGTGCCTATCTTACGCGCAGGTTTAGGTATGGTAGAAGGGGTTCTTCGTCACGTACCAACAGCTAAAGTAGGCCATGTTGGTTTGTATCGCGACCCGGAAACACTAAAACCACATGAATACTACTTTAAAATGCCAAATGATATTAATGAACGTGAACTGATTGTTGTTGACCCCATGCTTGCAACGGGTGGTAGTGCGAATGACGCGATTAGCTCACTGAAAAAACGCGGAGCGACTAACATTAAACTGATGTGTTTAATCGCTGCACCTGAAGGTGTTGAAGCGGTAAAAGAACTACACCCAGATGTTGATATTTACCTTGCAGCACTGGATGAAAAACTAAACGAAAAAGGTTACATCGTCCCAGGTCTTGGTGATGCGGGTGACCGTTTATTCGGTACAAAATAAGACAGGAATGATCAGAAAGAATAACCCTTCTATTTCTATTGAGGGGTTGTTCTTTTTTTGTGCGAGTAGAGAGTAAAGCTGGCTTATTTAAGCAATGTTCGCTTCATTAAAAGATATAAAACGGGAATGCAACACAAATGAAATAGGAAAAGCCAACAGAATATGTTCTCGAGTTTGACACTTAATTAAAACAAAAACTCTCTAACCCCTTATTTTTCAGGGGTTTAGAGAGTTTTTTCGCTTTTGAAAAAGTGAGTACTA
>NZ_FOXC01000054.1 GCF_900115605.1 Halolactibacillus halophilus
AGTAATTCTTTACTCTGGTTTCAAGCACTAGCTTGTCTTACTTTATTTCTTAACTTTACTGTGTGTGTTATTCAGTTTTCAATGGTCAAATAAATAACTGTCCGTGTCAGACAGTAAATATATCATAGCATAACACCTTTACACTGTCAACATAAAATATTCATAATTATCAAACAATGTCGATGTGTGCGTTCGAAATGCAACGTTTACTATCATAACGAATCCGCTCTTATATGTCAATGACAAATTTACAAATACTTTACGTTATCTTATGGCGCCCTGAAGATTGAAAAAGAGCATGCACCATTTGATGGTGCATGCTCTACTTAATCTATCTTAATTCGCTACGATATTAACAAGTTTACCAGGAACAACAATGACTTTGCGCACAGTTTTATCCACTAGCTTATCTTTAATCTGTTCATGCTCTAAAGCAAGTGTTTCTAAGTCTTCTTTTGAAGTATCTTTATCGACCATCATTTTCGCGCGGTTCTTACCGAGAATTTGAATAACAATCTCCACTTCACTTTCAACCAACTTCTCCTCATCAAACGTTGGCCAAGCTGCATAGGCAATAGTTTGTTCATTACCAAGAAGTTGCCATAACTCTTCAGCCAAGTGAGGCGCTACTGGTGATAATAACTTCACAAACCCTTCCGCATAAGCCTTCTTCATTTTATCTGCTTTATACGCTTCGTTAATAAAGACCATCATTTGTGAGATACCTGTGTTAAATTTCAACTCTTCAAAGTTTTCTGTCACTCGTTTGACCGTTTCATGATACACCTTTTCTAACGTATCTGTTGTCACGACTTCGCTTACTTTACTTGCCAACTGACCTGTCTCTTCTTCTACATAAAGGCGATACACGCGATCTAAGAACCGGCGTGCACCATCAAGTCCATTTTCAGACCAAGCAATTGAAGCATCGAGTGGTCCCATAAACATTTCATAAAGACGTAATGTATCAGCACCATGTGAAGCAATAATTTCATCAGGGTTAACAACATTCCCTTTAGATTTACTCATCTTCTCATTATTTTCACCAAGAATCATACCTTGATTGAATAATTTCATGAATGGCTCTTTCGTTGGAACAACGCCAATATCATATAAGAATTTATGCCAGAAACGTGCATAAAGTAAGTGTAAAACAGCATGTTCTGCCCCACCGATGTACACATCTACTGGTAACCAATCTTTTAACGCCTCAGGATCAGCTAATTGCTCACTGTTATCCGGGTCAATAAAGCGAAGGAAATACCAACAGCTACCTGCCCATTGCGGCATCGTATTGGTTTCGCGGCGCCCTTTCATACCAGTTTCTTCATCAACAACATTTACCCAGTCCTCAATAATTGCAAGGGGGGATTCACCTGTACCCGATGGCTTAATTTCATCTGTTTTTGGTAAGACAAGTGGTAAGCTGTCTTCTTTAACACCTGTGGTTGTCCCGTCTTCCCAGTGAATAATCGGAATAGGTTCACCCCAATAACGTTGACGGCTAAAGAGCCAGTCCCTTAAACGGTACGTGACCTTTTTCTCACCCTTATTATGTGTTTCTAGCCAATCAATTGCTTGATCAATTCCGTCCACCTTATTTAATCCATCCAAGAAGTCAGAGTTAATGTGCGGGCCATCTTCAGTAAATGCTGCCGTTTCAACATCGCCACCTTCCAGAACAGGAATAATGTCTAATTTGAATTTTTTCGCAAATTCATAGTCACGCTCATCATGGGCAGGTACAGCCATAATTGCCCCACTTCCATAACTAACAAGTACGTAGTCGGCAATCCAAACCGGAATCTCTTTACCGTTAATTGGATTAATCGCATACGCACCCGTGAAAACACCGGTTTTATCCTTTTGCAACTCGGTACGCTCTAAGTCACTCTTTGATTTCACTTGATCAATGTATGCTTCAACCGCTTCTCGTTGTTCATCTGTTACAATCTCATCTACAAGATGATGTTCCGGCGCAAGTACAGTATACGTTGCACCAAAAAGCGTATCTGGACGCGTTGTAAATGCGGTGAAGGAGGCATCATGCCCCTTGATGTCAAAATTAACATTTGCCCCCTCAGAACGACCAATCCAGTTACGCTGCATATCTTTAATGCTTTCTGGCCAGTCAAGCTCATCAAGGTCTTCAAGTAGACGGTCTGCATAAGCGGTGATTCTTAACATCCACTGTTTCATTGGACGACGTTCTACCGGATGGCCCCCGCGTTCACTCACACCATCGATGACTTCTTCATTCGCTAGTACTGTGCCTAAAGCTGGACACCAGTTTACTGGCACTTCATCGACATAAGCCAGTCCTTTTTCATAAAGTTTCAAGAAAATCCACTGTGTCCATTTATAATAGTTCGGATCTGTTGTGGCAACTTCTCGGTCCCAGTCATATGAAAAGCCAAGTTCTTGAATTTGACGTCTAAACGTATCAATATTTTTCTTCGTGAATTCTGCTGGGTCATTCCCTGTATCAAGAGCATATTGTTCTGCTGGTAAACCAAACGCATCCCATCCCATTGGATGAAGGACTTCATAACCTTGCATCCGTTTCATACGTGAGAGAATATCCGTTGCCGTATACCCTTCTGGGTGACCAACGTGCAAGCCTGCTCCTGATGGATATGGAAACATATCTAACGCGTAAAACTTCTCCTTTGTAGAATAAGTATCTGCTTTAAACGTTTTATTAGAAAGCCAATAGTCACGCCATTTCTTTTCAACCTGTTGATGATCAAATGACATTTGTTCTCCTCCTCTATTTATGTATGACGACAAACATAGAACGTACGTTCTAAAAATATAAATAAGCCCTCATCCCACAACTGGGACGAGAGCTTTTCCCGCGGTACCACCCAAAATTAACACCCAAGGGGTGCTCACTTTCATTCTTTAACGCAGAATACGGCGGTCATTACTTCGTGTTCACAACCGCAACCAAACAGGTGAGTTCAACAGATCTATTGAGTAACTTCCACCAACCGTTACCTCTCTTTTCAATACATCCTATCTACTAATCCTCTTTATTGTCGTTCTTCATATTTTAATCGTATTGTAAGTAAACGGGCGTTGTTTGTCAAGTAAATGTTAAAAAATCGACAAATCTCACAGCCCACTCCTCCTGTCATTATGTTAAAATAACCACCGTAACATTATTTTATTCAAGTAGGAGCGTACATTTATGACAAATCCCTTTCCATATGCGTTTGAGGACAAACGTTATCATTCATGGAATTACCATTTAAAAAATCAATTCGGCGAAAAAATCTTTAAAGTTGCTCTTGACGGCGGTTTTGACTGCCCCAACCGCGACGGCACCGTGGCTTACGGTGGCTGTACGTTTTGTTCTGCCGCTGGGTCAGGCGACTTTGCTGGCGACAGGGTTGATGATTTAGAAACTCAATTCAACACTGTAAAGGAAAAAATGCACCGAAAATGGCCCAATGCAAAGTATATGGGCTATTTTCAAGCTTATACAAACACACATGCACCGGTTGAGGAGCTACGCGAAAAGTTTGAACTTATTTTAAAACAGGACAATGTGGTTGGCTTATCAATCGGGACACGTCCCGACTGTTTACCTGATGATGTTGTTGAGTATCTCGCAGAACTTAACGAACGGACCTATTTATGGGTAGAACTCGGCCTTCAGACGATGCACCAATCAACCTCTGACCTCGTAAACCGCGCTCATGATATGGCCTGTTATTTAGAAGGTGTTGAAAAGCTAAGAAAACACAACATCAACGTCTGCACCCACATCATTAACGGCCTGCCTGGTGAAGACTATCAGATGATGCTCGATACTGCTAAGGCTGTCAGCGAAATGGATGTTCAAGGTATTAAGATTCATATGATGCACTTACTTAAAGGCACACCTATGGTCAAACAATACGAAAAAGGCATGCTTAAATTCATGACCCGCGATGAATACATTCAACTGGTTGTTGACCAGTTAGAAATCTTACCAAAAGAAATGATTATCCACCGTATTACTGGTGATGGACCTCCAGAATTACTGATCGGTCCGATGTGGTCAATGAGTAAGTGGGAAGTCTTAAATGCCATCGACGCTGAGTTAGTTAAGCGTGATAGCTACCAAGGAAAACACTACAACAAATATCCGGCGGTGCTCGTATAATGAAGCGCGTCATCCCTTATAGCCATCAATTACTTAAAGAAACGATTCAACCAGGTGATATTGTTGTTGACGCAACAATGGGGAATGGTCATGACACACTTTTGTTATCAGAGCTCGTAGGTGAAACAGGCTTCGTCTATAGTTTTGACATTCAAAAAGAAGCTTTAGCTGCGACAAAAGCTCGCTTGGATGCCCATCAACAACCGCCACGTACACTTATTTTAGATTCACATGCTCGTTTAGAGGCGTACCTTAAACCAGAACACGCGCACAATATAAAAGCTGCGATTTTTAACTTAGGGTATTTACCTGGCAGTGATAAATCGATTATTACAACGCCTGATTCAACCATTACCGCCGTCAAGACATTAATTCATCATTTAACCGTTGACGGTATCATCATCCTTGTTGTCTACCACGGTCATCCTGGTGGTGACGTTGAACGAGATCATTTAACAGCTTACTTAAGTCAGTTAGATCAAAAGTCATTTGATGTCCTTCGTTACGGATTCATCAATCAACAAAATCATCCGCCATTTATTTTGGCAATCAAAAAAAAGCCGAGGAAATAATTCCTTCGGCTTTTTCACTGCGCAATTTTCACTGCTTTTGTTTCACTTATTTATTTACTTCAACATACTGTACAATCGCTTCAGCCTTATCTATTTTCTCCCAAGGGAATATCACATCTGTTCGACCGAAATGACCGTAAGCAGCTGTTTGTTTAAAGATTGGTTGACGTAAGTCTAACATTTTAATAATTCCTGCTGGGCGTAAGTCAAATAAATGACGCACCGCTTCAACGAGTAGCTGTTCTGACACTTTGCCAGTACCAAAGGTATCTACTGCAACCGACACTGGTGAAGCCACTCCAATTGCATAGGCGAGCTGAACTTCACAGCGGTCCGCAAGACCAGATGCGACAATATTCTTCGCAACATAGCGAGCAGCATAGGAAGCTGAACGGTCTACTTTCGTTGCGTCCTTACCACTAAAAGCACCGCCACCATGACGTGCGTATCCGCCATATGTATCAACGATAATCTTACGACCTGTTAAACCCGCATCACCTTGTGGTCCACCAATAACAAAACGACCACTTGGATTAATAAAGTATTTTGTCTCATCATCGAGTAATTCGCTTGGAATGACTGGAAGAATAACATGCTCTTTCACATCTTTTTGAATTTGACTTAACTCGATTTCCGGATGGTGTTGCGTTGAGATGACGATCGTGTCGATTCGCACAGGACGATCGTTTTCATCATACTCAACCGTCACTTGTGTTTTACCATCTGGACGTAAGTAGTCTAACACTTTATCCTTACGCACATCACTTAAGCGTTTTGCTAATTTATGTGATAATGAAATTGGTAAGGGCATTAATTCAGGCGTTTCATTATTAGCATAACCAAACATTAGCCCCTGGTCTCCAGCACCAATCGCTTCTATAGCTTCATCATTCATTTGACCTTCTCTTGCTTCAAGTGCTTGGTCTACCCCGCCCGCAATATCAGGTGATTGTTCATCAATCGCAGTTAAAACCGCACACGTTTCAAAATCAAAACCATATTTGGCACGTGTATAACCAATCTCTTTAACTGTTTGGCGTACAATTTTTGGGATATCAACATAGGTTGATGTTGTAATCTCTCCACTGACTAATGCAAGGCCAGTTGTAACAGTTGTTTCACACGCGACACGCGCAAATGGGTCTTTTGCTAAAATAGCATCCAAAATCGCATCAGATATTTGATCACTAATTTTATCTGGGTGACCTTCTGTAACGGATTCGGATGTGAATAAACGACGATTTAGAGTCATTCTAAATCTCCCCTTTCTGTAACACGCTTGTGTTACCTCTTTATTTTTTATTATAGCGCGTTTTCTTAGCCAACTTTATCAGAACAGATAAAGAATAGGCAGTTACCGGTTCTTTTTCGTTCATTTTTTAGTTGTTTGTCGAAATTTGTCAATCTCGATTCGATTAGCGTACGAATGTTATCGTATCTAAACAACCCCCACTTGTCAATATTCGTTACTCATTTTCACTGAAGTTTTTTAGGCCACGAAAAACTTTGTCACAAATCCTTCATTTGGTCATGAGAAAAGCTTTAAAGCACTATGCCTTAAAGCTTGTTTTCTTCGATGAATTTAAGCGCTAATGCGATAACCTCATCTTTCATAATAAAACTGTAGCGCTCATCTGTTTTCATTTCTTTTGGCAAACGACCAACTAATACCGGCCCATGCGTTTCAAAATATGTTCCTTGCTCGATTAATTGACCCACATCAGCCAGATAAAGATTCTTCACGATTTGGTCAGCTTTTCCATCGACATAATATTGCCCAAGGTAAAGAAGGTGGTCCACTTCACCGCCTGTCTCCTCTCTTACTTCACGGATAGCCGCTTCCGTCGCAGTTTCACCTTTTTCCACTTTCCCACCAGGAAATTCTAGCCCACGCGTTTTATGGTGCGTTAATAACCATTGATCCTTCATTCGAGTAATCACGAGTACATGTTTTGGTTCTTTCGAAAAAGGATGATCGGAAAAAGAGAAAGTGACGGCATTATTATAATAATCATTAAACGTCTCCATACAACCTCATTCTCCCTCTTCTTTTTGTCCAGTATAACATACACCTATGGTGATGTTTACATACTTAATTTGGCTCGAGTGATATCGTATCGACTTGACTGATTCGCCACTGATCTGTGTAACTAAACCAAAACCTTATCTGATAAGGGCCGTACAGCTCTAAATCCTCTATCGTTTGTTCAACAATAACTTCTTCATCTGATACTTGTGTTAATCTATAAGGCGTATCTTTTTCAAACCATGGGGGTAATGCTGTTGGGCGTAAGTAGACACCGTCTTCTTTCTCGGTAAAGTAATAAGACACATGTGCCTCGCTGACATCCCGTGTAGCGATTTTATCAAACCCCTGGTATAATTCAGCCGTAGTTGTAACATCAACAAGACAATAATCATCATCAATTTCTTGTTTTATTAGCGCGATATAACAATCCGTTAGCGTAACTAAATCACGTTCAGTAAAGGCAGGCAGCAGTTGAGTAATTGGGGCTTTAACATTTACTGCCGTCAGCCGATTCTCGTAAGATTCACTTACTGGGCGAGGAGACCTCATCACATACGCAGACACAAATACTGTGCCGCTAGCAACAATGACCACTGTCACGAAACTTATGATTAGCCGTTTCATTACTGTCACCCCCGAAGAATAATCACTCTGAAATCGTGCCTTTATCTACTATAATAATTGTTTCCACTAAAAAGTAACGATTAAACCTACTTCTCACTTCCAATGTCCGCCGATTTTATTCGCTCGAATCTTCGCTTGCCCTGCGTCAGTGAGTGATGAGGCGCGCATCACACTATCAGCGCCAAACGTCTCTTTAAGCTGATCCATCACTTCAGCCAGTCGCTCTTTTTTTATCGGGTCATCAAACAACGATAATTGACGGGTCATTTTATCTTCTAAGTGTGTTAAGGTGACCCCAACAGAACGTATTGGTTGAGCGTTCCATGACTGATCAAACAACTGCCTCGCCGCTGTATAAATATCATCTGATACCGCTGTTGGTGTCGCTAACTTAACTTGACACTTAAACCCATCATGGCGGTTAAAATCATGTCCTCTTACATATATGCTGACACCTGACCCAAGATAGCGTTGTTTGCGTGTGCGTCTAGCAACTTCTTCTGATAATTCACGCAAAACGACTAAAATATCTTCTCTTTTAACATAATCACGTGGCAAAGTCATATGGTGACCAATCGCTTTTTGTTTGATATGGGTATGTTTTGTCACCGGACTTGGGTCAATCCCGTGGCTAAAACGGTATAAAACTTCGCCGTTAATGCCAAAACGTTTCTTAATCCAGATAAGTGGATGGTTAGCCAAACTACCAATAGTATATAGACCCATCCGCTTAAAATGGGCTTCCATTCGGTGTCCAACACCAAATAAATCACCGATTGGTCTTGGCCATAATTCCACTTGGATTCGGTCTTTCGTTAACTCATACATACCCGTTGGATGTTTTTTTGCAAAATGATCACACGCCATTTTCGCTAACACCTTGGTGGGACCTATACCAATGCGGGACTCAATTCCAATCGTATCTAGTATTTCATCATGGATAGCTTCGGCCATACGATAGCGGTCTTTAAAGAGATGAACCGAATGTGTCACATCAACAAATTGCTCATCGATTGAGTAGACTTCAACTAAATCCGAATACTTTTCTAAAACCCGTGTAATTTGCATCGATACATCAATATATAATGCCATATGAGGCTTCACAACCTCCACCTCCGGACACTTAGCCCGAGCTTGCCATAGCGGTTCAGCCGTTTTAATACCTGATGCTTTGGCGAGTGGGCACGCCGCCAGAATAATCCCGCTCCGCTGATTCGGGTCCCCTGCCACAACAACAGGTTTATGCCGAAATCGTGGGTGTGTCACCTTTTCAATAGAGGCATAAAACGATTGCATATCGACTAAAAAAATTATCCGTTCCATTACAAAAAACCTCCAGAATGAACGTATTGTTTATTTTATTATAAACGAACATACGTTCTTTTTCTAGAGGTTATCTATTTCATTTAGTTTTAAGATGAGACATCGCTGCTTTTTTCCATCCGCAAACGATAGCCTTTATTACGGACGGTCTCAATCATAGCTCCCGCTTCCGTTAACTTTTGTCTAAGGCGACTAACAAAGACGTCAATGATTCGTATATCCGATTCTTCTGCATGACTCATGACTAATTTAACTAACGTTTCACGGGTCAATACTTTTTCAGGATGCAACAATAACGCATACAGCAGCATCGTCTCTTTTTCGGTTAGAACAACTGGATCTTCACGAACATACGCTGTTTGGGTATCCACATGAAGGGACAGTATGCCAAACTTGATCATTTGATTGGATTCTGTCACAAAGTGAAAATTCCCTCGCCTTTCAACTGCACGAATCCGCGTGAACAATTCTCTTAAATCAAATGGCTTAACTAAATAATCATCAGCACCTAATTCTAGCGATAACATCCCATCAAGTTTCATTGATTCAGGGACAAGCACCATTAAACACCCGTTAAATTTCGTTCGTCTTAAATCCGCACAAAGATCAGCACTTTGATAATATAATTCACTGTCAATAATAATGTGGGTCGGTTCGACCGTACGGGCAAGATAATGTAATGATCGTTCAGTTTCAGCCACCCACATCGTATACCCTTCTCGTTCAAACGATGTGTTCATTTGAGCGATGAGTGGTTTGTCTTCACTTAAAAGAACCAAGACACGCGACATTTTTTCACCTTCTTTATCTATAAATAACTTAATTCAAGTGTAACGAATGGATGTTAGCTAAAGATGAATAGAAGGTAAAGTTTATGTAAAAAAACCGTAAAAAAGCTATGCCACCTAGGACATAGCTTTTGATTATAGTCTTTCGTTATGCTGATAATTTTACTTGCGTTTGTTTTTGAGCAATCCACGGCTTTAACTTAACAAACAGCGGAACAAATAAAATCGAGACAATCACACCTTTAATTAGGTTAAATGGAACAACCCCGGCAAAGATAGTACCTAGTAACACACTAGGCGTTAATTGTTCAAAGCCCATAAATGCACTGTAAATTGGTAATAAAACGTAATAATTTAAAATCCCCATTGCCAGCGTCATAACAACCGTTCCAACAACAAGGCCGGAAATCAAACTCTTTTTGCCTTTATACTTGTGATAAATCATCGCAATTGGTACCACAAACGTCACCCCTGCGATAAAGTTTGCTAACACACCAACCGGATCGGCGGCACCTGATAAGGCAAGGTAAAGTAAGTTTTTAATCACTTGTACCACCACACCTGCCATTGGCGAAAAGATAAGTGCAGCAAGGAGCGTTGGTACTTCACCGAAATCTACTTTCAAATACGGTGGCAGGAAAGGTAACGGGAAGTTTAAGAATAATAACACCATCGATACCGTTCCAAAGAGTGATAAAATAATCAGTTTTGTTAATTGTGATGTTTGACCTTTTTTCATGTCGACATCCTCCTTCATCTTGTTTATCGATTGGGATCTTTATGATGAAGGGAGAGTAACATTCTTGAACATTAAAAAGTCCTAAAGCACATACTTTGGGCTTTAGGTTTAATGGCATCAAGAAATAAATGGTCGATGACCATTTTACTCCATATCTTCTCCCATCCAGACTTTAACTGTCGGCTCTGGACTCTCACCAGATCCACCGCACACGTGCGGGTCACGGACTTCTAACAAAGGTTAGTTACCGTCGGTCGGGAATTACACCCTGCCCCGAAGATTCAATCGATATTTTATTATAGTTATAGTATAGCGCGACTTATGAAAAAAGTGAAGCCTTTTGCATGAACTTTTTTCACAAAGTTTAAAGTTATGTATCTAAAGTCACTAGCGTCGCATAAATATAATTAGAATATGCTGAACAACCTCCAATTATTTTTTTGACAAAAAAGGAAGCACCTGAATAAAGGTAGTAATCATCCGTTTTTTAACTATTTTAAAATTCAGAGCGACAGATAGTGGGTTAGATGCCTCACGGCACGGGAGTTTGACACTTCATTTCTTTAAAAGCACTCTTAAGCCTTGATATGGCTTATTTTTTATGTCAAATTTCGACTTTAATTATTGAGTACT
>NZ_FOXC01000052.1 GCF_900115605.1 Halolactibacillus halophilus
ACATTTAGGCAGAAATAAGGTGCTAGTGAGTTATTTAAGTGAGCAATCTCTGTCTCACTTAAAATCCCTTCACCAACACCAAATATTATACAACCGAAAAAACCTTATCACACAAGTGATAAGGTTTAATTTTGCTGTCGCTTATATGCATCCGCATAATCAATAAGTGATACCGCGTGCGCACGCGAGGTATCGGTAATCTCTTTACCTGTCATCATTCGTGCTAATTCATCCGTCCGCGACTCAGCAGGTAATTCCGTGACTGTCGTAAAGGTATGATCATCCGTTTGTTGTTTTTCAATTAAAATATGCGTATCAGCCATTGCTGCCACTTGAGGTAAATGCGTGATACAAAGAACTTGTGAGCCATCAGCAATTGAGCCAATTTTTTCAGCAATAGCTTGAGCAACACGACCGCTTACCCCCGTATCTACTTCATCAAAAATGACACTGGTTATCCCTTGATGTTTGGCGAAAATTTTCTTTAACGCCAACATAATCCGTGATAATTCTCCACCAGATGCAACTTTATTTAGTGGTTTAATTGGTTCACCTGGATTAGTAGAAAGCAAGAACTGAACCACATCGTTACCGTTTACTCCAAGTTTAACTTGGTCAATGTTGTTTTTTCTTAATTGCGTTAAGTCTTGTTTTTTCGTAATATCGACTTTAAAATCCGCTTTTTCAAGATAGAGGTCGGCTAACTCTTGTCTAATCGCAACTTCAAGCGCTTTTTTTGCTTTTATTCGTAAATCATGTATGTGCTCTGCTTCAAGGGCAGCATCGCGCACTTTATCTTCAACGTCTTGCTTAAGTCGCGTCAGCGAACCGTCACGGTCTTCTAGTTGCTCAATTTCATCACTGATTTTCGCTTGATATTCAAGCATTTCATTGACACTTGTTCCATATTTACGCATTAAACGATACAACTCATTTAAACGGGACTCAATCAAATTCAAACGGTCAGGATTAAATTCAAATTGATCTAAGTAATCACGAAGTTGATAGGTGACATCTTCAATCATATAAAAAGCTTCCATATACGTGTTTTTAACATCCGTTAAATCTGTATCGTACTCACTAGCATCTAATAAGGACGTTTGAGCCATTGCCAACCAATCATTTGCTCGTTGCTCTGTTGATAGCGCTTTATACGCTTCTGTTACACCAGCATATATTTTTTCGGCGTGACTCAGTTTTTCTCGTTCTTCATTCAACTCCACATCTTCATTAGGTACGAGCTCTGCTTCTTGAAGTTCATTCAATTGAAAGGTTAATAAATCCAATCGCTGAATAATTTCCTGCTCATTCGACTGTAAATGTACAAGGCGATCTTTTACTTTCTTCCACTGACGATACATATCGTGATACTCTGACAGAGCTTGTCCAATGCCGTCTTGGTCAAATAAATCAAGTAACTCTATATGTAGTTCTTGATTCATCAATGATTGCGTTTCATGTTGGGTATGAATATCAATTAAGACACGTCCAAATTCTTTTAAAATGGCTAATGTGACAAGTGACCCATTCACACGACAAATACTCTTACCTGAATGTGAAATTGTGCGGTGTAAAATAACGATATCCTCATCAATTTCAACACCATAACTTTCTGCAATTTTATAGACAGGATGTTTAGGGTCTTCAAGCGAAAATAAACCTTCCAGTAAGGCTTTTTTTGCACCATGTTTAACAAATTCAACTGAACCTCTGCCACCAGCTAATAACTGGATGGCATCAATAATAATTGATTTACCAGCGCCCGTTTCACCAGTTAGTACAGTCAAACCTTCTTTAAACGGGACGTGTAATTGATCAATAATCGCAAAATCTTTAATCGATAATTCTCTCAGCAATCTCGCTCACTCCTAACTCGATGTTTATAACATCGCTAAAAAGCGTTGTTCAATTTCATCTGTTACGCCGACATCCCGACAAATAACGAGAATCGTATCATCACCACATATTGAGCCAACTACTTCTGGCCAATCAAGGTTATCAATCAACGCACCAAGGGCGTTCGCATTACCTGGTAATGTCTTAATGACAAGAAAATGCGTTGCTTTATCAATCCGGACAAAAGCATCGCGCATTAAACGTTTCAACTTTTCTAACGGATTAAAACGTTGATCTGCTGGCAAGCTATATTTATAATGCCCCTCCGATGTAGGGACCTTAACTAAATGTAACTCCTTGATATCACGT
Source organism: Halolactibacillus halophilus (assembly GCF_900115605.1). GTDB lineage: Bacteria > Bacillota > Bacilli > Bacillales > Amphibacillaceae > Halolactibacillus > Halolactibacillus halophilus. The sequence goes on from NZ_FOXC01000052.1 coordinate 2,206, forward strand.
GAGATGGTCGCTTGAGTGACGGGATACCCCTCTTCTCGTAAAGCATCAACCAATTCATCTTGCGTTTCAATTTCATGATTTGTAATGTATTCTCTGATTTTAATGTGACGTTGACCTTTGTTCATGGCTCTCCGACCTTTCTCGTTAATGTGTCAGTGACTCATGAGCAGATTTAACCGTTTGTTCGATCAACTCATGGACATCCAAAGTTGTTTCGTTGGTGATAGTCTTTTTGATATGTGCTAAAAATTCAATATTACCATCGCCACCTGTAATCGGGGAATAGGTAAGATTACAAATAGTAAAGCCTTCAGCCATCATGAATAGTAATGTTTTTTCTAACACATCGTGGTGAACCGAAGGATCTCTTACAATGCCTTTTTTTCCGACTTGCGTTTTCCCTGCTTCAAATTGTGGTTTAATTAGAACGACAGCTTCTCCGTTCATCACAAGAATAGCTTTTAGCGGGGGAATGATCAATTTCAACGAAATAAATGAGACATCAATCGTCGCAAAATCCGGTAAACCAGCTGTAAATAAATCCGGCGTTGCATGACGGAAATTGGTTCGTTCCATCACTTTGACACGCGCATCATTTCGCAATTTCCAAGCGAGTTGATTGTACCCAACATCTAGCGCATAGCTTAGTTTCGCCCCATTCATTAAGGCACAATCAGTAAAACCACCGGTAGACGATCCAATATCAAGCATCGTGCGATCTTTGACGTCGATATCAAAATACATTAGCGCTTTCTCTAACTTTAAACCACCACGACCAACATATGGCATTACTTGCCCTTTAACTGCAAGTGGGATATCTTCGCTTACTTTTACGCCTGGCTTATCTAAACGTTCTGTACCTGAATAAACGAGACCAGCCATAACTGTTCGTTTGGCCTTCTCTCTTGTTTCAGCTAGGCCTCTTTCCACAAGCAACACATCTAACCGTACTTTTTTTACTTTCATAACATCGTTCCTTTTCTATGAACTCTCACTTATTTCTTAATCAATTTAATCTTAAAGCGATGATCCAAAAATGCTAAGACCTTACCTGCAACTAAAATAATATTCGTCGCAAATGTAATCGCTAAAGACTTCCCAATCGCTTTTCCACCGACAGTTAAAGCTGCGACGACACTGGTTAAGAAAACATTGATTGTGATTTGAATAAGACTACCTTCTCCGTAACCAAACAGCCTTGCTAGCTGCAAAACAACAATCGCTGACGCCGTCCCACTGATGACACCCGAAATATCTCCAACAACATCATTACAAAAACTTGCAAATCGATCGGCGTTTCTCACAATTAAAACGGCTTCTTTCGCGCCATAAACCTTTTCAGCAGCCATTGCATGAAACGGTGTCTCAATGGCGGCCGTCGCCGCTACACCAAGCGTATCAAACAGCACACCCATTAACACAATTGAGAACACAATCAACAGCCCAATCAACCAACCAACGCCACCTAAGACTGATGATGAAATGACTGAAAAAATTGCCGCTAACACGAAGGTGATAACGGCAATACTTATACTAAACTTTAACGTTTTTTTTAGTTGCGATGATGCCTTTGCCATGTAACCCCTACCTCACTCAGAATAAATATGTAATGGAATGGTCATTTATTAAGTAAAAACTGCGACTTAGGTCCAGTAGGTTTTCCCAAGTACAAACCAGATGTTGCCATCTTGGCGGTTCCCCTTTAATCGCACCTTAGCAACGTTACCGCTTGCTAGACTGGATTGCCACTCAGCACGCACTATAATCCCTAATAAATGTCTTATGAACAGTCTAGGAGTTTTCCTCGACAACTCTTAACCGTTTCCTAGCCTCTTTTGCAACACCAATTTCATACAGACGGCTAAATATATTTAGTGGCCACCTAAATATTAGTCAGCGATTTGCTGTAATCCCCTCGGTCATCACTCAAGGCAGGCTACGCTGTCAGTTGGAATCCCAATTGATCCACTTAACAGGTTCATACCCCAGTCCGCCATGTTCTTTAGCTAAAAAAGCACGACAGAGATGGGCCTCCGCGGAAGTAGGGTCAACGCCCACATGCCATTGTGGATCGCCCTACAACCTTAACTTCCAGCACCGACCCAAGGCTGGGCGCCTCAAGCCGCCACAAGAAACTTCATCGATGTGCCCTTTGGCAGATTTTTAGCCCTGCCTTCAGAAACGGAGAATCGACTAGAATACTGCACCATTCCCATTGCTATTAGTATATCAAAAAAAATAATGTTTGACCATTGTTTGACGTTTATTGTTTTATGAAAAGCGGTCGCTGAGAGAAATAACAAATTGAGCTAAGTTTGTGTTTAAAACACCAGTTAATTCAAGCTGGTGTTTTGTTTCATCGACAAACTTTTGTTTTTCTTTCTTCGCTCCCTCAAGTCCCAAAAGTTTTGGATACGTACTTTTATCATTGAGAACATCGCTCCCCACCTTTTTACCCAGTGCTTGTTCGTCACCAATGATGTCTAAAATATCGTCTTGGATCTGGAAAGTCAACCCAATGGCTGCAGCTGCTCGTTTCATCGCATCCACAACTTCTAGAGGCTGATGACTTAAAAATGCCCCCATTTCTAAAGCATAAATCAACAACTGACCTGTTTTTAAGTCATGGACTTGCTCTAGTTGATTGAGGGTGATATTAGTATCTTCATAACTTAAATCATACATCTGTCCCCCAACCATACCAGACGGGCCACTTACTTCGCTTAAGCGTTTTAATGCGTGAACTTTTTCATCGGCTGTAAGTCCTTTAGCTTCACTAATTAACTGAAAGCTATAGGTTAAGAGCGCATCTCCTGCTAAAATCGCCGTTGCCTCGTCAAATTTTTTATGGTTAGTTAATTCCCCGCGACGATAATCATCGTCATCCATTGCTGGTAAATCATCATGAATTAACGAATACGTATGTACACATTCTAAAGCAAGAGCGACAGGTAGTACTTTCTCAATGTCTGTACCAAATGCTTCTGCTGTCAATAACATCAGTATAGGACGTACGCGTTTTCCACCAACAGTAAGAGAGTAACGCATAGCTTGCTTTAATCGCGGATTTATTGTTTCTGCATCAAAAACTTGACCTAGACGTTGGTCAATCATCGTTTTATACTGATTTACTTGTTCATCGATCGTGTCCGTCATGCATCTTCTCCGTCGACCGGGAATGGTTGAGATTGATCATTTTCATCAATTAACTCGACGACTTGTTCCTCAACTGATTTCAAGCGCTCATCGCACCATTTTGATAAAGCAATCCCTTTTTGGTAATAATCGAGCGCTTCTTCAAGGGGAACATCTGCCGCTTCCAATTTGGTTACAATCGTTTCTAATTCTTTTAACGCGTCATCAAATTTACGTTCTTGTGTCATGTATAACCCTCTTTTCAACTCTATTTCTAAGTCTTATGTTGCCCTTAATCTTTTTGGTCATCTATCGTTTGAATTGTTGCTTCAAGTGTACCTTTTGCCAGTTTAATCTTGACCGTCTCACCGACGTTGACTTCTTTAGCCGATTTAACGAGCGTGTGATCCGCTCGGTAAACCAAACTATAACCTCGCTGCATCGTTTTGAGTGGACTGATTAATTCAAGTGCTTCAATCGTATGATAGAATCGTTGTTTATTTTTAGCTATTTGAGACATCATCGCTTGATCGAGCCGATGATTAAGGTGTGTGACGTTAGCCTGGTGCTGTTTAACTTGTTCATGTAAGGGCAAATTATTTAGCCTGTGAGCAAGGTGCTTATATGTGATTTGCTTTGTTATAAGACCTTGTTTTGTAGCTCGCGATAGACGGTCAAGCAGTTGGTCCAACTGTTGCTCTTTTTCAAACACCAATTTTTTAGGATACTTAAAAGCATAACTTGCTTTTAAACGCGCAAGCTGTTCTTTTTTCGATAATACTTGCTCATCGATTTGTTTCTGCAGGCGCATGTGCATATCGGTAAGCAATTGTTTGATTTGTGTAAGTTCTGGTACCGCCTGTACGGCCGCTCCTGTCGGTGTTGGGGCACGGTAATCACTAACAAAGTCGGTAATTGTAAAATCCGTTTCGTGACCGACGCCTGAAATAATTGGAATCTTTGATTGGTAGACAGCCCGAGCAACAGCCTCTTCATTAAATGGCCATAAATCTTCAATTGAACCACCACCACGACCTAAGATAATCACATCAGCCTGGTTAGCTTGATTGACTTCCTTGAGCCGTTTCACAATATTGTCCTTCGCACTCGCACCTTGAACAAGTGTCTGATAAACTGTCACCTTAGCAACCGGATAGCGTGCCTTTAGCGTTGACAAGATATCTTTTACAGCCGCTCCTGTTCTGGCTGTTAATACCGCAATGTGCTCAGGATACTTCGGAAGCATTTGTTTACGCACCGGGTCAAATAGACCTTCTCGCTCGAGCTTTTCTTTTAATTGCTCGAAAGCTAAATGGAGAGCTCCAACACCATCCGGCTGCATCTCATGGATATAGAGTTGATATTTTCCCTGGACCTCATAAACGTTTACTTCCCCTCGAACAATAACGTCCATACCATTTTCAGGTGTGAACGTTAGTTGTCTGTTATAGCCTTGAAACATTACGGCCTGGATTTGTGCGCCTTGGTCTTTCAACGTCAAATACATATGACCACGGTTATGATGTTTAAAATTTGAGATTTCTCCTTTTAACCAAAAAGACTTTAAGTGTGAATCCGTTTCAAATTTATGTTTAATATAACGGGTAAGCGCTGAGACCGTTAAAATTTTATTCGTCATATAAACACCTTACTTCTTTGTATGATGGTTTTTAGCTGCCTTAATTGTATTTTTCATGAGCATCGTAATGGTCATTGGTCCGACACCTTTTGGTACTGGTGTAATGTATGAAGCAACGGCTTTCGCTGATTCAAAATCAACATCACCTGTTAGTGTCCCTGCCTCGGTACGATTAACACCAACATCAATCACAACTGCGCCTGGTTTGATAAAAGAAGCATCAATCATTTCTTCACGGCCAACCGCCGCAATTAAAATGTCTGCTTGTTTGGTCATAGCTTTTAAATCCTTCGTACGAGAATGACAATAGGATACTGTAGCATGTTCATTTAGTAATAATTGCCCAACCGGTTTGCCAACGATATTACTCCGCCCAACAATAACCGCATGTTTACCAGCAATCTCGATATTTTTTGATTGTAACATCGTTAAAATACCGAAAGGTGTACACGGTAAAAACGTGTCTTGTTGGGTTAGCATCCGACCGATACTTATTGGATGAAAACCATCCACATCTTTTTCGGGACTGATCGCTTCAATGATAGCTTGTTCATTAATTTGATCAGGTAATGGTAATTGTACTAATATGCCATTAACGCTTTCATCATTATTTAGTTGCTCAATTAAGTCGAGTAGCGCTTGTTCACTTGTTGTATCCACTAAAGTAATCAGTTCTGAATTGATGCCGATAAAATCAGCCGCTTTTTGCTTACCAGACACGTAAGACTTTGAAGCTGGATCGTCACCGATTAATACAACAACGAGCTTAGGGACAATACCCTTCTCCTTTAAAGCCGTCACTTCCTCTTTCATCTCTTGTCGTAAAGATAAAGCTAATTGATCGCCATAAATAACTTCTGCTGCCAAACCGTCATCCCCTTTGTTTATTTATATAATTTAGATAGAACACCATTGACAAACTTGCCAGATTTCTCATCCCCATAAACTTTAGCGAGTTCAACCGCTTCATTAATTGCGACACCAATTGGTGTTTGAAGCGTGGAATCAATTTCATAAGTTGCCAGTCTCAACAACGTTTTTTCAACAGTAGCTAAACGTTTAAATGACCATTTTTCTAAAGTCTGATCAATCTTATTGTCAATCGTCTCTTTATTTTCAACAACACCATGAATCAGTGTTGATAAAAAATCATCCACTTCTTCGTCTTCCATACTTAATGTTATCGCCTCTTTTACATCAAAATCTTCATTATCTAATGAAAAGAGTACTTGAAATGCCTTTTCTCTTGCTAATCGTCGTTTCATTTATTATTCTCCTCGTTCCAATACAAATTATACTCTACTAAGAGTTTATCTTATCATAGTTTGGCTCGGTTGATAAAGAGAATTCATAAGAAATTCATAAATATTGACACTGTTCATATCGAACTGCCCCCACCTAACATTCTAACGAATGTTTGAGGAAGGTATCTTCTCGCCTTAATGCAATAAAAAAGAGCATGTAAAAGCTTACATGCTCTTCTTACTATTCTTTTGGTTGTTCTTCTTCTTTATCCATTTGAACACCAACAACGTGTACATTTATTTCCTGAATGTCTAGCGCTGTCATATTTTTTAATGTCTCACGAATATTGGTTTGTACTTTTTGAGCGACAACTGGAATGGTCACACCATAGTCAAATACAACAAAAACATCAATCATAACGCCTTCTTCCGTGAGCTCTACTTTTATTCCTTTACTGTGTGATTTAAGACCAAATTTTTCAGCCACACCGACAGCAAAGTTTCCACGTGTTGAATAAACACCTTTAATTTCACTTGTAGCAATACCAGCGATAACTTCGATGACATCAGGCGCAATTTCAACTTTGCCTAATTTTAAATCTTCGCTTACTCTTAATGTTTGTTCACTCATCTGGATCGACCCCTTTAAAGTTAATCGAGTTGTTCTTTAGTTAAGTCGTTGCTACTCTTCCATAATTGGATAGGTCTCTAGAAATTTTGTGTTAAAATCTCCTGATAAAAATACGGGGTGCATCATCATACGTTGATGGAACGGTATCGTTGTTTTAATGCCTTCAATAAAATATTCATCAAGGGCACGCTTCATCCGGTGAATCGCTTCTTGGCGTGTCTTACCATGAACAATAAGCTTCGCTACCATTGAATCATAGTGGGGCGGAATGCGGTAGCCTGGATAAACAAATGAGTCCACTCTTACACCAAAACCACCGGGTACTAAATATGAATGGATTTGTCCAGGTGTTGGCATAAAGGACCGATTGGGATCTTCAGCATTAATCCGACACTCCATTGCCCAGCCATCAAACACAACATCTGTTTGTTTAAATGACAATGGTTCTCCACTAGCCACATGAATTTGTTCTTTAATAAGATCGACACCCGTCACCATCTCAGTCACGGGATGTTCCACTTGAATTCGCGTGTTCATCTCCATGAAATAAAAGCTTTGTTTCGCTTTATCAAAAATAAACTCAACTGTACCTGCACCGGTATAATCGACCGCTTTAGCTGCATTAACTGCCGCTTGCCCCATTTCCTTGCGAATGGTTTCATTTATAGCAGGGGAAGGTGTCTCTTCGATTAGTTTTTGCATACGACGTTGAATAGAACAATCTCTCTCCCCTAAGTGTATCACATTACCAAAGTTATCGGCTAGTACTTGTATCTCGACATGCGAAAAATCTTCAATAAATTTCTCAATATAAACACCCGGATTGCCAAATGCCTTCTCAGCTTCTTGTTCAGTCACTCGAATCGCTTTTAAAAGACCTTCCGGTTCTCTTACAATCCGAATTCCCTTACCGCCTCCACCGGCCGTTGCTTTAATAATGACGGGAAAACCAATCTTCTCTGCCACCGTCACTGCTTCTTCTTCTGATTGAATAATACCTTCAGATCCTGGTACAACAGGTACGCCAGCTTTTTTCATCGTTTCTCGGGCAACATCTTTTGTGCCCATTTGTTGAATCGCATCGACACTTGGACCGACAAAAGCAATGTTACACTTGGCACAAATTTCAGCAAAATCAGCATTCTCAGCTAAAAAACCATAACCTGGATGAATCGCATCAACTTCTGTTAAATTCGCGACGCTCATAATCGCCGTAAAGTTTAAATAACTCTCTGAACTACTGGCCGGGCCAATACAATAAGCTTCATCTGCCAATTGAACATGGAGTGATTCGCGATCAGCTTCAGAAAAAATAGCAACTGTCTCAATCCCCATCTCTTTGCATGCCCGAATAATTCTTACCGCAATTTCCCCACGATTGGCAATCAATAATTTTTTAATCATAAGTTTCCCCCCCTATTGTGTCTTAATACCAAATAGAGGTTGATTATATTCAACAAGTTCTCCATTTTTCGCTAAAATCTCAATAATTTCACCGTCAACCTCTGCCTCAATTTCATTAAATAATTTCATTGCTTCAATGATACAGACCGTAGTGTTATCTTTAACCGTATCACCAATAGAAACAAAAGGATCGCTATCAGGGGATGACATCAAATAAAACGTGCCAACCATCGGTGATTTAATCACATGATCATAAGTTGCTTTGTCAGCTTCAACGGGCACTTGTTCAGGTGCTGTTTGTTGAACGGGCGTACTTGGTGCGGACTTAGTCGCTGCTTCAGGTACTTGAATTGGTGCAGCTGTCTCAGTCAGCATTACTTGCTGATCCTTTTTTAGTTTTAATATTTGATTATCTTGTTCTATTGCTAATTCAGTTAATGTTGATTGATCCAATGCTTCAATCAATTCTTTTACTTCTGCTATCGTGAACATTGTTGGAACACTCCTCAATTTTTATAGTGTTAAATAAGTTAACACTTATTTTTAATAACAGGTACTAACTCTTACTCTTAATATTTTAGTCGATGTTCATAAAAAGTTCAAGAAATGATTGAAATTTTCATTCTGGTTGATTCGATACCCGCTCTTTTCAAACGAAAAAATAGCTAAAACTAAAGCGATAAGGATATGGTACACCTAGTAAAGACACTAACGGCAGAAGGAGATTCAGTGAAACCAATATAGAGTTATAAATAAAACCAGCGATAATCCGTCCTTAGACAAATCATCGCTGGTTTAATCCCTAATATAATTTACGCACGTGAAACATATTTTCCGTCAGATGTATTAACAATAAGACGATCGCCTTGATTAATAAAAAACGGTACTTGTACAGTTAATCCTGTTTCCATAATCGCTGGTTTTGAACCGCCACTTGCTGTATCACCTTTTATTCCAGGTTCGGTTTCTGATACTTCAAGTTCTACGTTATTTGGAAGCGTAACACCTAAAATCTCTCCACCATATGAAATAACGTTTACTTCCATGTTTTCTTTTAAAAATTTCAATTCATATTCAATTTGTTTTTGACTTAGTTCTAATTGTTCATATGATTCCATATCCATAAATGTATACATATCACCTGAAGCATACAAATATTGCATTTTACGGTTATCAATATGGGCTTTCTCTACTTTTTCACCAGCACGAAAGGTTTTTTCTTGAATATTTCCACTGCGCAGACTGCGCAATTTTGAGCGCACAAACGCAGCCCCTTTACCTGGCTTGACATGTTGAAATTCAACAACTTGCCAAATATCTTTATCTACTTCGATTGTTAATCCTGTTTTAAAATCATTTACAGAAATCATTAAAAAATCCTCCTAAGCGTATCGATTACTTCTAACTATACTATAATAAGCTCTTTTGGCGCTTTATTCAAGCTTCTGTTACCATCTTTCGTAATAACAATATCATCTTCAATACGGCAACCACCGACATTAAGCACATAAATACCAGGTTCCACTGTGACAACCATATTCTCTTTCAGTGTGATCTCACCCATTGGTGACAAACGTGGCCCTTCATGTACTTCCATACCTAAACCATGACCTGTCCCGTGTCCAAAGTAATCACCGTAACCTTCTGCTTTGATATAGTCACGCGTTAACGCATCAGCTTCTTTGCCTGTCATACCCGCTTTTGTCCCTTTAATGCCTCGCATATGTGCTTCTAATACAGTATCATAAATCTTTCGCAGTTCATCACTAATTTCTCCAACAGCAAATGTCCGCGTCATGTCAGAACAATACCCTTTATAAAGGGCACCAAAGTCTAACGTAATCAATTCTCCAGTAGCGATTTTTTTATCCGATGCTACACCATGAGGTAAGGCTGAACGAACACCTGAGGCAACAATAATATCAAAACTAGACGAAGTTGCACCTTGTTTACGCATAAAGAATTCTAATTCATTAGAAACTTCAATCTCTGTCATACCCGGCTTAACAAAAGATAGGATATGATCGTAAGCTTGATCTGAGATCGCTGCGGCTTGTTCCATCACTTCTAGTTCAGCTTCTGTTTTGATCATTCTAATGTTTGCCAGCATGCCTGCTGTTGCGACTAACTCGGCGTTGATTTCTTTTGCATAAGCTTTATACGTTTGATGCGTTAGATCATCTTCCTCAAACCCAACCTTAGCTAAATCACGCACATCAATTAAGTCGGCTAACTTTTTGATAATCGATTGTTTGTGTTCAACAATAGAAAATCCTACGGCTTGTTTACTTGCCTGCTCCATATATCTAAAGTCAGTAAGAAAAATTTGTTCTTCCAGTGTAATTAAGACAATACCCGCCGTTCCTGTAAATCCGCTTATGTAGCGACGATTATAAGGGTTTGTTATGATCAACCCATCTAAATTTTGTTTCTTTAATTCATCGCGTAGTTTATTAATTTTTTGCAACTGATTCACTTCCCTTTCTGTTCTTTTCTTTTTATAGTGTACCATAACCACTTATTTATTTATAGCATCATCCCTTTATGTATGATATGATACAACTTTTTTGAGAAATCTTTCATTTACAGGATTACACCCACGGATTATTGGGAAGAAGGAACTATAAGAACGTCAAAAAGGAGTGATTCATGTGAGGCGACACTTACCGATATGGACATACATCATTTTTGGATTTGCTGCCGTAGGCTTGGTTACGACCATAATATTTGATATGACGAGCATCATTAGAAATATTCTTAGCACCATCTTAGTGGTTGCGGTCCTTTATGGTCTCGTTTATTTCTTTGTCCTTAGACACCGGCAACCAAATGATTTAAAAAAATACCGAAAAGCAGTAAAACAATCTAAGAAAAAGTACCAACAACCCAAGAAAGCAAACTATCACCAAGCTCAAAAACAACAAATGAAACAAAAAAAGCAAATAAACACAAAAAGAAAAAAGCAGAAACACGCTTCTCACTTGCGGGTCATTGACGGTAAAAAAGACCCTAATAAAAAAATAACATTATAATCAATCGACCATAAGTAAAAACGGTCTAAATAATTGGATGGTTTACTTCCCCCAATTATTTAGACCGTTTTTTAGCTAAGTTCCTCAGAATGCTTCTCTCTTACTTCTTTTAAAGCTTCTTCTCTTTTTATATCGCCCTCAAAATATTGAACAACATCTCCGATACGATCAATCGAGTTCCAGCTTAAATGATGTTCAATTCCTTCAACATCACCATAAATGTTTTCTTTATCCACACCAATGATACCTAAAAATTGTTCTAAAAGTTCATGTCGATAGACTAAACGTTTCCCTATTTTCTTTCCTTTAGCAGTTAAAATCAATCCACGGTACTTCTCGTAATTTAAGTAGCCATCTTTATCTAATTTTTTTACCATTTTAGTTACAGAAGAAGGATGAACAGATAGAGCTTCCGCGATATCAGACACTCGCGCATAGCCTTTTGATTCAATTAATAAGTAAATTTGTTCAATATAATCTTCCATACTTGGTGTTGGCATAATCATCCCTCACTTTCTTTACGTTGCGAAAACGTCGGCAGTATCTTTAAGATTACCATTATATTTTAGCATAAGTAAAGACTTGTTTGTAAAGTTATCAATTAAAAACCTGACTCTTGTGAACTACCCACCACTTACCACCCTTACGGGTTGCTTGAAGTGGGGGCTTCTTGGGTAATCACCACTTTTGGTAGCTGACGAAATTGACCAAGCTAACCCTCTTGTTCCAAGAGTTTATATTTTTATTAGGCACTTACTAATAAGCGAATGCCTTCC
>NZ_FOXC01000051.1 GCF_900115605.1 Halolactibacillus halophilus
GAACACAGCAGTTAAGCTCTTCAGCGCCGATGGTAGTTGGGCTTAAGCCCCGCGAGAGTAGGACGTCGCTAAGCAACTAAAACCCTCATTTAAGGTCTTCCTTAAGTGGGGGTTTTTTATGTTATAATATAATTTAAGAGAAAAGCAAGCGACAAAAAAAGAATCTTCTCGCTAATATTGGAGAAGGCATAAGAGTATGCTATAGTATAGGAATCAGTAGAAAAAAGTGAGGCTTTCGCCTGACGTCAAAGGAGTATTTATCTATGGAAAAGATTGCATGGGTGACAGATAGTACATGTGGATTACCTCAGTCATTTATTGAAGAACATGATATTCATGTCTTACCGATGATTGTTAATATCAATAACATTTCTTACCGAGAAGATATTGAAATCAGCAAAGAAGAAGTCTATGAATTATTAAAACAATACGGTGAAGGAGCTAAGACCAGTCAACCGGCCTATGGTGAGTTTGTGACATTATATGAACAACTGGCTAGTTCAGGCGCGTATGATAAAGTGATTGCGGTTCACGCTTCAAGTGCATTAACAGGTACGTATCAAAGTTCAATGAGTGCGGCTCAAATGGTCGACTTAGATGTTACTGTTATCGACTCAAAAGTCGGGTCATTTGCGCTCGGTCAAATGATTCGTAAAGGACTTCACATGGCTGAAGTAGGTGAAAGTGCTGCTGACATTGTTAAGACAATTCAACATTATCCAGATCATTTAGAAATGTATCTCTTACCTCAAAGTTTAGATCAACTACGTAAAAGTGGACGTGTGAGTACCACACAATCAGTCTTTGCGAATCTATTAAATATCAACCTAATTTTACGTTTTGAGCAAGGTAAAATAATTGTGGATGATAAAATAAGAAGTAAAAAGAAAGCTGTTCGCTATCTCTTCCAAGCCATTGAGAAAGCGTATAAATCTGGTGAGCTTACAGAGTTAGGTATTATGCATGCAGGCGCTAAAGAAAAAGCAGAAGAATGGAAAAACGAACTGTTGAACATGTATGAAAACTTAAAAATTCAAGTAGAGCCGCTTGTACCTGTGGCTGGTGTCCATGCAGGTCATGGGACGATGGCTATTTCATGGTTGAAAGAAAACTAAGCCATTAACTTCATAACCCATTAAAAAATAGATCCCCATTTGGCGATCTATTTTTTAAAAATAACGAAAAGTAAGGAGAAATAAATGATTGATATTCTGTTAGGTGAACACTTTGTCACGATGAGTATTCGACTTGTATTAGCGCTCGTCTTGTCAGGGTTAATTGGTTTTGAACGAGAGATTAATAAGCATTCTGCTGGTTTCAGGACTCATATATTAGTAGGAGTGAGTTCGACGCTGCTTATGTTAATGTCTTTATACGGTTTTACTGATTATATTACTGAAAATCAGGACTTAGTTAATTTTGATCCTGCTCGGATTCCTTCATATGTTGTCAGTGGCATTGGCTTCTTAGGAGCGGGAACAATTATCGTCAACGGTATGACTGTAAAAGGTTTAACAACGGCTGCCTCGATTTGGGCTGTTGCTGGACTTGGTCTTGTTGTGGGAATTGGCATGTACGGGATTGCCATTATGGCAACATTGATTATTCTCTTAAGCTTAATCTTTTTAAATAATTTTGAACAACGCGTAACAAAGCGGGGGCAGTTAGCACAGTTGACTATTTTAGTGAACTCTGTTCAAACTATTGAAGATATTTTAAAGAAATATAATCAAAATGGTATCGTGATTCAGAATATCAATGTGAATACGGATGAATCAGACTACCCGATTGTAACGACTGATGTAAGATTAGGTAAAGCAATCACCAAAAGTGAACTTGTCGTTGTGTTATCTAAACTTGAAGATGTAAGAGAAGTATATCATGGGTGATATCAGTTGCATCTTTCTTATTGGCATTATAAAATATAGATAAAGTCAAAGATAGTCAAAGTCAAGAAAGGAAGAGGATTATGCGTAACATCTCAGATATTATCGAAGCATACTTAAAAATGATTCTTGAAGAAGCGAAGCATAATCACATTGAAATTAAACGCAGTGAAATCGCTGATCAGTTTTCTTGTGTCCCATCTCAAATTAACTATGTGATCAATACCCGATTTACGAAAGAGCGCGGCTATCTTGTTGAAAGTAAACGAGGGGGTGGGGGGTATATTCGGATTCAACGTGCGGTTGAATCTGATCAAAACGTTCTGTTGGATGAATTGATTGATTTGATTGAACCACGTGTTTCTCAGGCAATCGGTGAAGCTGTTCTCAGTCGTTTAGTTGAAGCCGATTATATCACCTTACGTGAGGCTAAACTTATGAAGGCAGCAATCGATCGTGAAACCTTACGGTTTAAATTACCTTATCGTGATGATTTACGTGCTCGTATCCTCAGTGCAATGTTAACGACGTTAAAATATCACGAAGAGCATTAGTTTGGAGGAATATGAAATGAAATGTGAACACTGTCATGAGCGTTCAGCAACGCTGCACTTTACTCAATATACCCATGGTTATAAGCATGGACAACACTTGTGTCATACGTGTGCTAGTGACTTAGGGTTAATCGAAGCAAATGATCATTATCTGATTCATGACTTATTAAGTGATTTAGTTAAGATGAATTCAGCATTAGCTAATAATCAAAGGCGGTCATCAGCGCAAGAAATAAAAATCTGTCCGACTTGTCATATGACGTATACCCAGTTCGTGAAACATTATAAGTTTGGTTGTAAAGATTGTTATGAAACATTTACTTCAGAGCTTGAGCCTGTGTTAAAACGGGTACATAACGGGAATACGGCCCATGTCGGTAAAGTACCAAAACATCGACATCCACACATATCAAAACAACAACAAATTAAAACGTATCGTGATCAATTAAAATCGTGTATTGAAAGCGAGCAATTTGAAGAAGCAGCGGAGTTACGCGATATGATTAAGGCGCTCGAACAAGGTGAATCGATCGCAGAGGAGGATGAATAAGATGTCACTTCAATCCTTTATTGACCGGGCCATTAGTCCATGGATGCAAAGATGCGGGCCAGCTGATGATATCGTTTTAAGTACCAGGGTACGCTTGGCTCGTAACTTAAGTGGAGCGCCCTTCCCATTAGTCGCATCCTCAGAAGCGTTAAGGAAAGTGAGTGACCACGTGATAGAAGCACTTCAAGGTGAGACGATTAGTCATTATGAAGACCTACAGTATTTAGCTTTAACAGATTTGAGTCCACTCGATACGCGTGCTTTAGTAGAAAAACATCTCATTAGTCCCTATCTCTATGAACATAGTGCTCATAGTGGGGTGATGTTATCAGCAAATGAACAATTATCGATTATGATCAATGAAGAGGATCATTTAAGAATACAACTCTATTTTCCGGGCTTACAGCTTGAAGAAGCATTATCAGAAGCCTTTTTAGTTGATGATGCGATTGAAAGTAAGTTAAACTATGCTTTTCACGAAAAATATGGTTACTTAACGGCATGTCCAACAAATGTTGGTACGGGCTTAAGAGCATCAGTGATGGTGCATTTACCTGCTTTATCAATGACAAAGAAGTTACAGAAAATGATTCCAGCGATTAATCAACTAGGCCTTGTCGTCAGAGGTATATACGGTGAGGGAACCGAAGCCCTCGGTAATATTTATCAAGTGTCGAACCAAGTTACACTGGGACGTACAGAAAAAGATATCATTGATAACTTATCGAGTGTTATTACCAAATTGATTGAACACGAGCGGGCGGTAAGAGTCATGTTAACAAAGCAATCAGGTGTTGAGTTAGAAGACCGCATTTATCGTTCATATGGGATCCTTAAATATAGTCGCTTGATTGAATCAAAAGAAGCTGCAAAATGTATATCTGATGTTAGATTGGGTATCGATGTAGGGTATATAACAGATATATCAAAAACGATTTTAAACGAATTAATGGTTTTAACCCAACCAGCATTCTTACAACAGTATGCAAAACGTCACTTAAATCAACATGAACGTGATGAGTTGCGTGCGACAATGATGCGTGAGCGGTTAATGTTAGAGAATGATCACTAAAGGAGGAAATAATTATGATGTTTGGACGATTTACTGAACGCGCCCAAAAAGTTCTGGCGTTGTCGCAAGAAGAAGCGATTCGCTTAGGACATACGAATATAGGAACGGAACATCTTTTACTTGGACTTATTAAAGAAGGTGATGGTATTGCAGCAAAAGCACTCACGTCGCTCGGTCTGAAATTTGAAGATATTCAAGAAGAGGTTGAGCTCTTAATCGGCACAGGACAAAAACATTCACAAACGATTCACTACACACCACGCGCCAAAAAAGTAATTGAATTATCAATGGATGAAGCACGTAAACTCGGTCATAGCTATGTTGGAACAGAACATATCTTACTTGGTCTCATTAGAGAGGATGAAGGGGTGGCTTCACGCGTCTTGCGCAATCTAGATGTGAGCCTTAATCGTGCCCGTCAACAGGTCTTACAACTACTCGGGGCATCTGAATCGAATCGTAAAGCGAATGGTCGTCAATCACAAAATAATACGGCTGAAACCCCAACGTTAGACTCATTAGCCCGTGATTTAACTGTGATCGCAAAAGAAGGCAATATCGACCCGGTTATTGGTCGGGAAAAAGAAATTGAACGTGTTATTCAAGTGTTGAGCCGCCGAACAAAAAGTAATCCTGTACTTATCGGGGAACCAGGTGTCGGTAAAACGGCGATTGCGGAAGGATTGGCTCAAAAAATCGTGGCGAATGATGTTCCTGAATTGCTCCGTGACAAACGTGTGATGACACTTGATATGGGAACTGTTGTCGCTGGTACAAAATACCGCGGGGAATTTGAAGATCGCTTGAAAAAAGTGATGGAAGAAATTCGTCAAGCGGGTAATGTGTTGTTGTTTATTGATGAATTGCATACGCTTGTCGGTGCTGGTGGCGCTGAAGGGGCGATTGATGCTTCCAATATTTTAAAACCATCACTTGCGCGCGGAGAACTACAATGTATTGGGGCTACTACCCTTGATGAATACCGTAAACATATCGAAAAAGATGCCGCTTTAGAGCGTCGTTTCCAGCCTATCCAAGTGGATGAGCCTACTGTTGAAGAATCGATTCAAATTTTAACAGGCTTACGTGATCGCTACGAAGCACACCACCGTGTAACGATTACTGATGAAGCAATAGATGCAGCAGTCAACTTGTCAAATCGCTATATTACTGATCGTTTCTTGCCAGATAAAGCGATTGACTTAATTGATGAAGCGGGTTCTAGAGTAAGACTACGTTCATATACAGCACCACCTAATTTAAAAGAGCTAGAACAACGGTTAGAAGAAGCGAAAAAAGAAAAAGATGCCGCCGTTCAATCACAAGAATTTGAAAAAGCGGCCTCATTTAGAGATACGGAACAAAAACTGCGTCAGGAATTAGAAGAAACAAAAGATAAGTGGAAAGAAAAACAAGGCCAAGTTGATACTGAAGTTGTGACTGAAGATATCGCGACAGTTGTCTCAACGTGGACAGGTGTCCCAGTTAAGTCACTAACAAAAGACGAAAGTGATCGCCTCTTAAACTTAGAAAATACGTTACACGGCCGTGTGATTGGTCAAGAAGAAGCGGTTGATGCCGTATCAAAAGCGATTCGTCGTGCTCGAGCTGGACTAAAAGACCCAAAACGTCCAATAGGGTCGTTTATTTTCCTCGGACCGACAGGTGTCGGTAAAACTGAGCTTGCGCGTGCGTTAGCTGAAGCAATGTTTGGCGATGAAGATGCGATGATTCGGATTGATATGAGTGAGTACATGGAAAAACATAATACCTCACGTCTCGTTGGCTCACCTCCAGGTTATGTCGGCTACGAAGAAGGCGGACAACTAACGGAAAAAGTTCGTCGTAAGCCATACTCAGTTGTCTTATTAGACGAAATTGAAAAAGCACACCCAGAAGTCTTTAATATTTTACTTCAAGTATTAGAAGATGGCCGGTTAACCGACTCTAAAGGCCGTTTGATTGACTTTAGAAATACGGTCTTAATTATGACATCTAATGTTGGGGCGAGTGAGTTAAAACAAAACAAGTTTGTTGGCTTTAACTTAGAAGATGAAACCCGCGATTATAAAGATATGAAATCAAAAGTGACCGAAGCGTTAAAGAAAGCCTTCCGTCCAGAATTCTTAAACCGGATTGATGAAACGATTGTCTTCCACTCACTTGAGAAGAAACATATGAAAGATATCGTGACCTTAATGTTGGATCAATTAAAGAAACGTTTAAACGAACAGGACTTAGACTTTACGATGTCTGATAAAGCGATTGAAAAAATTGCTGAAGAAGGCTTTGATCCAGAATACGGTGCGAGACCGCTGCGTCGTTCGATTCAAAAAAATATCGAAGATATGCTGTCAGAAGCATTGCTACGTGAAGAGATTAAAAAGGGTGAAACAACCCGGATTGGTCTCAATAGTAAAGGTAAATTCATTATTTTAAATGCATAAGTTCAATCAAACAGAGCGCCATGACATCACGTCGTTGCGCTCTGTTTTTATGTCTTACATTAACGCAGGCGATCACGTTTTTAAACTAAAAAATAAAAAACTTTCAAAAACCCACTAGACACATCGGCTTTTTGTGTTATAATCAGTTTATTCAAAATTTTATAAACAATTATCAAGAGTGAACGAGAGATCTGGCTCAACGACTTCACGGCAACCTGGCTATGCTAAGGTGCCCCTACCAGCAAAGCAGTAACTGCTTTGGATGATGAGTTCTATTTAAGGACGTGTCCTTTAAGCATCCAAGCTGCTTAAAGGGCATTTTTTTATTGTTTTTTTGTAGTATAGCGTTCGTCGCTGGCCGCTACTCATACGGTTACGTAATTAAAAATGAAGAGGAGAATGACCCATGACCAATCAAGACACTTACCAACTCGATACCTTATCCCTACATGGTGGCACAGCCCCTGACCCAACGACCGGTGCACGAGCGGTTCCAATTTATCAATCAACGTCGTTTGTATTTCAAGATACGACGCATGCAAAAAGGTTATTTAGCTTAGAGGAGACCGGCAATATTTATTCGCGCATCGGCAATCCAACCGTCGAGGCATTTGAAAAGCGTGTGGCCTTACTAGAAGGTGGTGTCGCCGCTGTGGCGACGTCATCTGGTATGGCGGCTATTACCTTATCGATTCTAAATTTATGTGGATCAGGAGATGAAGTTGTCGCTGCAATTAATCTGTATGGCGGGACTTTCAATCTTTTTAAAACAACGTTAAAACGTTATGGAATAACGGTGCGTTTTGTTGAACCGAATGATTTAGCCGGATTTGAAGCGGCGATTAACGACCAGACCAAAGCGGTTTTTGGTGAGATTATTGGAAATCCAAGTTTAGATGTCTTTGATGTCGAAGGGGTCAGTGAAATTGCGCATCGTCATCAAATCCCGCTCATTATTGATAACACCTTTGCGACACCTTACTTAATTAAGCCAATTGAACAGGGGGCCGATATCGTGATTCACTCTGCAACCAAATGGATTGGCGGTCACGGGACAACCGTAGGTGGCGTTGTCGTCGACGGTGGACGTTTCAACTGGCAACAGGACAAATTTAAAGGCTTCACTGAACCAGACCCAAGTTACAACAACATTCGCTACGCCAATGAATTTGGTGGTCTTGCTTTTTCTGTTAAATTACGTGTGCAACTGTTAAGAGACTTTGGGGCGTGTCTTAGTCCTGATTCTGCTTTTCGCTTACTACAGGGGTTAGAGACGTTACATCTTAGAGTGGAGCGGCATAATCAGAACGCCTTAAAGCTCGCCACTTATTTAGATCAGCATCCTGCGATTGATTGGGTGAATTATCCGGGTCTAGCGTCTCATCCTTCACATGCCGCAGCAAAACAACGTCTGAATAATGGTTTTGGTTCCATTATTACGTTTGGCATTAAAGGTGGACGGGATGAAGGAAAGGCAGTCATTGAAGCGGTGAGTTTATGGTCACATGTTGCTAATGTAGGCGATGCGAAGTCACTGATTATTCATCCTGCTTCCACCACGCACCAACAATTATCAACAGAAGAACTCAAACAAACCGGGGTCACAGACGACTTGATTCGCCTCTCAGTTGGCCTTGAACATATTGATGACCTTATCCATGACTTAGACCGAGCGTTAACCACAGTAACAGGGATTGAAACAGCTGGCTCGCGGTCAATTAAAATCAATGATGAAGCCGTGATTCAGTGGTCATTATCATCCAGTCATAAGACGGAGAAAGGTGAAGTGAAACCTAAGACGATTGCGGTCGTTGGCTTAAGTGGTAAAAAGGAGCGACCCAGTTATCGGTTAGCAGCTAAAATGCAGCGCCTTGGTTATAAAATCATTCCAGTCAATCCACGGGAAACAGAGATTTTAGGTGAAGCTTCTTTTCCGGATCTTCAAAGTGTTAACGAAGCAATCGATATTGTCCAAGTGTTCCGTGCACCAGAAGCGGCCGTTGGGATTGCCAAAGAAGCCATTAAAGTAAAACCAAAAGTGTTCTGGCTCCAAGAAGGGGTGGTGAATGACGAAGCTTGTCAGATTGCCAAACAAGCAGGACTAGATGTTGTCCATAACCGCTGTACGTTTAAGGAAGCTCAGCGCCTGCGCGGTTCGGTAGTGACGTATCAATGTGAGCTTTAGTATCAACGTAACGGACAGAAAAAAACTTATAATATCAATATTAATTAGTTAAAGGAGATCATGTGGTTATGAAAAAAATTATTGTTGTTGGACTCATTTTATTAACGTTTGTACTTGCTGGATGTAATCAATCAGCAGCGGGTGAAGGGAAACCAGAAAAAATCCGGTTGGATTACGCCCACTACTCACCAACGAGCCTAGTGTTACATGAATTCGGCTGGGCGGAAGAGTTGTTTGAAGAAGAAGGCATTGAAGTGGAATGGGCTTTTAGTCAAGGCAGTAATAAAGCGTTAGAGTTTTTAAATTCTAACAGTGTTGACTTCGGTTCAACCGCGGGTGCTGCGGCGCTTATCTCAAAAACCAATGGGTCACCGATTGAAACGGTTTATATCTACTCAAAACCAGAGTGGACCGCACTTGTGACAAATAAGGACAGTGACATCGAATCGGTTGAAGGTTTAAAAGGCAAGAAAGTCGCCGCCACCATTGGAACAGACCCGTATATTTTCTTACTACGAGCGCTCAATGCATCCGGCTTAACGGCAAGTGATATTGAACTGGTTAATCTCCAACACGGAGACGGAGCGGTGAGCTTATCACAAAACCAAGTCGATGCATGGGCAGGACTCGACCCACATATGGCTAAGTTAGAGCTTGACCAACAGGCAGAATTATTCTTTAGAGAACCAGACTTTAACACGTATGGCTTCCTCAATGTACGTAGTGACTTCTTAGAAAAATATCCGGACTATGTCGGGGAAGTGATTGGTTTGTATGAGAAAGCAAGAACTTGGATTATTGAAAACGAAAGAGAAGCGGTTGAACTGATCAGTGAGAAAGCTGAGATCTCAACAGCGGTCGCCGCTCGACAACTGGAACGGAATGACTTTTCTAACCCTGTACCAGGTGACATTCACATTGAACATATTATTGAATCAGGAAAAGTCTTACAATCAGGTGATGTGATTGATGAAGAACATGATTTAGAATCAGTCGTTGACGAATTGATTAATCCAAGTATCGCAACAGAGGTTATTAACTAAGGAGGTGTTGTTATGACAAAAGAAGGACAGCTAACGATTAATTCGACGATTCAACTAAATAAAATCAGCGTCACCCCCTTCTTAAAGCATGTGATCGTGAGTAGTATATTTCCGGTAATCATACTGTTCGTTTGGGAATTTCTTAGTCGAATCGGGGTATTTGAAAGTTACCAACTCCCTGCACCTAGTGCAGTGTTACTTAAAGCTGTGTCGTTATATCAAAGTGGTGAACTGCTCCCCCATATCCTGGCAACCTTTATGAGGGTACTGATTGGTTTCGGGATTGGGACGACGGTAGCCATCACCTTAAGTATCCTTGTTGGTTTTTGGCCGTTACTTGAAAAGTTGATTGATCCAACCATTCAAGCATTGAGACAGATTCCATCACTTGCCTGGGTCCCATTATTCATCCTCTGGATGGGGATAGGTGAGACATCAAAAGTGACGATGATTGCGGTTGGTGTGTTCTTCCCAGTGTATTTAAATGTTCTTTCGGGCATTGTCACCATCGATAGAAAATGGCTGGAAGTCGGTAAAGTGTTTGGTTTATCGACTTGCCATCAAATCACGAAAATTATTTTACCAGCTGTTTTTCCTGCCTTTTTCACCGGCATTAGAACCGGACTTGGTCTTGGATTTATGTTTGTCGTGGCGGCAGAACTGATGGGGGCAAGCGAAGGGTTAGGTTATTTACTCGTCTTAGGACAAAACACGCTGCAACCCGATACGATCCTCGTCAGTATTATTTTATTTGCGATTATCGGGAAAGTCACCGATGGCAGTCTAAAGCTTATCGAACAACGGTTACTTCACTGGCAAGATACTGAAATAAGGGGGACAGGAAAATGAGTCTAACGGTTGAACAGCTCACGCGTACATTTAATGATGTGACAGCCATCCAAGCGATTGATCTTACGATTCACGAAGGAGAAATCATTTGCTTACTCGGGAAGAGTGGATGCGGTAAAAGTACGCTCTTACGCACGCTATCTGGTCTTGACTTAGCTTATGAGGGGACCGTATCTTTTCAAGATACACCCTTAACAGGTGTGAGAGATGAGATTGGTATTGTCTTTCAAGAACCGAGACTATTGCCGTGGCTGAATGTATTAGAGAATATCCGCTTTGGCTTAAAACAACCAAATCAAGCGACAATAAAGCGAGTTGATCGCTTTATTAACTATGTTGGTTTAACCGGGAAAGCTCATCTTTATCCAAAAGCACTCTCAGGCGGCATGAGTCAGCGCGCCGCGATTGCGCGAGCACTTGTCTGTGACCCAGAAGTCTTACTGTTAGATGAACCGTTTAGTGCACTTGATCACTTTACGAAGCTCGAACTTCAAGACTTATTACTAAAAATACAGGGCAAATATAATACGACAATGGTGATGGTGACACATGACATTGATGAGGCGTTGTACCTTGCTGATCGTATTGTCGTGCTATCCAGTCAACCGGGAACGATTCAAGACATTATTGAAATAGATAGCCCGCGTCCACGCACGCGCACAAGCCGAGACTTACAACAAGTAAAACAAAAAATATTAACGACATTACACATATAAATCTCAATCACACAACGGGGGGATGACAATGGCCTTACTAGCACAACCAGGAACCTATAATTTAACAGATTATGAACAGACGTATCAATCATTCAATTTTACTGACTACCAGCATGCACACAAGAAAGAAGCGGTGAATGTGGCGTACTTTGCTGTAGACCAACATGTAAAAAGTGGCTTAGGAGCAAAAATAGCTCTTCATTACGTGAATGGAGAAGAAGTGGTGTCTTACACGTTTCGTGAAGTAAAACAACAGGTGGATCAGCTTGTACATGTCTTAAGAGAACGAGAAATACAAGTAGGAGAGCGGGTGTATATCTTCTTACCGAAAAACCCAACCAATTACTTTGCGATACTCGCTGCCATTAAAATCGGGGCGATTGCGGTACCACTCTTTGAAGGTTTTATGACCGATGCGCTACATGAACGAATCAATGATAGCTATGGAAAAGTATTGATCACCACAAAGAACTTTGCTTCTCGTATTGACTTTCAAGCGGTACCGTCAGTGACGGAGGTCTTATATGAAGAAGACCTTCATAACTTAACGGTAGAAGATGATTATGTCTACTGGGCAACACCAGAGACACCGTTTCTCATGCATTACACAAGTGGATCAACCGGGCAACCAAAAGGTGTGATTCATGCTCACCGTGCTTATCTCCATCATCAATTATCTGGTCATTGGGTGCTGGACTTAAAACCGGATGATATTTATTGGTGTACGTCTCACCCTGGGTGGGTCACGGGTAGTGTCTACGGCCTGTTCGCCCCGTGGTTAAATGCGGCGACGATTGTTGTGCAAGCGGGTCGTTTTGATGCTAAACAGTGGTACCGGGTAATTGATCGGTTAAAAGTGACGGTTTTATATAGTGCCCCAACAGCGTTTCGGTTATTAAAAGCGGCTGGAGATGTGTACCAATCATTTCAATTGGATTCATTACGGCATGTCTTAAGTGTCGGAGAACCGTTGAACCCAGAGGTCATCACCTGGGCCAAAAAGTATCTTCATGTGCGGATTCATGATACGTGGTGGATGACTGAAACCGGGGGTCACATTGTGGTAAATTTACCATCTGAAGTGATTAAACCCGGATCAATGGGCCGACCATTCCCTGGCATTACCGTCAAGATTCTTGATGATGATGGTAATGAAGTCCCGCACGGAACCATTGGCCAGTTAGCGGTAAAAGCCCCGTGGCCTGGTCTGATGCAGACAATTTGGAAAAACAAAGCCAAATTTGATGGCTATTTTAATGACGCGGGTTATTATTTATCCGGTGACTTATGTTACCAAGATGAAGATGGTTATATTTTCTTCTCCGGTCGCGTTGATGATATGATCAATGCGCGTGGTGAGCGGATTGGACCATTTGAAGTAGAGAGTGCCTTAGTTAAACACCCAGCGGTAAAAGAAGCAGGTGTCATTGGAAAACCTGATGAGGTCAGTGGTGAGATTGTGAAAGCCTATATTACATTGAATGATCATTTTGTTGAGACGGAGGATTTAATAGATGAGATTAAAGTGTTTGTGAAACATCAACTCTCCTTTCACAGTGCCCCAAAAGAAATCACGGTGCTCGATGAGTTACCAAAAACACAAATCAGCGGAAAAATTTTACGAAGAGAATTAAAGCAGCGAGAACAGTTAGTTAAGCTGTCATAGTTAGCCAGACACCTTAATGGGGATTGCTAGTAGTGATGAAAATAAAATAGCGGAATGACAGGCTTTGATATGTTCGTGGCAATCTGAATTCTAGCAATCCTGGTTGGTACGAGTTAGTTGGGGTTCGCACAAATGATGGTTGGATATATTAATAAAAAAGGGTGATTCAAGGTGACTAACTGAGTCTTTGAATGCAAAGAGAAGTTCTCTAGGTGTGGTCGTGAGTGCTATTGATTCTCCCTAATTTAAAGACCATATAGAGATATTTGCGATGGATTATACACAAAATCATCGTTTTATAGACAAGAGCCTAACGCGTTAAATATAACACGTTAGGCTCTTTTGTTTGTCTATAAACTCGTCTATAATGATATTATATAAAACGTATGGAGGGATAGACAATGATCATAGGTTATATCCGAGTATCTACTCAAGATCAAAATTTCACTCTACAGGAAAATGCCATAAAAACGTATGCTGATAATTGCGACGAACCCTATGAAATATACAAGGAAAAAGAAAGTGGAGCAAAAAAAGATCGGACAGAGTTACATAATGCGTTACGTGCTGCTCAAAAAGGGAATAAATTTGTTGTCTATAAACTTGATCGACTTGCTCGTTCATCTAAGCAGCTTTTTGATATAGCTGATAAACTGAAAGAAAAAGATGTCGAGTTTATTAGCTTACAGGATAATATCGATACAACAACAGCCTCTGGCCGAGCCATGTTCGGCATGCTATCCGTGTTTGCTGAGTTTGAGCGTGATATTATCAACGAACGTACAAGAGCAGGTCTAGAGGCTGCTAGATTAAGAGGGCGAATCGGTGGTCGCCCCAAAATAGATTTAAAAACCAGACGGCAAATAAAAATACTCTTTGAACAAGGTGAAAGTGCGAAGGATATTGCGAAAGAGTTTAATATCGGGCGAAGTACTGTATACAAACTTTTAAAAGAAAAGTAACAATATCAAATAATCGCGCTATTTGTAAAAATGTAGACTAGGCAAACACACCGACATATATGGCACAAGATTATATAACGATTGATAAGAGTAGATTTTAAAGATGTACTAAAAACTTGTTGGCTATGGAAAGATTTAAATAGAATTATCAAAACAACCATAATCGTGGCGTTAATTCCCTTAAAACTATTAGTGAAAAACACTGAAATCGTAAAATAATACGCACTCTCATTTTCATTTAACAACTCTATTAAGAACAACTTGACACAAACCCAACGATAAACGTAAAATATTTATGAATGGTTGGTTAGAAAAGATTAATTCCGTTATAATTCCAGGTGTTTATACAACACTATTTATTGGTTTGTTACATTTTTTTGTGATGTATTTTTATAACATTCTTACTGTAATTAATTTATAAATTTCTACCCTAGTTTAGCTTAAAAAACTATAGTAATTGACGTATTTTTACATTTTTTATAGTATAGGAAAGTATAAAATTTTCGTTGATATACCAAGGGTTGGAACGTTATGAAGAGTTGAAATTTATTGAGGAAAAGGGTTAAGATAATAG
>NZ_FOXC01000050.1 GCF_900115605.1 Halolactibacillus halophilus
TGAGTGTTGGCAAGTGGTTTTTTGTATATTTTTGGGCCGGATTTGACCAACATGAATTAACTGCCGTAAACTACATTTCAATTATGCCATATACAGCTGATAATTATATAAGTTGTATTATTCCGGGAGATAGTATTTCTTTCAATATTTTCGGAGCTCGTGAAGTTCATGGTCGAGGTAATTTAATACCTGAACTAATCTCTGATATTGAATTCAATAATAAAAATATTAGGATTAAAGCGTTTAGTGTAGAAGAAGCACAAGTAACGAAGGACCATCATATATTTAATTTTATCGTCGAGGCTGAAATAGAAGGAGATAATATAGAAAAAACCAACGAGATCATAATTTTCTTTAATGATAAAGAAACAAAAAAATATAGTATTGGCGAAATTACATTAGTAAATAATAAAAACTACCATGAAAACGATATTGAAACTATTCATTCATTTACCATAGGATATCCTATACCCAGTTTAGATGTCGGCATCACGAACAAAAGCAACGATACTATTCATGTCAACAAAGTTTATGATTTAAATAAAAACTTGAATTATAACTTTGATGAAAGTACAGAATTAAAACAACAGGAAAATTATGATATTATAATATCTACGTTTGAAGAAGAAAAAGCATTCGATTTTTATACCATAACTCCCATACTCCAGTATTCCAAAAACGGACAGGATTACTTTTATAATATGCACGACGTCATTTACGGTGTTCTAATTCCCGATGAGGAAAAGATCCAAAAAATAATTAATTAGATGAACAAATTTCATTAAGTACAAAATAAGGATTCAGTGTTTGAAAAGAAAGGATTAAGTTTGTACAATATGTAGCGTTAGTGAGTTGAAAAACATAACTCACTAACGCTATTTTGTATTTAAACAAGGGTGATTTGATAAATGTATAACCGATATTTTGTAGTTATATTTTATTCCTTTAAGCCTTAATTGACTGAACCTCAAGAAGTTCAGACTTTCTAATGATTAATATTATGCATCTTTTTTTCCTTCAAGCTCGTCACAGACAGTGAACAGTAAATGGAGGGAATAACTATGATTGAAGTAAAACAACTATCCCATCAGTTTGAACTTGGGAAAAAAGATAAGAAAACCGTCATTCCTGTCTTACAAGACGTGAGTTTTTCAGTAAATAAAGGTGAAATTGTAACGTTAGTTGGCCGGAGTGGTTCTGGTAAATCTACATTGCTGCATTTAATTGGCGGTTTTTTACCAAGACAAAGCGGTACCATCACGATTAATGGAATGGATGTGAGCAACTTTACAGAAGCACAGTTCGCCGAATTTCGCCTTGGCACGATTGGCTTTATCTTTCAGAACTTTCAACTCATCCAATCAATGAATGCTTATCAAAATGTTGAATTACCACTCATTTTACAAGGCGTGAGTGAAACCGCCCGTAAAATTCAAGCATTAGAAACATTAAAAAAAGTCGGTCTCGAAGGATTTGAACATCATTATCCGAGTGAGCTCTCAGGTGGTCAACAGCAACGGGTCAGCGTCGCACGTGCCCTCGTCTTAAATCCACTCATTATTCTAGCCGATGAACCGACAGGCAGCTTAGACTCTGAAACAGAAGAAGACCTGCTTCACCTCATTAAAGAGCTAAATGAATCGCTTGATATCACTTTCCTCATTATTACCCATGATGATGAAGTCGCAAAAATTGGTCACCGTTCACTGATGATGCATGACGGTGCCCTTATCGACCAGGAGGTGAAGTAATGTTATTTAAAGATCAGCTTTACTTCGTCAGAGAAAATATGAAAAAGAATAAAATGCGGATTTTTATGACCGTGCTCGCAACAGCGATGGGGACAGCCTTCTTAATTGTCTTGGCTTCTGTTGCTTTCGGTTTACATGATACCTTAATTAAAGATGTACTCGAACAAGAAACAGTCAATCAAGTCCAAATCTACGGAAAAGACGATCCCAACAGTCAAGGAATTACCGACGAGGACATTGACTATTTTCAGTCACTTGAGCATGTCCGTGCCGTTAGAAAACAAAGTTTCTTTCGCCAGTCTCCACTTGTCTCACTTAATGGTTATGAAACAAATCCATACACCGTCGCGGTAGATATGGCCGCATTAGAAGCAGGGGGGACCCAGCTTAAAGACGGACGATACGCCACATCAAGTGATGAAGTTATTGTTGGGTATCACTTTTATGAACAACTGCTAGAGAAGGGAACCGACCCTGAAGATATGTATGATGAAAATGGTGAGCGGATAAAGGAAACGCTATATCAAGGTAAGCTCATCGGTGAAACAATCGACCTTACCGTGTCACGATTAACCAATGAGACGGATACAGAAGAAAAAACGTATCAACTTACCATTGTTGGGGTGACAGCTGAACCAGCCAACGAATGGCAACAAGACCAAAGTCTTTATACGACCTTTGACTTTTACCAGTCAGTCAGTGAATATACCGGGACACCTGGTGGGGAAATGTATTTCCAAGAAGAACCGATGGATTTGACGTTTTACTATGATGAAGTAACGATTCAATCGAATAACTTAGAAAATGTACAGGCTTTAACTGATACGATTAACGACCAAGGCTATTACGGCTACTCCGTTGCATCAGAACTTAAACAAATCAATATGCTCTTTACTATCGCCAAAGCTGGTTTAATTTTCATTGGGGCGATTGCCGTTATTATTGCTTCAATTGGGATTTTTAATACGATGACGATGGCGGTCACAGAACGCGCACCAGACATTGGGATCATGAAAGCAATCGGTGCTAGTCCTAAGACCATTAAACAAATTTTCTTACTTGAAAGTAGCATCATCGGCATTATGGGTGCAACAATTGGGACATTGGTGAGTTACCTCATCAGTTTCTTAGTTAATATCGGCTTACCAATGATTTTAGAAGCTGCCTTTGAAGACCAACTCCCTGAAGGGTTCCAGTTCTCAAGTATACCGTGGACACTTGTGCTGATTGCCTATGTCATTTGTCTTTTGGTCACCCTTATTTCTGGGTCACGACCAGCTAAAAAAGCAACGAAAATTGATGTCTTAAGCGCGTTAAGACGTGAATTATAATGAACAAATAGAATTAACCAATGATTAACCAAGTCTCATGAAAGGAGCAACCTATGAAACTATTTAGAATAATCGTTATGGTTTGTCTGATCGCTCTCACTGCTTGCGCGCAAACAGAATCAGACACATCTGTCTTCCAATACAAAGGCTCATATGTTGGTGACAACAGTGCTGTCGGGAATATCAGTCGCATGGTCACGACATTAGAGACCGTTGATCGCTTTAAGCTTCAAACAAAACAAGAACCTTACGGGATTGAATTATATTATGAAAGTGATGAGCCCTATGCCTTTAATGTAATAGATAAAGAAATCCATCAACAATCCCTTTATCTCTATTACTTAATTGACAACGTGGACTACATTAGTTTTATCTTTAATAATCAAGCCGTCCATACCGACCGCGACATGTATGCGAGTGACATAAAAGCACTCAATAAGATTGAGAACATCAATGAACAAAAAGTGAATAACTATTTATATGAAACATATGCCCCTTAATGAAATACGCGCCTGACTCAAGGAAGAGTCAGGCGCTCACTTTTAACTATTGGTATTTTGACTATAAAATTTTTGGCTTAGCTTTATCGATATCACATTAACAACAAAAGAAATGAATACAACCACCCAGACAAACAACGGGGATGCCATCAACCTAGCACCGCTAGTCGATAACGTCATCATGGAAAATGGGATGGTAGTAATAAGAAACAGCGCCGCAAAGACTATTCCAAACAAAAGTCTACCTTTTTCTATGCCAAATTTA
Organism: Halolactibacillus halophilus; assembly: GCF_900115605.1. Classification (GTDB taxonomy): domain Bacteria; phylum Bacillota; class Bacilli; order Bacillales; family Amphibacillaceae; genus Halolactibacillus; species Halolactibacillus halophilus. The sequence goes on from NZ_FOXC01000050.1 coordinate 3,848, forward strand.
AATATAAATGGCATTAACACCGCATAAGCAATTAAAACCGTTGCGATCATCAACAACATGTTTACAACAAATATAGGATACAATGCCAACGATAAATTTAAAACACCAAACGCATGGTAAATGAATTGTGCAATTAATATAAAACTACCCACTACTGCCATAAAGCCATATCCAAGGACATATTTACTTAACACAATCGTTTTTCCTGATATGGGCATCATTCGCATCAGTCGGTCCCATTTGGCGCGTTCATCAAAACCAAATGAAGAGATTGAAATAGTAACTGCATACATTAATGTAAAACTGATCATATTCGATGCTGGAATTAGTCCAAAACCAGCAAAGATAATAAATAGTATTCGCATCTGTTTTTCTATCGTAAAAATATCTTTTAGGAGTAACCCTTTCATAAAACTTTCCATCCTTTCATCATCACGATCAAACGACTCTATCCATTAAGAAAAAGTCGTCAAAGATCATGCATTCGATTAACAAACCTACCCACTATTGCCGTCGACTTGTCCATTGATTTTCGTCTATTAAATTACTACTGGCAAGTCCATTTCATTTGAAGCTACTTTAAATGAAAGTAAATCGTAACGTTCAAGAAAATAATCTCTTTTTTTCATTAACTATTAGTATTTCGACTATAAAACCTTTGACTTAATTTTATTGAGCTGATATTGACTACAGCAGCAACCACTAAAAGCAGCCAGATAAACCAAGAAGATATAAAGAGGCCATCAGAGATAATTTGAATAAAAGAAAACGGAATGGTTAAGAAAATGAACACCGCAAAGACGGCGCCAAATACAAGTCGTCCTTTCTCCATACCCAGTTTAAAAACAAATGGCATTAATATCGCGTAACCAGTCAATGCCAATAAAAACATAGGTAAATTATTCAACAAAAAGACGGGGAATGACGCTAACGTTAAATCTCGATAGCCAAAAGCGTGATAACCAAATTGGGCAATTAGCATAATGAGACTAATCAGGCCAAGGAAACCATAACCGAGAACGTATTTACTTAAGATAATCGTCCTTTCTTGAATCGGCATCATCCGCATCAGTCGGTCCCATTTGGCATGTTCATCATAACCAAATGATGAAATGGGAATAATGATCGCATACATAATTATAAAATTGCTTATATTAGCTACTGGAATAAGGGCAACAAATAGAATCATAATAAGTGGCGCTCGCATCTGTTTTTCTAATGTGAAAATATCTTTTAGAAGTAATCCCTTCATAATTGCTTCACGCCTTTTGTCATCAAAATCATCACATCTTCTAATGTCGCTTTTTCTAAATCACCAAAGACGGTGTCAGACGAGGAGAGTGCCGCTTTATCCACTAACAACTCGACCGCATAACGACTCACCCGCTGACCTTTAATCGCGGCTTGATTGATGGTTAAGTCGTTGATCTCTTCTGGCGCTATTTTTAGTAGACGAAAGCGTTCCAGTAATCCGTCTTTTTCTTCCATAAACTTGAGGCGCCCTTGGTGTAAGAAGGCAATATAGTCACAACTTTTCTCTAAGTCACTGACGATATGTGACGACAACAGCACCGTATGACGTTCATCTCTAGTAAACTCATTAATAATATCCAAAATTTCTTCACGCACCATTGGATCTAAACCACTTGTCGCTTCATCTAAAATGAGTAATTCTGCGTGATGGGACAAAGCAACAGCTAGTTGTAATTTCATTTTCATCCCACGTGAAAAGTCTTTAAATACTTGATTGTATGGCAACTTAAACTGTTCCATGTAGTAATCAAAAGCATCATCATCCCAAGCGGTGTAAACATTTCTCAACACAACCTGAATCCGTTTCGCTGTTAGCGTCTCAGGAAAATAGGCTTCATCTAAAACAACACCAACTTTTTGTTTTACATCTAAAAATTCATCCGCCTCATTATTTACACCAAGGACATAAATCGTCCCACTATCTTTTTTTAACGCCTGCATAATCATATGTAACGTCGTACTTTTTCCTGCCCCGTTCTCACCGACCAACCCAACAATCGATCCCGTCGGGACCCTTAAATGAAGGTTATTTATACTAAAGTTTTTAAACTGCTTACTCACATCCGTTAATTCAATCGCCTGCATCACTTTCGTCCTCCTTCTGTTTCACTCTTTAATATATCTAGTAACGCTTTAAGTTCAGCTATCGATATACCGACAGTGTCGGCCAAATCAAGCGCATCTTGTAGATAGGTTTCGATTTGTTTTAAATACTCTTCTTTAATAAGTGACGGATTCATGCCTTTTACATAAGACCCTCGCTTAGCCATCGTGTATATAAACCCGTCCCGCTCCAACTCTTCATAGGCGCGTTTTGTGGTAATCACACTGACTTTTAAGTCTTTTGCCAGTTGCCTGATTGAAGGCAAGGCTTCATCTTTTTTTAATTCCCCCGCAATAATTTGCGATTTGATTTGATCATAGATTTGTTTAAAAATTGGCGCATCTGATTGATTATGAATCACTAAGCGCATGTTTTCACCAACTTTCTGTATATATACAATATACACAATATAAACAGACATGTCTACTTTTTTCCAAAAAGAAAAAGCGCACCTGTTAAAGGGCGCGCTTAATAATCATTTAATCTATTCTATTCGTTTTTTGCATACAACTTGTCATAGTAATCTTCAAGCATACGTTTAACCGCATAACGATCACGGGTTGATTCAATACTACGTGCCATCATTTGTACCCACTTATCATGGTTTTGATAGAAGGTTGGTAACACTTCTTCTCTTAATACACGATAAAGCGCATCTAAATCATGCTTATCTAATGCTTCAACGTCATCAGATTCAAAGCCATCACCAAACTGCCAGCCATTTTCACCGTGTTCACACGCTTCTGGCCACCAGCCATCTAATGTACTTAAGTTTAAGACACCGTTCATTGCCGCTTTCATACCTGAAGTTCCACTTGCTTCTTTCGGACGACGTGGGTTATTAAGCCATACATCAGACCCACGCGTTAACATTGCCCCAATGGTCATATCATAGTTTTCTAAAAAAACAACCGCATGTGGGTATTTCTTCGCCATTTTCACAAGTGACGACACAATGCCTTTACCCGTATCATCGAGTGGGTGCGCTTTGCCTGAGAAGACAATCTGCACATCACCAGATTCGAGTAACGGACCGATGATCGCTTCATCTGTGAAGATAAAGTCACTACGTTTATAAGGTGCCGCCCGACGAGAGAAACCGATGATTAGTTTATCCTCTTTAAGGCGAACGCCGTTACGTTCTTCAATAAAATCAATTAATGCACGTTTATTGTCTAAGTGACGTGACCATAAATCACCACCACTTGCTTGCAAGTCTAGCATTTGTTCATCAACCCATGTTGGACGGTGAATACAGTTGGTAATCGGAATAATTTCTGAGCGATTATCCACATGTGCCCACATTTTATTTGCTGTCTCACCGTGTAATTCGGCAACAGCGTTAGACATACGGGATAGTCTTAGTGCTCCAACTGTCATATTAAACGGTGCTCCACCAATTTCAACAAGCTGTTCTACTGTAAGACCATTAGCTGCACCCATGTATAATAATTTTTCGATTGGATGCGATTCATTTCCCTCAACAATCGGCGTGTGCGTTGTGAAGACGGTCTCGTCACGTGTTTGTTTCCAGGCTTCATAAAAGTCAGCACCTTGATCCATCTTTTCACGCATTAACTCAAAGCCAGCAAACAGTGCGTGACCTTCGTTAAAGTGATACACATCAATGTCATGACCGAGTTTGCGCAAGGCACGCACGCCTGCAATACCAAGAACCATTTCTTGGGCAATTCGCTCTTCACCGAACCAACCGTATAGTTGTCCTGTAATCCATGCTTCCGGGTTACCTGGTACATCTGTATCTAATAAGTATAACGGGACATTCCCAAATTGTTCAACTTTCCATACTTTACAGGTAATGTTTTGCTTTCTAATCGTCACATCAACCGTCACACCGGTATCTTCTAAGAAATCATAATCATAATTGTGATAACTATCATATGGCTTACCATGTTCATCAATGCGTTGATCTGTATAGCCTTGTTTCCACTTAATACCGATCCCTACCATTGGGTAATCATGATCTTTGGCTCCTTTTAAGTAATCCCCTGCGAGAATCCCTAAACCACCTGCATACGTTTTCATACTTGTGTCCAATCCATACTCCATACAGAAGTATGCGACACGTGAATCTTTATTTGTCATTACAATTCCTCCTTCGTGTGATTAGCTTGATATGATGCTTCGTTACGCGTTTTGAAAGCGCAATCACTCTACATATTCTATCCTACACTAATTTTCAACTTTTGACTAGTGTTTTTTGAGAAAACGGTTGCATTATTTCCTGATATCTACTAAATGCGTCTTTATATAATCCTCAACGTTCATTTTAATTGTGACGCATGTTCACATTATTACTTTACTCATTATTCCCTGAAAAAATTAAAGTGAAACAAAAAACAGGACATCGCTGTCCTGTTTAACTGTCTTTAATTCTTTTTCGATGCTTTTTCACGTTCGTTTTTATTTAAAATCTTTTTACGTAAACGAATTGATTCTGGTGTGACTTCACAGTACTCATCATCATCTAAATATTCAATAGCTTCTTCTAAGCTTAACTGACGCGTTTTACGAATAGTTGAAGTTTGATCTTTATTTGCTGAACGAACGTTAGTTAAGTGTTTTTCTTTCGTGATATTAACAGTTAAATCATTATCACGGTTGTGTTCACCAACAATCATTCCTGCATAAACTTCTGTACCAGGTTCAACAAAGATAATCCCGCGGTCTTCTAAGTTCATGATACCGTAAGTAGATGCCTTACCATTCTCTAATGCAACAAGAACACCTTGGCGACGCCCGCCAACTTTACCTTTAACAACAGGTTGATAACTATCAAATGTGTGGTTAATAATACCATAACCCCGTGTTTGTGTTAAAAATTCGGTTGAATAACCAATAAGACCACGTGATGGTATTTTAAACTCAAGTCTAACCTGGCCATTACCTTGGTTAACCATATCGATCATTTCACCTTTACGAGAACCTAAGGATTCCATAACAGCTCCGGTGTGTTCTTCAGGAACATCCACTTGGACATGTTCAACAGGTTCGCACTGGACACCGTCAACGTCTTTAATGATAACTTGTGGTTTTGATAACTGGATTTCATATCCTTCACGACGCATGTTTTCAACAAGAATCGATAAGTGTAATTCGCCGCGACCAGATACAATCCAGGCATCCGGTGAATCTGTTGGATCAACGCGTAAACTCACATCAGTTTCTAATTGAAGCATTAAGCGTTCTTCAATTCTACGTGAAGTAATATATTTACCCTCACGACCCGCAAATGGGCTATTATTTGTCACAAATGTCATCTGTAGCGTTGGCTCATCAATGTGTAAGATTGGTAACGCATCTAAGTGATCACTCGGACAAACCGTTTCACCAACGTTAATATCTTCTAAACCAGCTAAAGCAATAATATCCCCACTATGTGCTTCATTGATTTCAATCCGTTTCAGTCCTAGGAAGCCAAAGATTTTAGAGACACGGAAACTTTTAGTTGAACCGTCTTTTTTAATCAGTGTCACCTGTTCACCGACTTTAATTGACCCACGCACAACTCGTCCGATACCAATACGACCTAAGTAATCGTTATAATCAAGTAACGTAACTTGGAATTGTAGTGGATCTTTTGAGTTATCAACAGGTGCTGGAATATTGGTCATAATCGTCTTAAAGACTGCTTCCATTGATTCTTCTTGTGCTTCTGGTTCTTCACCTGATGTCCCGTTTAAAGCTGACGCATAAACGACAGGGAATTCTAATTGCTCATCATCGGCTCCGAGTTCGATGAATAAGTCTAATACTTCATCAACGACGTGCTCTGGACGTGCATTTGGACGGTCAATCTTATTTAAAACGACCACTGGTCTCAGTTTTTGCTCTAATGCTTTTTTCAGCACAAAACGCGTTTGTGGCATACAACCTTCGTATGCATCAACAACTAAAAGTACACCGTCAACCATACGTAAAATCCGTTCTACTTCACCACCAAAATCGGCGTGACCTGGTGTATCTAAAATATTAATACGCGTATCATTGTAATTAATCGCGGTATTTTTCGCTAAAATTGTAATCCCACGTTCGCGCTCGATATCGTTTGAATCCATCATTCGATCATCCGTTTGTTCATTCTCACGAAACGTGCCTGAATAACGTAACAATTGATCGACTAACGTTGTTTTTCCGTGGTCAACGTGGGCGATAATTGCTATGTTACGAATATCTTCTCTTAATTGCATCCCTAAACATCTCCTCTTTGTGTAAAAAAAACCTCGACTGACAGTTTAACTGAGTAAGTATAGCATAAAAGAAACCTCATCGTATAGGCTTTTCACCAAAAAAATGAAAATAACCGGTAATCTTTTAACTATCTCTTATATTTTTTCATTAAATTATCCAAATATGGTTAATTTTAACTTGATAAACCACTCCTTATTCTTCCTCTGGTTCTAACCGGTACAAACGAACCAAAAAGAGACCCGCGACATTGACCATTAAAGAAAGAATAAGGAGAGTCAGCACTACACTAAAGGGGATGCCGACTGGATAAAGTAACGATAAAACACTAATAGTGATCACAATGACCGCTGCAATCAAACGCATCACAAGGTACCACAGATTCCGCTTAATCACATAAGCATCCTCATCTCTGACTGAGACGGTTACTTTCTTACTGAGCGGCTGATTAACCGTTAATGTGTGTGGTCCCGCATCTAGAGAGATGTCTAATGTCTCATCGCGGTCGAGTAACGCCACCCGCTCTCCATCAAGATGTACGTGTGGGCGTTGTAAACGGTCGGCTTTGTTCGTTAGTTTCATCTTCTTGCCCCACTTTCCTTACAGTATAATCGTAAATCTTGCGCCACCTGTTGGTGCATGGCCCACTTCAATGGTACCATTCGAACGTTCAATAATTGCCCGAGAAATCGCAAGACCCAGTCCTGTCTCACCGCCTTTACCTTTAATAAACCGGTCAAATAACTGTGGCATAAGCGCTTCATCAATGCCCTCACCATCATCGTCTACAGTAATGTAAAGACGACCTTGTTCGTGGCGTGCTTCCACCAACACCCGTGTTTTCGCATGGCGAATCGCATTAGTGATAATATTCATAAGGGCACGCAACACTTTTTCTTCATCGACAACGACTGTTAAATCGTCAATCACGTTATGGTTTAAGGCAATTTGTTGATCGGTCGCAAGTGGAATCGCCCGGTCAATCGCTTGTTGAATCAAATGTGAAATGTAAATCGTTTCATCATGATAGATTGTTTCGTCACTATCGAGCTTTGCTAACAGAATCATTTCATTGATAATTTTTTTGAGTCGCGCAATCTCCTGAGTTATCACTTCAAGCCCACGCGCTTCTTCTTCACCGGTGAATACACCGTCTTTAATGCCTTCAGCATAACCTTGAATTGTCATTAACGGTGTTTTTAGTTCGTGACTCGCATTTTGGAAGAACTGTTGCTGGGACTTCATATAACGCTCGAGTGCCCTTGCCATATCGACCATGCTCTCTTCTACTTCCTTGATTTCACCGGTCGCTTTAATTCTTTCTAATGAATCAAATTGACGTTTTTCCACTTTCTTCAATTGATGCTTTAACTGTGTCAGTGGTGTTACTAACCGCATCGTCAAGTAGTGAGACAAAATCGCAATCACAATCACCCCAAACATAAACACAATCACGAGTCGGTTGAAAAACACGCTCTGAACCGCTTGTAAGTCTCCAAGTGGTGTAATAAGGACAAGCTCTTGATTCAGTAGCTCTGGGTAAATGGGTAAGATTGAAACGACATACTCAGTCTCCCCGTCGCTCCACAGCGGTTGATTATTGTTCGTTAAGTCATAACGATTCACCCACGTTTCAATCGTTGAGACTTCAAGTGAAGAGGAATACAACATCACTTGTTCATTAGCCCGGTTATAAATAAACAGATAGACTTCTTCATCGTTGAGCCAATCAGAAAAGTTTCTCGGTGCCACTTCACTGTAGAGAAATTGCGCTAATAACTCTCCTTTTTCAGCAAGCTGGTCTTTCTCATTTTGAATTAAGACATCGAGTAATAAGGAGTGAATCGCAATTGTGACAAATAGCATCGTCACAACAAGTAGCGTCGTAAAAGCAACGGTTAGTTGCGTCTGCAGTTTCATTCAGCTTCATCCTGACGAAGACGATAACCATAACCCCAGACGGTTTCAAGTGGTACCCCGTCCATCTTTTTTCTAAGGCGTTTGATTAAATCATCCACCGCGCGGTCACTTCCGAAGTAATCATCTCCCCAAACAAGGGTAAGCAGTTCTTCTCGGGAAAAAGCACGGTTTTCATTTTTCACAAGATGATACAATAAATCATATTCTTTTGACGTCACGTCAATTTCTTCATCCTGCCAAAACACCCGGCGTTCTTTATGGTTGATCGATAAGTCGCCGACAGTTACGGCATCCGTTTGAACGCTCTCTGTTTCTTTTGGTTGTGTCCGTTTAAATAAGCGTTTCACCCTCGCAACAAGTTCTCGTGGACTAAACGGTTTTGTTAAATAGTCATCGCTACCAAGTTCAAGACCTAAAATTTTATCGACTTCTTCATCTTTTGCCGAAATAATAATAATCGGCACCTCACTGATCTGTCTAATCCGTTTACATAACTCATACCCATCCATGCCTGGCAACATAATATCTAAAATCCACATATCTGGTTGTTTTTTTTCAGCATATGCCCAAGCACTTTCCGCATCACCAACGACCGAGACATCATAGCCTTCTTTTATTAAATAGGCTTTCACAATATCGCGAATATTTGGGTCATCCTCAACGATAAACACATGTTGATGCATCACATTTCCTCCCTCTTATTATGTAGTTTTATTATTATTTGCTTAAACTCATCATCTTCATTTATTATAACATGCTTCTACCTACAGTTTTTTCGTCTTTTTTAACTACCCACGTCTTTTTATATTTTCTCATATTTTAATCGTTGTGTCTTTCCATACTTTTTTCATAACTTTACCGTATTCATGCCTAACCTCTAACCTATACTAATAAGTATCAAGTCATTATTTACTTTTACATTTCGAAAGGAGTCTTTTGCATGGATGAATTCAACAATATAAAGGATAACGAAAAAGAATCAGATGGAATATCTGAAGAAACAAACGAACAAACAGCTCAGCCCAATTCAGCAAACCTAACACAAGCTGAACCATTAGTTGAGGAAAAGGCAGTAGAAAAAACTATCGTTAAAAAGCAAAGCGTGGTAAGCCTTTGGCTCAGCGGTCTCGTCGGTGGTTTAACCGTGGCTGTCATTGGTTTCTTACTACTATTTAATGGTGTCATACCATTTCAAAATGAAACAATTCCTAATAACGACACCTCAAATCCAACATCGTCTTTAATTCAAACTGCAACAACAGAAGATGACGGCGCAACAGATATGTTATCCGATGTCGGAGAAGCTGTTGTTGGTGTTGCTAATATTCAAAACCAAAGTTTATGGACCGAATCAAATGATGCTGGCTCTGGGTCAGGGGTTGTCTATAAAGTAGAAGATGACCGGGCGTATGTTGTGACCAATCACCACGTCATTGATGGTGCAAATAGTATCGAAGTAATATTAGCCGATGGCGAACGGGTAGAAGCACAACTACACGGCTCAGATGAATTAACGGACTTAGCCGTCTTATCAATTGATAAAGAACATGTGTCAACCGTCGCAACGTTTGGTTCATCTGACGATTTAGTTGTTGGAGAAACAGCCATCGCAATTGGAAATCCGCTTGGTGAAGAATTTGCTGGTACAGTTACCAAAGGTATTATTAGTGGGGTCAACCGATCACTAACTGTTGATAGTAATCAAGATGGTCAAGCTGACTGGACCGTTGACGTCTTACAAACAGATGCAGCGATTAACCCTGGTAATAGTGGTGGCGCGTTAATCAACAGTCAAGGTGAAGTGATTGGGATTAATTCCATGAAGATTGCGTTAGAATCTGTTGAAGGGATTGGCTTTGCGATTCCGATCGATGAAGCCCAACCAATCATTGACCAACTTGAAACAGAAGGTGAAGTGAATCGTCCATTTATAGGGATCAGTGCTGTTGATTTCTCTACCGTCCCGACAGAGCATGTCACACAGACATTAAATCTTGACCCCAATGAAGTATCAAGCGGGATTGTCATCGCCGAAGTTCATCCAAGTTCCTCAGCCGCAGAAGCTGGACTTGAAACATATGATGTAATCACGGATATCGACGGGACAGCGATTACGAATATGATGGATTTACGTCAATATCTCTACCAAGAGACAAGCATTGGAGACACAATTACAGTTACCTTCTATCGTGACGGGACCCAGTCAACTGTTGACGTCACGCTACAAGGTGAATAATTCAAATTGACAAGTGTCTTCACTTGTTTCATATAGAATCAGATTGGCATATCCCCCCTATCTTTAACGTGAAACTCAAAACTTTATCCTTATGTGCCAATCTATTAAGAAGAGCCACGCCAAAATTTGGCGTGGCTCTTCTATTTGGTTCTTTGTCAAATGGTGTTGGTGAGAAGTTTTAACCAATAATTTCAAGTTTATATTTCACATGTTTCGGCTCTTTTTATGCAGCTGAAACATG
>NZ_FOXC01000048.1 GCF_900115605.1 Halolactibacillus halophilus
ATGTTCAGGCGAAATGTCAATAGCCTTTACTACACTTAACATTGTAGCAAAGGCTATTTGTCGTGCCGACCTACCTTATGGATTGGCGCTTACGATAGTCATCCTATTATTTTTGTCAATGAAGGTTTCACTCAACTCACTGGCTACAGCGCCGAAGAAACTATCGGTAATAACTGCAAGTTTCTCCAAGGAAGCAAGACGAGCGAAAGAACCACTCAGTCAATTAGAGAGGCGATACGAAACCGCGAATCAATTACGGTACAGATTTATAACTACACAAAAACCGGACAAGGCTTCTGGAATGAGTTAACGATTGATCCGATGTGGGTCAATGAAAAAGGAGAAGAGAAACTTTATTTTATTGGTATCCAAAAAGATGTTACCGAATTAAAAGAAAAAGAACGTCTATTACAAGATGCTTTAGATGAAATGGAACACTTATCAACGCCAATCGTACCGATTACACGAAAGATGTCGGTCTTACCATTAATCGGTACCATTACCCAATCGCGGCTTGAACAACTAACCAATACCGTCTCAAGCTATTTAACGTCATCTAAAGATGATTACTTAATTCTTGACTTATCTGGCTTATTTGAAGTCGATACCTATGTTGCTGCCTCATTGTTAAAGCTGCATGACTTAACAAAGCTTGTCGGGACGCAACTTGTCTTAACTGGGATTCGACCAGAACTCGCCATTAAAACGCTCGATTTCGGCGATCACTTGAAAGGGTTAACAACTTACCTCACGGTTAAGGATGCGATTAAATCTCTGAAAATATAAGACTTAAATATAAACGAGCGAATAGACCTTACGTCTATTCGCTCGTTCTGACTTCCCTATCGTTCGTTGTTTTTCTTGTGAAACCAGTCTGTTAACTTATTCATTTGCGACTCACTGATCCAACGATAATTAAAGTGTTGGCCGACAAAGTTATTCATCACGGCAAATTTCAAATGACAAACCTGTAGTTTTTTCATCACAGGCGTCTCAATCCTGTTTAGCTCTAACATATGCTTTCGTTTGACCAACGTTAGACAGCGACTAAACCGGTAAAGATACTCCAGTCTAAGCACCGCCCCGCGAGTGGCATACCCTTTTAAGCGATACTCGAAATAGTAGCAGCCTGCGCGAACAAACAAGAGACTAGCGATAGTGAGAATTAACCACCAACGTACATAAAAGAAGAAGAAAATGCTACTTGGGATAAGTACAAGCAGTGAAAAACGAATCATCCGGTAAAAATAGCTGATACTTTCCGTTCTTTCAAGCGCCATATCTTCTAAATCATATTCTGGTAGCCATTGTTTTAAAAAAGGCGTCACTTCTCTACGTCTAAGCAGCGGGTATAACAATAAGCGCCCTTCAGCTTTAGCATCAAATTCCCCGCCCGCAAAATCCACATAACAGCCATACCAGCCAAACGGCATCCGAAACAGATTTTGTTTGAAGGTGATTGCTTGGATCCGGTTTATATGTAATTGGGTCTCTTTCTTTTCAATCAAGCCGTGTTTGACGATTAAGTAATCTCCTTCACGGCGTAATGTAAATTGACCATATTTTAACATGAAACTAACGACACCAATGGCAATCATAAATATTAGATAAAGCGTCACAAGTATTACCCAAACAACTATCGATTGCTTTAACACCCATAATTCTGACGCCTGATAAATATCTGCTGGGAGGTAACTGCTCAATTCAGTAGGTAACACAAAGGCAATCGCTAATAGCGTCCCAATTCGTCCTGTTGTTGCACCCGCCGCAAGTAACCGGTAGATACTACTACGCCAGTCTTCTTTATCGTCTTCCAAACGGTGAGGGGCTGCAAAGGCCGTAACATCGTCCAGTGGTAAATCATTCGTGAACTGATACTTTAATCGTCTGGCAAGTTCAAAATCAATCGCCTTTAACTCACCGTCAACATTTACATCGCTTCCAGCTGTTTCAATCTTTAAATTAGCTAGATTAAATACTTGATGAAAAATATGTTGATTAACATTCATTGAATGAATATTTTTTGTTTTAATTGTTCGGTCATGACGTACAATAATGCCCTGGGTGATTTGTAACGCATCGGGATGAATCATGTAGCGGAGTCGCTGCCATTTCAGCCAACTAATGAAGCCAAACACGATGATAATCACTAAAAGAAATAACGAAACAAACATAACAGGCGATGCCTGCAACTGGTCTGGCAACAACTCATTAATGTCAAATGAGCCGATAAAAATAGCACCAGAAATCACTAACCAAATACTGTTTTTTATTATCTTAAAGAAAAACAACAGCATCGCTAACGGATGCAGTTTATGTTGATCAGTCATCGTCAATCACCCTTGCCCGTACGGCAATATCATTTCTTAATTGGTCCGCTACTTCACTCGGTAAGGCTGGAATTTCATGTGTCGTTGCAGCGGTTGATATCGTCACTGTCATTAAGTTATATTTTTTTAAAATAGGGCCTTGTTTGGTATCGACATGTTGAATCCGTGTCATTGGGACAAGCGTACGTGTCACGATCAAGAGACCGCGCTGGATATATATTTCTTCGTCTAAAATCTCATATCGAAATCGTTTGTAACGAATAGTCGGGATAATCAAGATATGTAACATAGCTTCAAGCAAGGTTAGACTAATGGCAATCGTACCAATAAACCACGGCCATTCAAATCTATAGGCAATATAAGTTAGTGCTCCTGCCATCACCATTAAGATAATGAACGTAATGATACCAGAAAGACGCCAGACGGTGATAGCTGCTTTTGCTAGCTGATGTTTAGGTGGTTGTCGCATAAATTTCCTCCTTGTTATACTCAAATGAAAATAATTCCCACCTCTATATTACTATATTTTAGAAATTAATCAACATATACTTACATTTTTTCTTTACCGACTCATACAAAAAAGCAACCGTTGAGGCAACGCCTCTTAACCGATTGCTTTTTCTATTCCTTTTTGCTAATGCTTGGCTATCTCTATTATGCCCACCACATATCAGCGGGTTGGTCATAGATCATCACTGACCTCAAGTTTTCAACCGCACGCATAAACCCTTCATCAATGGACATAATAGGATCCTCATGCTCAATACTAATGACATGATCATAACCATACGTTCGCAGAGCGCTAATAATATCACTCCATACTTTTACTGAGTGACCATAGCCAACAGAACGGAATGTCCAAGCACGTGATTGTACGTCACTATACGGCTGCATATCGGTTAAACCATACATATTCACATGTTCTTGGTCGATATACGTATCTTTTGCGTGGAAGTGGTGAATTGCACCAGCCTTCCCTAGAATCTTGATTGCCGCAACAGGGTCAATCCCTTGCCACCATAAGTGACTTGGATCAAGATTGGCACCAATCGCTTTACCTGTTTGCTCACGTAGTTTTAGCATCGTGTGTGGGGTATGAACTAAAAAGCCAGCATGTAGTTCTAAACCAATCTTGACGTTATTTTCTTCGGCGATCGTGTTAATTTCTTTCCAGTAAGGTACAAGTTTTTCTTCCCATTGCCACTTTAGCACCGTGCTGTACTCTTCTGGCCACGGCGTTACTGGCCAGTTTGGATACTTACCATCTTCAGAATCTCCGGGTGTACCAGAGAAGGTATTTACGACAGGAATGTTTAACAGTCCTGCGAGTTTGATCGTTTTAACTAATGTTTCGTGTGAGTCTTTTCTAAAGGCTACGTCTGGTGAGACAGGATTCCCGTGACAACTAAGCGCACTTATGGTTAAACCACGTGAAGTTACTTTATCTAGAAAGGCTTGTCTTTCAGCTTCACTATCCAGTAACGCGTCAAGCTTTAAGTGGGCATCACCTGGATAGCCACCCGTTCCAATTTCAACTGCATCTAACCCAGCCTTTTTAACATAATCTAACATCTCTTCGAGATTTTTATCTGCAAATAATACGGTAAAGACACCTAATTTCATTCTATTCGCTCCTCTTTTTTAAATGAACCAGCATAGGTCAAAAAATTGTTACCGATGACAAACGTTCATTTAGCTTAGTTTTATATTTTTTCCCGTTTGACTTGATTCCATCGCCGCCAGTATGATCTCCAATGATTTTTTACCTTCTTGACCATCAATAAGCGGTGTTGCACCTGTTAATACTGCTTCAACAAAGTGATCAATCACACCTGTTGTCGTTTGTTTACCTTCTGCATTCGATTGAATTTTGCCGAGTTCATAATTGACCTTACTGCCATCGGTATAGGTCGCAATCAAACTATAGTCCGGATCATCTTCAAGACGCAGAACGCCCTTCTCCCCGTAAATCACGGTTGAGTTGTTTTCATTTACTTTATAAGCCCAGCTTGCGGTAAGCGTTCCAATGACTCCTGATGCGCTCTTTAAGAGACAGACTGCATTATCATCAACGGTAATACCCTCTTTTGCATTCGTCTCTACCATAGCTGATACATCAGTAAACTCTTCCCCTAAAATATAGCGAATAAGGTCAGCTTTATGGACACCTAAGTCACCCATTGCGCCAATCACTGCATCTTCTTTTCTAAAGAACCATGAGTTTTCGCCGTCGACACTCCAGCCTTCTGGTCCACCGTGACCAAATGTCGTACGGAAGCTATACACTTTTCCAATTGCTCCTTCTGCAATCAGCTCTTTTGCTTTTTGGTGTGAACGAACAAACCGTTGATTGTGGGCGATCATTAATGTTTTACCACTCTTCTCGCTCGCTTCAATCATCGCTTCCGCTTCTTCTTTCGTCGTTGCCATCGGCTTTTCACATAATACGTGAGCACCACTTTCAAGCGCTGCAATTGAAACGGGGGCATGCAAAGCATTTGGTAAACATACACTGACAAGGTCAATCGTTTCATTCTTTAATAATGCTTCGTAATCTGTATACACTGTCCCACCATAAAGTTCTTGCATCGCTTCAGCACGTGATGTGACAATATCACACAAGGCTACAATGTCTACTTCGTCATTTTGATGATATTCAGGTAAGTGGCGGTGTTTACTGATACTTCCACAACCAATTACGGCTACTTTTAATTTACTCATCTTAAATCACTCCTTCATTTTTTAAAAACGTCATACTCGTTTGAATCGCTTCAAATGGATCACCATCAGTTTGGTCTTGTTCGACAATCCAGTAAGCAGGTGTCGCTGCATTTAGAATCGCTGATAAATCTGTCCGACCCGTACCTAATGGCGCAAAGGTAGCCCGTTCATCTTTCGTCATATCTTTTAAGTGAACAAGTGCGAGTTGGTCTTTATACTTATTGATCCACGCAATTGGATCTTCCTCAGCTTTTTGAATCCAGTACACATCTAACTCTAGTTTTAAACCATCAACTGTTCTGAGTAAGTACTCAAGTACATTTTCTTCATCACTATAAGGGGCTAATTCAAAATCATGGTGATGATACAGTAAGTCCATCCCATGTGATTGAAGTTCCAGTTGAATCGATTGTAAGACAGACGGTAAATCTTGATAAAACTCGTGCGTCCGGTCTTCTGGCAGGATAAATGGACACACTACCTGAGTATTACCTAATAATTTTTGTTCTTTAATTACATCATCTAACCGGTTAATTAAGTCTGTGAGTGGTACATGACTTCCGGCGACTGTTAAATCAAGCGCATCTAGAGTGGCTTTAACTTCCTCAACAGTTAAATTACCATAACCCGCAAGTTCAACACCTTGAAAGCCGATAGCTTTCACTCGTTCTAATGTTTGTTTCATATCTTTTTGGCACGCTTCACGTAAAGTGAAGAGCTGAATAGCTACTGGTATCATGTTTTCATCCCTTCTTTGAGATAACTTCTAGTGGCTCTCTATTACCATATGTCGGCTGATTTGTTTGCGTTACTTTTAACCAATTGACCGCATTTTTAATCACCATTTGGATTTCTTGATTATGATATGTTGGATATGTTTCATGACCCGGTCTAAAGTAAAAGACTTTTCCGCGTCCACGTTTATATGTTGCCCCGCTTCTAAAGACTTCGCCGCCTTCAAACCAACTTACAAAGACTAATTCATCAGGGGCTGGAATATCAAAGTGTTCTCCGTACATTTCTTCTTTTTTAAGTTCAATATAACTCCCCAACCCAGAAACAATCGGGTGGGTCGGATCAATTACCCATAAACGCTCTTTATCATCTGCTTCACGCCATTTTAAATCACAGCTAGTTCCCATTAATTTTTTAAAGATTTTAGAGAAATGACCTGAGTGAAGGACTAATAGACCCATACCGTCTAATACACGTTGTTGAACTTTTTCTACCCACTCATCTTTTACTTCATCATGCGCTAGGTGCCCCCACCAAATTAAAACATCCGTTTGATTTAATAAATGATCAGATAGACCATGATTTTCTTCATCTAAGGTAGCCGTTGTCACATTATGCCCTGCCTCTGTTAGAAAATCTTTAATCGCCCCATGAATACCTTCTGGATAAATCTCACTGACCTTTGGATTTTTTTGTTCATGTCTGTTTTCATTCCACACTAAAATATTCATCCTAATAGCCTCCTTTTATCTTGCCTTGCTTAATAATATAGAAATAACGATTTTTAGAAGTGAACGCGTTGTTTGTCTTTCCCTGATTGATACACCGCGTTAATCATTTGTTGGGTTTTAAGTGCTTCTTCAGCTGGTATATCTAGTGCATCAGTTTTACCTTGAAGCACATCATAATAGTTATTGATTTGTTTCACATGACTCACACCCCAGTAACCCTTCACTCCTGAATCGTAGGTGAATGTTTCAAGTGGGTTATTATCCGCAATAAAAGTGCGTCCGTCATTTAACGTAACCGTCGCTTTATCTGCCACCATCTTCGCCACACCTTTTTCACAGTGTAATTCAATTTCTACTGGTGCGTCATACGTATAGTAATTAATCGCATGGAACGCTGTCACAACACCATTTTCATAAGCGATAACGCCTTCAGCTGCATCTTCCACTTCAATAATTTCATGAGCACGGTTACTGATTGAGGCATCGACATACTTTAATTCACTATCAACGAACCAGCGCATTAAATCCATTGTATGAATCGCTTGGTCAATAATAACACCGCCCCCTTCTTTGTCCCATGTCCCTTTCCAATCACTGTTTTGATAATATTCATCTGATCGGTCCCATGTGACTTGTAATTTACCCGCCTTAACAGCACCTAGCTCACCTGAGGTCAACATATTCTTAATCAGTTGTGAGCCTGGATTATAGCGGTTTTGGAAAATAACGCCAAGCGTAACCCCGTTCTCTTTAGCACCATCAATCATCGCCTTGGCGTCATCATAGTTAATCGCCATCGGTTTTTCTGTCATCACGTGAATCTGTCGTTTAGTTGCTGCGGCTGTTGCTGGTGCGTGTAAGTAGTGCGGTAAACAAATATGCACAACGTCAAGCTGTTCAGTATCCATCATCTCTTCGTAATCATAGTAAGCTTTTGTGTCTAATTGCTCCGCTTTCTCATCGGCACGGTCTTTCTTTACGTCACACACTGCGACGAGTTTGGCATCGTCTCTTTCCATAACACTTGCCGCGTGCATCGGAAAAATATTCCCACAACCAATAATCCCTACTTTTAATGTTTTCATTTGTATTCGCTCCTTTTTTATTAAACGTTTTCATTATCTTATTTCACTTGCGTTATATTTGATTAACTCCATCTTACCGTCTCTTTCTCTTTTTTTATATAGATGATATGATGAATTCATATCCTATCTTGCTATAAATGGAGGAATCATTCATGAACATTGATCACTGCAGTTATTCATCACACACCGACGGTTATCACGACTTACGCCGTGAAGGTTTTGATTACTTTTTAATTCGTGTACAAATTGAAGGAAGAGGTGAAGCGACGGTTCAAAATAAAACCTATCAGTTAGAACAAGGATCCATCATCTTCGTCCCTCCAGGCGTGCACTATGAACTCACGATTGTACCCAATCAATTAAGTGGCGATTATCATTTACTTGTCACAGGAGATTGGTTAGAGCATTGGTGGGAAAAACTTGACCGTCCCAATTTTGCCGCACTTTCATCAACCAACACGATTGTGACATTGTGGCGATTATTATCAACAGAAAAGCTCCGTCCTAGTCATGAACAAAATCATGCCTTGAATACGCATCTATTTAAAAGTATTATGTTGATGATTGAAGCAGAGATAAATGCCCGTCACTCGATCCAACGCCCCTTTATTGTTACCCGGATGATGCGTTATATTGAAGAACATGCACTCGAGCCACTGACACTTGAAAACGTCGCTAATGAAGTAGATTTAAGCGTCTCCCGTGCGAGTCATTTATTTAAACACCATACCGACACAACAATGATTCAGTACGCCCAGCACATCAAATTAGAGGCGGCCATCAATCAAATGAAATATACGAATATGACCCTTGAACAAATCGCTTTTATGTGTGGCTTCGGAAACTATCCGTATTTTCATCGCCTATTCACAAGGACGTATCAACTCTCACCAAGTCAGTACCGAAAAAGTCATTAAAAAAAGACATGGCGTAAGCGCGTGCTTGCTCCATGTCTTTTTATTTTTTTATCGTTATAGAGCGAGAAGACACCTTCCTCAAACATTCGTGAGAATGTTTGGTAAGTGTAGTTCAATCATCACTACACGTTACTTCACGGCACCGTCAGCCACACCTTTAATGATGTGTTTCTGAGCAAAGAAGTAAATGAGAACGACCGGAATAATCGCAATCGTTAAACCAGCAAGGGCGAGATGCCACTGCTTCGTGTATTGTCCAAAGAAGAAGAACATGCGGAGTGGAATCGTTGCGTATGCTTGGCTTAAGACAAGCGATGGCAACAGATAATCATTCCAAATCCAGATAACATTTAAAATCATTACTGTCATTGTAATCGGCTTTAGCATCGGGAAAATAATTTTCCAGAAGATTGTCCAGCGAGAAGCCCCATCAATCATTGCTGCTTCATCAAGTGACACAGGAATTCCTTTTACTGCCCCGTGATAGAGAAAAATTGATAGACTTGAACCAAAACCAAGATACATAAAGATCAAGCCTGATGTATTCAGCATATTGACCTTTCCGAAAATAGAAATTAACGGAATCATTACTGATTGGAAGGGAATCAACATGGCTGCGACAAAAATCAAGAAAATACCGCCGCTTAAACGGCTTTTATTTCTCGAGAGCGCGTAGGCAGCCATCGATGAAAAGATAATAATAATCAAAATACTCGCTCCAGACACAATGAGTGAATTCATCAGTGCATTTAGAAAATCTAGATCGATAAAGGCTTGTCTAAAGTTATCAAGTGTCAAGGTTTCTGGTAACGCAAGTACACTATTAAAGATATCAAATTTTGTTTTAAAAGCATTGACGAGCATAAGATAAAACGGTGAGAGCCATATAAGCGCAATCACAAGACCGATAATCGTGAGCCAC
Source organism: Halolactibacillus halophilus (assembly GCF_900115605.1). Taxonomy (GTDB): domain Bacteria; phylum Bacillota; class Bacilli; order Bacillales; family Amphibacillaceae; genus Halolactibacillus; species Halolactibacillus halophilus. Next base: position 9,442 of record NZ_FOXC01000048.1, read on the forward strand.
ATTTTATAACGTTTCTTTTTTTGATGCATTACATGTCAACCTCCCGTTTCTTATTCCAATACACTTGGGTTACCGCAACTAGCGCAACTAAAATAAAGAAGAGCACGGCTTTAGATTGCGCAAAGGCCATTTCGTAACGTGAAAAGGCCGTTTTATATATTTCCATCGCCAACATTTCCGTTGAACCATAAGGTCCACCGTTTGTGAGGGCTAGGTTTTGATCGTATAATTTAAAGGCATTCGACAACGTTAGAAAGAGACTAACGGTAAATGCTGGTGCCACAAGTGGAAACTTAATCCGCCAGAATCGTTGGAACACACTGGCCCCGTCAATCTCAGCTGCTTCTAATAATTCCCCAGGAACACTTTGTAAATAAGAAATATAAATAATCATTATGTAGCCGGCATACTGCCAAACATTTAAAATGACAAGACCCCAAAAACCGGTCTCTGTTGTGGCAAGCCAGCCTTGTAAAAATTCAAGGTCAAGTAGTCGACCAACAGCATCAAAACCACTTTTGAAAATAAATTGCCAGATAAAACCTAAAATTAAACCACCGATTAAATTCGGCATAAAGAAAATTGTCCGAAGACCGTTATTGATTTTCATCTTTTGCGTCACGAGTACGGCTAGACCAAGACCAATAAGATTTACTAATATAATCGATACAACAGCGAATATAATCGTAAACTTGATCGCATCGGTAAAACTTTCATCTTGAAATACATTAATATAATTCTCAAATCCTAAAAATGTTGTCGCTGTTAAGCCATTCCAATCTGTAAAAGTGTAATAAAAACCATACAAGAATGGATAAAAAACAACGACAGCTAACGCAAATAATGCTGGTAATATAAAGAGCCAAAACGAGATATTTTTATTTGTCATGAGCTGATCCTCCCTTTTTAAACCTAAGCGACTGCCATATATACTTTTATATGTCAGTCGCTTAGTCATATCTTTATTGTCTAGAGCTTGCCCAGCTTTCTTTTGCGACTTCTAACGCTTCTTCAAACGTAGTGTCACCTGCTAAATATTTTTGGAATTCTGTTGCTAATACGTCTTCATTCCAACCAACAGGTGTCGCCATAAATGTCCAACCAATCGTTTTCCCATCAACAGAATAGCTGTAAACATCTTGTGATAATGGATCAGCAATGCGACTTGCATCATAGCCGTCATAAGCTGGGATAAACTTAAATTCATCTAACACAAAATCTTTACCTGTGTCTGATGTGTACATCCAATCAAGAAAATCTTTCGCAGCTTGAATTTCCTCATCTGAAGCATTTTGGTTCACAACCCAGTATTGTGGTACGCCTACTGGTAAGTGATCTTCATATTCCCCTTCAAATGGCATAGCCATCATACCAATGCCATTTTGAGCAAAATCTTCATCCATTTGTTCAACAGTTGGGTAAATCCAGTTACCTTGTTGAATCACCGCAACTTTACCCGTTGAGAATAACTGTTCTACTTGCATAGAATAGTCCAAGCTAAGTACTGGTTGAACAGAATATTCATTTTGTAAGTCCAACATACGTTTCATTTGATCAGCATATTCAAACGAAATTTCATCTGCTTCAAAGGCAGTTAAAATATCATTATTGAATTCAGGCGCAATATAGTGATTGGCCAAGTGATTACCCATTACCCATAATTCTGAGGCAGGTAATGCAAGTACAGCTTCTAAACCTAATTCGTCTTTTTGTTCATCAATTTGCTTAAATGCTGCTTCTAGTGCATCAAACGTTGTCAATGTTGAAGCATCAATGCCAACAGCATCAAATACTTCTTTATTGTAGATTAAGCCGTAACCCTCTTGTGCAAATGGTAACCCGTAAACAGCACCGTCTTCTTCAACACCATTTAACGTACCATCTAAAGCAAGAGTTGCTGCTTCAGTATCAGATAAATCTGTTAAGTATTCACGGTACTCATCTAATTCTGTTGGACCACCTATGTTAAAGATGACTGGTTCATTACCTGATGCCATTTGTGCTTTTAGTGAGGCAGCGTAGTCATTCCCACCACCAACCGTTTGGACACTTAAATTCACATCTTCATTTTCATCCATATACATTTGTATCAATTCTTCAAATTGATCTTTAAACTCTACTTTAAACTGAAAGATATCAACATCAACTTTTTCAGCTGAATCATCACTTGAATCAGACCCCGAATCACTATCTCCATTACCTTCATCGACCGTGTCTGATGCACATGCTGTTAATACAAACATGAATGCAATCAAACTAACTAATAATAGTTTCCAATTCCCTTTCATATGAACACACTCCCTTTAAATTGTTGTTAAGAAACCGTTTGCATTACTATATAAAAAAACATCCCCTCTGAATACTATTTGTGCAAATTTAGTTGACAATGTTCGTATTCAAGGAAATATTTATCAAAATATAAAGGCAAGCGATTGCATTAACATTAAATATATTATAGCACCCAACAGTCTTCGTGTAAACGTTTTCTTGAGGGTTTGTCCTGTTATTTTTTAAATGAGTTCAAATATAATCACCTAAGTCTTACAGCCCGTTAAGTTTTCCCTCTCAGTATGCATTTTTTCCAAAAGAAAAACACGCTCAAATTAATGAGCGTGCTTCTCTTTCGTGTCTCCTCTTATACGCTAGGAGACGTTCACGGAAAATTTGTGGATTTTCTATTCAATTGTCGAGGTGCCTGTAGCACTTTAATGCTGACGTACTAACTCGTCACAATTGAAGGCTTCTTTTAGCTGTCTTACCCTATTCTGTGGGTTGAACATGTTTGCGATTCAATCCGCAACATAACTATGACAGCTTTCACGTGCACTTTCACGAAAATGCGTCTTCTTTTGTTTACGATGATTCATTAGTGAATCATTTTTTCACCTAATGATAGTTCATCACAAGCTGACAAGTATTTGACGTCAGTATGGTCAAATTTCCCGCCAAGGTTGTGCAAATCGCATCTCACGCTAAATGTTGTTTTGCACATTTAGTGATGCATTTACCTTGTATTAATTTATTCCCGTTTGAACACTGACTAAACATAAATTTTAAATATTTTACTTATTCATAGGCTTTTTATAAAGAAAAGAAGAAAGAGCCAAACGAATCGACTCTTTCTTCTTTAAAGTATTCGTATCAATATAAAGATCATCAGTTATTCTGTTCGAAGTGCAACAACCGGATCTTTTTTCGCTGCCATACGTGATGGAATCACGCCTGCGACTAATGTCAACAGCATACTACCAACAATTAATATCGCTGCGGCCATTGGTGCAAGTGAGGCTACATTTGTTGTATCGGTTACGCGTTCAATCAGTTGGTTGATTGGAATAATAAGGAGGTAACTCAGTCCGACACCAAGTGAACCGGAGATAAGTCCAACAATTAGCGTTTCGGCATTGAACACACGCGAGATATCTTTTTTACGTGCGCCGACACTACGTAAAATACCAATCTCTTTCGTTCTTTCAATCACCGAAACGTACGTAATAATACCAATCATGATTGTTGAGACGACTAAAGAAATAGCCGCAAAACCAACAAGAACGTACGTGACTGTATTAATCAAATCGGTCAAAATACTTCCAATTAACTCAGCTAAATCATTGTAAATAATTTGTTCATCTTCTGGTAAATCAGCGTTATACTCATCTAAATATTCTTTTATCTGATCTTTTCCTTCAAAGTCCGTTGGATAAATGTCAATACCGACCGGACGTGATACCGCTCCTAAGTAAATCAATGTTGTTTCTTTTGCATTGTCATCTTGGAACGCTTGGTTCGTTAATACATTTACGTCACTTTCTTCTTGAGCTTTAGCAATCTCTGAATCATTCGCTTGTTCAAGTAAATAATCGGTTAACGCACGGGTATAGACAAACCCTTCATCAAAGATACCTGATTCTTCTCCTTCTTTCAGACGAAGAATCCCTGTCACTGTTAATGTTTTACCTGCATCTTCATTATAAACATCTTCGTATCGGGTTGGCGCAATTTCTCTAAAAATCGGGCCTTCCTCAACATAGAAACTGTCATTCGGAATGACTTTTAACACGTCTTGTCCGATAAAATCATTCAATTCATAATCATCGTCAGCATCTATACCTAACTTGTCAAAGAAGGACGTACTCAAGCGATTATATTCATCGACAACAAGCAAGATTTCACTCTCATTTTCAGGTAAGCGTGAACCTTCACCTAATAAGTCGTACACATCTAACACAAAATCCGCATTGGTTGGCATCTCTTGCCAGTGTGAACTGCCTGTCATTGGTGGTCCAAATCCTTGACTTTGTTGCGCTGTTGTATCAAATTTTGTGACACCATCGTCACCTTCTGCCAACAGATTTACACCAACACCTTGGCGGTAACTAATACTATCAACCGCATCAGGTAATGCATCATCCATTGCTTCGACATGCGTTAAAAAGTCATCTGTTAGTACGTTTTTGTGTAACTGCATACTTTCTGATGGGTTGTACGTGACCAGTTCATCTGAATCAGGAAAAGCCGTTAAACCATCTGAATCATCCATTGTTCCGGGTGGTCCCGCTTGTGTTAGATCAGCTAACTGTTCATTTGTATCAATCATAATTGGGAAATTACTCAATGCATCACCTTGCACAACATCCAGTTCTTCAGTTAATCCATTAGATAAAGCGAGGACTAGCGCCACACCAATGATCCCAATACTCCCTGCAAAGGCTGTTAAAATCGTTCGCCCCTTTTTGGTAAGTAAGTTTTTAAAGGACAGTGACAGAGCTGTCGTCATTGACATCGATGTTTTTTTATTCTTTTTATTTTCAATCACTGGTTCATCTGGCAAGTCATCCGTTAACGGTGCACTATCTGATTGAATATGTCCATCTAAAAAGCGAATAATTCGGTTAGAATATTCTGTTGCAATATCTTCATTGTGCGTCACCATGATCACAAGACGTGTTTTAGCAACCTCTCGTAAAATATCCATGACTTGTGTACTCGTTGTCGAATCAAGTGCACCTGTCGGCTCATCTGCTAGAATGATATCTGGATTATTTACCAGTGCCCGCGCAATCGCAACCCGCTGCATTTGCCCACCTGAGAGTTGATTTGGCTTTTTATTAATATGATCTTCTAATCCGACTTCTTCTAATGCTTTTGTTGCCCGTTGTTTCCGTTCATCTGCGGATACACCTGAGAGGGTCATCGCGATTTCTACATTTTGTAACACGGATTGGTGACCAATCAAGTTATACGTTTGGAAAACGAAACCAATCGAACGGTTACGGTAGCTATCCCAATCTCTATCGCGAAAATGTTTCGTTGATTGGTTATTGATAATCAAGTCACCTGAATCGTAATGATCAAGGCCACCAATCACGTTGAGTAGTGTTGTTTTCCCTGACCCAGAAGGTCCAAGAATGGAAACAAATTCACTCTCTCTAAATTCTAACGATATTTTGTCTAATACATGCAGATACTGGTCACCTGTACGGTAACTTTTATCGATATCTACTAACTTTAACTTACTCATATTTGTCGTACCCCTTCGCTATAAAGTCTATGATTCTTTCTTTAGTAACCCGCGTTTAAGCATGGTTAATTCTAATTGATATTGTTGACACGCCTCATCAATTGATAATTGATGGACAAAAACTTCAATAGCATTATGAAAAGTGACAGCTTTGATAATCTTCAATAGGTGAAATAATTCTTCCTTTGTTTCAATCATCAACTGTGATCCATCAATATATTGAACTAGTTCCTCCATATTCTGTTGCAAATCATCCTTAAGTTTATCACTCGTAAACGCTTGTTCAATTTTGTGATTCATGTTGAGGAAAGCATGACGAAATAATTGATAATGATCAGTTGATGAATAACTTTCTAATAAACGTCTAAATAACCGCGTTGACGTTTCAAATAAATCACCTTGTGTCTCTTCTAAATAAGTCATGAGCCATGCTTTATTCACCCTTCCGTAGCTTTCTAATACATATAAAAAGGCATCTTCCTTATCATCAAAATATTGATAAAAGCTCCCCCGGGGAATCCGGGCTTGTTTGACGATGTTACTGATTGACGCTTCATGCACATTTACACGAGAAAATTCTTTCTTCAATGCATCAATTAACGTGTCTCTTTTGTCCTCATCCAAATTAAAAAATGTTTGTTTTGGCATAAACTCTCTCCTTATCACACCAAAATGACACAGTGTCATTTCAATACTGTTAAAGTATACATGACACTGTGTCACAAGTCAAAATATATGCATGTTAATCCATAAAGACTATATTGGTTGCACTTTCACATAATCAGCATATTTGAAAAAAACAAATAAGCCAACAAATAATTAAATTACGCGTTGGCTCATTTGTTTTATGCTACTTTTTTTACTTCTGTTTGCTTTTTAAAAATACCAAATGGTTTACCGACTGGTAAAACAACTTGACCAAAGTGTGTGTTTAAAACAATAGCCGCACTGCCATAAAATGATAACAAGGCAATCAATAATTCACTAACGGCCGCAAGCATATGTGTCCCTTCATACCAAATGTTAAAACTACTTAATGATAAACCGATAAATAAGAAATCTATAAAAACAAAATTGAACTACCCCCACCTAACATTCTCACGAATGTTTGAGGAAGGGAATTCCGTAAGGACACCCTAAAGGCGACCCATGCTCGTTCAACTAAGCATAGGTTTTTCTACTTTCCAACCGCCGCAAACCTATTTTCTCAACATCTATTAAAGCATGTTGGGGAAATAGTGCGCTCCAGGAGCACAACTTGCTTGGGTCGAATCGTTCTGTCTGATAGAACGTATAGGTTCTGACAAAAGAC
>NZ_FOXC01000020.1 GCF_900115605.1 Halolactibacillus halophilus
GTTTGCAGTGTTAATGTAAGCATTTAAAATACTAAGAAGCGATAGTCCGAGTTGCACTCCTTAAAAAAATTGTACAGTTTTGTGTTGACATACCAAACTCGTTTCTATTCCTTAAGTAGTGACAAGCACTAACTCTTTTTAAAAGTTAGTGCCGAGTGATAATCATTCCACTGCCATTTCTACATATGGTATAACTTAATGACATGGCCTTAACAACTTTTTTCTTCTTTTCACTGTAGATTAGTCTTTATAGCATAACCAAAGGGTTTAAAATTCCTTCGAATGGGAACATCTTTAAGAGAACCTATATAGCTATCAACATTACGATAACTACTGCTAATGAGGAGGGTAACAATGACAGACCACACGATTACCTTATGTTTTCATGAAGAGGCCGGTCAAGTCGACCGCGACTTACTAAATGCTATCACCGCTACCCTTGAACGTGATACTTTTTCAGTGATGGAATTAAATTTAGCTAAGGCATCAAATAAAACAATCACTTCTCACTTTAAAGCAAGTGAGGTTGTCATCGCCTATGGCGGGGATGGAACAGTACATCACGTGCTCCAACATCTACTCACACTAAGCGAACCACCCACATTTGCGATTATTCCTGGCGGGACAGCGAATGACTTTGCCCGTACACTTAATATGCCAATAAATCCTGTGAAGGCTGCTGAAACAATCATCAATCAACAAACGAAACAAATTGATGTCGGGCAGTTTAACGATCGCTACTTCCTCAATTTCTTTGGCATTGGTCTTGTGACAGAGACTAAGCAAGCGGTCAGTGCGTCAGAATCAAAACAGACATTTGGACGGTTTAGTTATTATTTAAATAGCTTACAAACATTAAATGCGCCTGAGGAGCCGTTCTCGGTCACTGTTAAAGGTGATAATCATACGTATGAAGGCAACGCCATGATGGTGATGGTTGGAAATGGTCAGTACACCGGTGGTGTACGTGCCTTTTTCAATCAGGCTGATATGACAGACGGGGCTTTTGATGTGTTGATCATTAAGAATGTCTCAGCTCGATCATTATTTGATATCGTCAAAGCCAATATCACACCTGACCCCAAACAGTTAGAAGGGATAGAGTATTTTCGAACATCAACACTTGATATTAAAACAACACCACCTCAACAGATTGATTGTGACGGTGAAGACGGTGGCGTAACACCTGTCACATTAAAAGTACTGCCGAAACATATCACAATGATTACCGGTGAGACGTCTTTGTTTCAAAACCTTCAAAATAAGCGCTAACTAAAAAGAAGCTTATTCATACCAGCAAAACAGGCGCGTGTACCGGTTACCGGACACGCGCCTGTTTTGAATGGTTCGCTGAGACTTACAGCTTTTTAATATCAACGCGTTATAAACGCTGTTGTATTAATTGAAAATGATTCATAACGAAAAAGAGGAGACTAAACCTCAAAACGCGACACAATTTGTTTTAGATCATCGACGAGATTTGTTAAGTCCTTGGCCCCATCGGCAATGGTTTGCATCGACCCGTTCATTTCTTCCACTGACGCACTTGTCTCTTCTACACCCGCAGCTGACTCTTCTGAAATAGACGCCACTTCTTCGACAGCTGTTAATAAACGCGCCGTTTCACTTGAGACATGATTCAGTGATGAGACAATCTGATCAATACTTGTTGCGGTGCTTCCGACAGCTGTATCAATTTGATTAAATGTCGCATTGGTTTGATTGATCTTTTCTGTACCAGATTTTACGACCCCGTAACCTTCTTTTAGGTCGTTGTTAACTTGAATCGATGATGTTTGGATTGTATCAACCGTACCAGTAATATCTTTTACTGACGTAGCAACTTGTTCAGCAAGTTTTCTTACTTCATCAGCAACAACACTAAAGCCTTTACCATGTTCACCCGCACGGGCAGCTTCAATAGAAGCGTTTAAGGCTAAAAGGTTCGTTTGTTCAGCGATATCTTCAATCACACTGACCATCTTCGAAATACTTTGTGCATTGTTGTTTAATTCTTCAACACGTGTAACTGAACCGTTAATCACCCGGTCAATATTTCTCATGGCTTCAACTGACGCTTTCATTAGCGACTGTCCTTCTTTTGTTAGTGCTAACACGTTCGCTGTTTCGCCATGTGCCCCTTGTCCTTGTTCAAGAGCCGTTGTCATTTCGGTATTTAAGACATGCATCCCTTCAGATAACTCTGATGCGTGGCTTGCTTGTGATTCTGAACCATCCGCAAGTTCACCCATTGTAATCGCAATTTGGTCTGCCCCACTACTCACTTCAACGGCTGACTGTGATAAGCCATCACTGTGACGACCGACGGTCGTTGAAACGTCTTCTAATTGACTAATAAGTAAGTTCATTTGACGATTCAGTTCATTGGTCGCATCCATCAATTGACCTGACTCATCACGAAGACGTGACTCTAATGGTTCATGATTTAATTTACCTTGACTAAGTAGATGCATACGTTCGGTGACTTTCTTAATCGGCTTCGTAATTGACCCTGCCATCACAAAGGCAATGACGAGTGCTAACACAATAATCACAATAACCGCAGCACCTGAAGACATAATCATGATAGTTCCCATTGAAATGACGTCTTCTCCCATTGATTCAATCGTTTCCTCACGACCAGCCGCAAGAGCTTTAAAACCGTTAATGAGTTCTGTCGAAAGTGGTTGAACTTCATTTTCTAAAAACATCCGTGCTTGTGGGATGTTTCCGGCATCAACCATGGCCATCACTTGGTCGGTCCGTTGGCCCCATTCGATTTTTAGATTAATTAAGCGATCCAATTCTTCTGAGTCACTAAGCGCCAGAGCTTCTTCTTCTAGCGCAAAGGTTTCTTCTAATCCAGACTCAAATGCTTCACGGTAGACCTCATCATCATATAATAAATATGAACTCAGTAAGCTTGTTCGTTCTTGCATATTTAATGCTAAATGTTCATCAATAACTAAATTTGGCAATTCATCTTCAATCATATTTTCGGTTTTCGTATTGCTGAGTTGCATCATCACAATCATAAACCCACTCAGTAACACACTTAAACCTACAACGACGAGAAAACCAATCAAAATTTTCCCTTTTAAACTTTTTAATCCGCGCTTTTTCAAAACAACCCACTCCTTTGTCTGATTTGTACCCCTTGTTTCTATCTCTTTAATTTGTATAAATTAACTAAATTGATATCTCTAAACACTTTAATTATTATATCGACGTTTCCCCCGGTAAATTCAAGCTTTTTAACAGCAATGATTATAAAAAGTACTAACTTTATTAGACAGAAATATTAGGATTGTCTCTTAAAACTTACAGTTGGTAATACATTAAGCGTTTTCAATATGTATGTAATAATTAAGCACTTTACCTCAAAAGAATATGAGATAAAGTGCTTATAGTTAAGCTTTTAGATCAATGTGATTTCCTAAATCAGGATGTGGTACAGTCGCTGTTTCTAACATCTCAGTCATCGAGTCAGAACTTGATTCAGCTAACTCCATTGTCTTTGACATTAATTGAATTGACATATCACTTTTTACTTGTTGTTGGGACATTAAAATAGACATTGCGGCAACATCGATAAGGCATCGCTCCTTTCATGACTACCTATTACTGTATCTTATCTATATCTACTTTCATTCTACCATACTTCTATTAACTATTTAACAATTGCAAAATACTTTGTGGCTGGCTCATACTCATCACAAGCATCATTTGAGCGGCTTGATTTAAAATATTATGTTTGACCATATTCATCATTTCTTTCGCCATATCAGCATCACGAATCCGCGACTCAGCATTTGTTAAATTAAAGGCTTGGTTATCTAGATTACTGATGGTATGGCCTAATCGATTTTCCATCGCCCCAAGACGTGAGCGTTCACGGGAAACTGATTCTATCGCGGTATCAAGGACGGATAGCGTCTCTCCTGCCTCTTCATGAGAGCTTAAACTTAAATCAGTTAAACTTAAGGAATCACTGGTCATATCATTAATCGAAATCTCCATAAACTGACCACTGTTTGCGCCAATTTGTAGCTTTTTATCTTTAAATGAGTCGTCTAATAGTGATTGGGTGTTAAATTCAGTACTTTTTCCGATATCATTCAAACCATTAATGAGTTCGTCGAACTCATCTTGTAATTTCAATCGATCACTACCTGTCAACGTGTCATTACCTGCTTGAACCGTTAGTTCACGCATCCGTTGTAAAATTGCATGACTCTCATTTAGACCACCTTCAGCTGTTTGAATCAGAGAAACGCCGTCCTGGGCATTACGCGCAGCTTGGTTTAACCCGCGGATTTGCGCACGCATGCGTTCAGAAATGGCCAGGCCTGCCGGGTCATCTTTGGCACTATTAATTCGCTTCCCTGAAGAAAGGCGCATCATCGCTGTCATCATTTGATTCTGATGTATGCCCATTTGCCGGTAGGCAAATAACGCCATCGTATTCGTTCCGATTCGCATCGTGCTTCTTCTCCTTTACTCCTTCTTTATATTTATATCGGCTAAAGGTAACTATTATTAATCACTATCTATCTAAATAGACATAAAGAAGCACAAAACCCCACATGTAGTTTTGTGCCTCTTTTAATACACGGTATTTCATTCAAGTAATTTTAATACCGTTCGACTCATCGTTTGACTTTGAGCTTGTATAGTTACTTGAGCTTGAGATAAAATATTAACTTTTGTTAAATCCATCATCTGTTTTGCAACATCAGCATCTCGAATCCCACTTTCAGAGGCTGTTAGATTTTCAGAAGAGTTACCGTTAATATTTACAATGTGTTCTAATCGATTCCGCATCGCACCAATACGGCTACGTTCACCTGAGGTATATTGAATATGTTGATCAAGCAAAGCTATCGTTTGATCAGCTCTTTCTCTGTTTAAAACATCTATACCTTTAATTTTTAACAACAAATTATTAAATGAATCAATTTTCACATCTAAATAATCTCCAGTATTTGCCCCTACTTGCATTGTATAAGCATTTTCTTCATATGCTAATGCATGTTCAACATCATAATCAACATCTAGCGTATTCGACGGTGGTTCAAGTTCAAGTGGCTGCTTGAAAACAAGCTCACTTCCTTGTACCTCATAAAGTGTTTGGTTAACTTCTTCTCCATTTAGCGTAACTTTCACCGTTGGCTTTAAAATATCGGCTTTCACCATTTCTGAAGATTTAAATATATCTTCATATGGATCAAATAAAAGACCAGTATCATCTAAAGGCATACTTGTAGGTTGATCAATTGATTCAACTTTTATTGTGTAGGATGATTCCGCTGCATCTGGTCGTAAATCATCTGATACAGTGACGATGCCATCTTTTGCGATGTACCCAGTTGGTGGTGCTGGTTTCAATTCGGTATCATTTAGAAATACACGGTGCACCCGTTCGTTTTTAAGATAAGCTACTTCTAACTGATTTGGATCAACCGTACGCACATTTAGTTCGCCGATGGTTGTTTCAGCGTTTAATCTGGCATCTCCATGTAATGATACGCGACCTGTCTCTTCATCATAAGTGAAACCATGGTTACTATCATATTCTATTTCTGACCCGTCCAAATATACACGCACACTCTTAGGCTCGGTTTGATCAACTAAACCATAGCTAGGGGGAGCGGGTGAAACCGTCACATCATAGGTATCATTTAGTCTTGTTGCGGCTGATGGCTCATAAATATACTCAATCGATATTGATTCATCTGAAGACGGACGAGCGTCTCCATAAAGTTGAAGCGTCTGACGATTTTCATCATAGTAATATCCGTTTGTTTTCGATTCATCATAGGCAATATCTCTAAACCCTACCTTAACCGCAACACTATTTAAATCACCATCACCAGATATATCATACTCTTCTGGCACAGATGACAGTCTGACTTCTACGATATCATTTACTTCTTGTGCGTTAAGAGAATCTTCAACGAAGCGAAGCGAATAAGTATCTCCTGCGTCTGGCCTAGCATCACCGAATAGTTTAATGATTTTGTTATTTTTGTCATATTGAAACCCATTCGTATCAGAGTACGTAATCCGTTCCTCACCACTTGTTGTATTGCGGTAAACCGCAATCGACGCTGGCAGACCGTCAGCTTCATCAAGATGATAAGCTTCTGGTAACGTATCGGCTGGCATTTTTATGCCATAGACATCTTCTGTGGTATCATCGGCCGTTAAATCACTAACATAGTCAATCGTCACTTCTTCACCGCTAGATACATCCGGGCGACTAGCGCCATGAATTAAAATCATCCCAGTATCTCTATCATAAGTAAAACCATTAGTATCTGAATACTTGATTTCATTACCACCGACAAATACTCTGAAAGGACGATTCAGAGTTGAATCAGCTGATTTAATATTATATGTATCAAGTCCGGAAACAAATGGATGACTGAAGGCATCATCATTCGTAGCATCAACGATATAATCAATCGACACCTCTTCATCACCACTCGGTCTCATGTCACTATAAAACTCTAAGCGATTGTCTGGTTCGTTATAATAAACACCACTTGTCGTATGGTCACTTGGTTGTGTATTCAAGTAGTCTGCTTGTTCTACTACCCGACTGCCTATCACTACCTTTAAACTTCTAGGACCATCCGTACCATCTAAATGATAGTGTTCTGTATTATTTGGAAGCTTCACATGATAATCATCAAGCGCCACCGCCGGACTAGAAGCATAATCAAATTGATAATAATCAGTAGCATCATCTCCATCTTCAGCACCAATTACCGCATCACCAAAGAATTCGACTGTTGCACCAGTTACTGTATAATAACCATCGCTAGGTTCAGTGCCTGCTTTGTCCCAGTATGTTAGTTCACGACTGCCCGCATCATTATGTTTTGTAACAATAAGCGAGGCAGTTGTTTCATTCATACGATAGCGTTGCGGGGCACTTGAAAGGGTGATTGTTTGGCTATTACTCGGAATGTTTAGATTATCCGTCGTCACAATGATGCTTCTTTGATTAACAACATCACCCGTTAAGGCGTCTAACGTGACTTCTTTAATGTTGCCAGTTTTATCAGCATAAAGGAAATCAATATTACCAGCATCATCCGTATCTTTAAACGTATACCCTTTACTATTAGAAAGATTGGTATTATAATCCTCAATTACATTACTGACAACTTCCCAAGTATTATAACCTGATTTTTTCTCAACGACTAAACCGTCTTCTGTCTCTTTTAAGCGTAAGTTTCCATCTGGTGAAACAGAACGAAAAGACATAACATCTGGATTTGTTACCGCTGTGGGATCTGCAAGACCATCTACAGGTACTTGATAATCTGTGTTGGTCCGGGTACTTTTAAAGACAATCGCAGTACCGTCATCAGAATAGCGCGGCTCGTACTCGGCAACGGTTGAACCACTTTCCGAGTGACTATCCGTTATATTTAATGTCTCTGATAGACTTCTATTATTCTTATTGACATAACTCGTTGATGGTGAAATCGCGGCATCTTCCTTATAAGGAAACGTCTGTGATTGAACCGTTTGTGTTGATGTATTCGTATTTAAATCAATGACTTTTTGTTCGTGCCTGGATTCAATTTCTGATGCTTTTAATTCTTCATTGGCTAAAACTTTTTGCGTGTTGAATTCAGTATGTTTAACAACATCTCGAATGCCTTCTTTTAGTTGAGCAACTTCTTCATCAATTGTTTTCCGGTCAGATGTAGATAAAGTATCCGTTGCCGCCTGAACAGAAAGTTCACGCATGCGTTGTAAACTAGCGCTAATTTCCTGCATCCCACCTTCTGCCACATCGACGAGTGAAATTGCATTTTGAGCATTGCGCTCCGCTTGTTGTAATCCACGGATCTGAGCCCGCATTTTTTCAGAGATGGCTAATCCAGCCGCATCATCAGCTGCTTTATTTATACGTTTACCCGCCCCTAGTTTTTCAAAGATATTCTGTTACTTCTTTTGTGTTTGTTTTAACTTATTATTCATCAGTAATTGATTAGATATCTGCATTCTCATTTCCACCTATGTTTGATATTTTATAGATATTTCCTATTATATCGACATAAACTGTAATATTACTTAAAAACACAAATAGTTATCTCAATCTATGTTTTCAGATACTTTCGCTACACCAAAAAGTACTTAACACATTAAAATGTTAAGCACTTGCTATCAAGCATATAAACCTTGTAAAAATATTTATCACACTAATAATCACCTGGTACCCCACTAACCTTTCAATAAAGAAAAGTAACGTTATCCATCTTTCAATTGCTTCTGTAAATCCGTTAATTGCTTCAGCATAGAGTGGTTAATGACAGAAGCAACTTGTTGATATTCATTTGATTCAAAACTCAACACAATCTTTTCCAAAGACACTTTAATAGATTTCATTTGTTGTTCAACGCGATTAAAATCTTTTAATTTTAACGTGAACAGTGTTTCTTCAATAGTTACAAATCCTGAGATAATATCTTCCATCACTACCATAGCCACCAATAAATCACCATCAGCGATTTGATTATGTACATAGTTTGTCGCATCAATCATTGTTTCTAGTAATTCATACACTAGATTTAGTCTTGATTCAGTCATTCTATTCACCCTCTCGAATAGTATCTAGCAATCTAATACCTTTATACCGCTTAACACTAACAAATATTTTAAGTTATAAATTACTAAGCATTTAACTTGTGTAAAAATGCATTTTTCTAAATGATGAATTTACTAGCATCGTTTATGTAAATAGAAAAGACCCCAGCATCACTGCCAGGATCTTTTCAATAAATCAACTATCAATTAACCTAATAATTGTAGTACTGATTGTGGTTGTTGGTTGGCTTGCACTGCCTCAATGTCTTTCAATCATTGGTTAGACTATATCTTCATCCTATTACTTAATAGGAGCTGGGCACTTCGAACAAGTACTTTCACTTGCCCTACGAACTTCATCACCATAGCTTACTCGCCTTAGATGGTCTGTTCTAGTCGTTGAACCTTCTCCATTCTTTCGAAACAGGAGCTTGGCTGCTGATTATCCAATCTCTTTTATTTTCAAACCGTGACGTCTACTGTTTCCAGTTCCGCTGTGGTTAAAAGAGCTCTAAGGAAGTTCCAGCAATTCACCCAGTGATCATCTTACTCATTACTAAGTAAGACGCCCGGTCAAATAGTTACCCTAGTAGTTGTAAAACTGACTGAGGGGCACTGTTTGCTTGAGCTAACATACTTTGAGATGCTTGAGAAAGGATGTTTGCGCGCGTCATTTCCATCATTTCTTCCGCCATATCAACGTCACGGATACGAGATTCCGCAGCTGATAAGTTCTCAGAAGAGTTGTCAAGGTTAGAAATTGTGTGTTCTAATCGGTTTTGCACAGAACCTAAATTAGATCTTTGTGATGAAACTTTCTCAATAGCATTATTAATAGTAGTAATTGCAGCTGTTGCTTTTTCTGCTGATTCTATATTAATTGATGACGAATCACCATTACGAACTCCTAAGTTAGAAGCATTCATGTTGTCAATTCCAATATCTATAGTTTGACCACTATTTGCTCCAATTTGTGCAGTCAATGATTTTGAAGCATCTGTTTGCGCTGCTTCATACTTAGATACACTAATGGTAATAGATTCTCCCACCTTCATTCCAGTTAAATCAGATAGAGTTAAGTCACTACCAAATCCAGTAAGCGTAGTAGTATCTGTTAAACTAACACCTGTTGAATTCGGATCTCCGATTTCAAAATCATTTTGATCACCGTCTGCACTATCAGTTCTGGTAATTATAATTGTACCAGTTTTATCTAATGCTTTAGCATCAGCAGCTGCAGCAGTTAAATTCGAAATAGAACTATTATTTTCAACATTGACTTTGCCGTTTATTTCATCCTGTAGTCCAGCTTTACTACCATCTAGTAATTTTTGAGTATTGAATTCAGTAGTGTTTGCAATTCTGTCAATCTCATCTGTTAATTGATCGATCTCTTTTTGAATTTCGGCTCTATCCGAGGCAGTGTTTGTATCGTTAGATGATTGAACTGAAAGTTCACGCATACGTTGCAAGATGTTGTGAGTTTCATCTAAAGCACCTTCAGCAGTTTGGATTAATGAAATACCATCTGAAGCATTACGAGATGCTTGATCTAAACCACGGATTTGACCACGCATTTTTTCAGAAATCGCAAGACCTGCTGCATCGTCCCCTGCTTTGTTAATACGTAGACCTGAAGATAATTTCTCCATTGATTTTTGCATTGAGTTTTGGTTGATACCTAATTGACGGTATGTGTTCAATGCAGGAATATTATTGTTAATAATCATGTTTGTTTCCTCCTTGAGTTTGTTTTATTCCCACGTCCATGTGGAAGAATTTTGTGGCTGACTCGCATTAAAAGCGGCCGTCTCTTAAAGCTCTATCAGCCTCTAATACTATTATCGGAGATAGTTAACTAATGTTTAATGGTTTTCTAAACTTTTTTCTAAAGATTTTTAAGAACACTCAAGACATCCTCTTTACTTGATGCTGCTTGATTGTTTTCTTTAATAATTGCTTCATACACTTCATAACGATGTACATCAATGGATTTAGGCGCAGCAATACCTAGCTTTACTTGATCACCATCAACGGAAATAACTTTAATCTCAATATCATCACCAATTTGAATGCGTTCACTCGGTTTACGGCTGAGGACTAACATTTACTTGTCCTCCTTTTGATTAACCGTTTTAAAAATATATTCCTTTGTGGAGTCATCGGTCTTTTGAATAATATACTGCTTGCCTTCTTTTTCTTTGACATTAATCACAAGTGGCGCTTTTAAATTCGCTGTTGATGCTGCTAGTGTATCCCTTAATGTCACAATCGATAGAATCGATACGTCATCGCTTGATTCAATCTTTAACTGTTCCACCACTTGGTCATCTAATTCAAAACTGTAGTCAGATTTAAAACCAAATGGATTCACTACAATAAAAGCTAATGCTTTAGTCGTTACCGACTGCAGTACTTGAAAGACTGTCTCTTCTAAATTCATCAATACAAATTGCTTTTCTTCTAAAAATCCTGGTAAGCCGTTTTGAAAAGTTATAATATCCTCTTCATTAATTTCAACTTCATCAAAATACTTTGTTTTTATCTTCAACAGGACGACACCTACTTTCATTTTTTATGCTATAACCATTGTATTGCTTTTCCTTGTATCTACCACTACTCGTTAACGAGCTTATTA
The DNA here is from genome assembly GCF_900115605.1 of Halolactibacillus halophilus. GTDB lineage: Bacteria > Bacillota > Bacilli > Bacillales > Amphibacillaceae > Halolactibacillus > Halolactibacillus halophilus. The sequence continues at coordinate 11,246 of NZ_FOXC01000020.1, forward strand.
TCGCGAGTTAACACTGTAAAACGCCTTATTTAAAATAATGCATCTGTAGTTCTAAAGTTGTTGCTAGATTACTTGATTTACAATCTTATTTTACAGAGAACAACACTTTCTAGCGTTCATTGTATTACAATATTTAAAACCAATGTTGACCAAAGATCAATTTTAGTGTTAAAGACAGACCTTCGGTCTTTAAATGCATATTGCGTGATGATTTATTGAATCATTTAACGTTGACGCTTCATTTTTAAGCATCTAAATTCATTTGTGATTCTGGTCCAACATTTTCAAATGAAATGTCGATATAGTTTTGTTGATCTAAATACACATCAAAGTTTGCTGGTGTCACCTGACGTTGAACAGGATTTGCTTGTGACTGAATCACTGGTTTATTTGCTTGAATATCCACATTAACATCAGCTGGTTCATAATTGATTTTCACTGAATTATAAGAAGGAATCACACCAATATTAAAGGGGCGATACTCTCTTGGCATCCGCGTTTTTGCTTGTTGTTTAATCGGATCGCCTCCGTTTTCAATTTTCATTAATTGATCACCTTCTCGCCTGCGACGACGTGTGCCTTCAGCGACAAGTTTCTTTCCTTCTAAAGCTTCTAAACGTATGGCTTCTTTTACTGGATACTGTCCTAAATCATGGAACGCTTGTGATTGGTCAATCGACAGTCTACCCGGCCTCGTTTCTATATTAACATCAGCTTGTGGTTGTTTAATAGAAAGGTCCGCTTCTGGTTGAGACATTTGTACCTTAGCATCTTCCATACTGATCCCAATACGCGCAAATTGTTGGTCTATTCTAATCTGAGGTAAGCGCATTTTCTACACCTCTTTTTCTTTTTAACTGTCTAATTTGGTCTAACTTATCGAGAATGATCGCTAATTATTCTGTGTATGTGTCATATACCTATCTGGTTCTTCTAGAGATTAAGTAACGGTCTAATCATTTATAGACATTCCTTACCATTCTAAGTAGCCCGTTTTAATAAATAAAGAGCCCTACCTTGATAGGGTAAGACTCTTGATATTATCTTAGAAAATCTAGTAATGTTGGTTGAATAACACGTGACCCTGCACTAAGTGCCGCACGGTGAATCGCTTCTTGTGACGTGAGATTCATAATCACTTCTTCTATTTCTGCATCTTCATTTTGAGACATCATATCGCGTGCCGTGATTTGTTGCCCTTCGAGTCGTGTTTCAATAAGTTCAACCCGGTTCATCCTTGCACCTAAATCTGCACGTTCACTTACAGTATTATCAATATGACCATCTATCACACTAATATTTGCATCAAAGTCTTCAAAGGCCGTACCATCTTTCAGCATTTCAGAAATCTTTTCAACGTCATCAAATAAATCTTTACCAAAAACATCCGTTGGATTAACGTTTGCCTGAAGTTGTGTGCCTGATGTTACTTCTAACATAACAGGTTTAAAAGTATTCGTATTAAATGAAAGTTCACCGTTTTCTCCAACGTCAATGGGCTTTTCTGTTGTTTGAGTACCATTAAAGATATATTTATTATTTACTTTTGTATTTGCCACTTCTACGAGTTGTTGTTTTAATTGATCCACTTCTTTTGCGATGGCGCCACGTTGATTTTCTTCATATGTCCCGTTACTCGCCTGTACGGTTAAATCACGTAGACGATTTAATATCTCTGTTGTTTCACCTAACGTATCATCGGATGTATCCATCCATGTATGCATTTCGGTGATATTACGCTGGAATTGTTCAACGTTGCTTACTTCAGTACGATAGCGCATCCCTTTCATCGCAATAACAGGATCGTCCGATGGACGATTAATCTTTTTACCGGTTGTTAATTGATCCATATACTTATTCATCGATGTATAGCTACTTGATAAGTTACGCAACATATTGTTTGATAACATACTTTGTGTTACACGCATTTATCTCACTACCTTCCTACGAGTCCCATATTATTTATAATCCGGTCTAGCGTTTCATCTATTGTTGTCATACTACGTGCTGCGGCGTTATACGCATGCTGGAACTTGATTAAGTTTGTCATTTCTTCATCAAGTGAGACTTTACTTACAGAGTCTCTGTTATCGGATACTTGTTGGCGAAGTGTACCAGAGTTCGCCTCCATACGATAGGATTCTTGTGCAAGAACACCAAGTTCACCTATCATTCCCTCAAAGTAACTTTTGACTGACGTTTTACTCCCTAATTCTCCTGCTTCAATTTTAAGCGTTTCACCATTTGTGACATTATTTTCAGCTGTCATAATGGGTTGAGCATTACCTTGCAAAATATTACTTTCAAATGTTCCACCATCTAAAGGCGATTTTAAATCAACATCATTAACCGAATAAAAGCTTTTACCATCATTTGAAACAGCTATAACGTTATTAGATGCATCTAAAATCACACTATCTATTTTACTAATCACATCCGTACCAAGCGTAATATTACTATTCGACCAGTAGCTAGCACTTCCATCAACTGGTTGATCGATCGTGTATTCTCCAATAGGTAAGTCATCTGAAGTAAATACGGTATTTGTATTGTCTAAACTTGCTTCGGTCAAATAATCTGTATAACTCCCCGCAAGTTTGACAGCATTTAAGCCATCACCACTGGCATTCGGAGCAGAACTTGCGGCAATTTTATCATGGTTATCTAGTATATCTCTATTTACTGTCATAGTTAAAGAAGGACGCGTCGCATTAGTATCAATCTCAAAGAACGTATCTGTTCCTGCTTCTCCTTCTAAATCATAACCATTCGCATGTGTGTCATTAAATTTTTCAACAAAAGCTTCTGCCATGTTATCCAAATTATTTAACATGTCGATATAAGTACCCGCTTCATCAGGATCACCCGTTGTTTGATAACCATGCATCTCCATTAAACCTTTTAATTGGCCCGTTACTTTAAAGTTTTCAGCAGCAATTTTTATTCCGTTAGGATCTGTCAATTCCCCAGCTTCATCAGTCCCCGATACCTTTTCCGGATTATAAAAATGAAACGACTTAACATTACTGTTTGGATTATCTGTTGCATCACCTTCAGTGTTAACGTATAAGTGGTTTACACTATAATCGCTACCATTAACTAAAGTGACATCAACTTCATTATTAGACGCATCAATGAATTTACCTGTCAGTTTGACGGTCGCTTTCCCCATAGCTATATCACTTGGCATACCAGAACTCTTTTCGTATGAGACCGAAATATCGGCAATTGATGATAGCTGATCGAGTAAACGGTCACGCTCATCATATAAATCATTGGCGACATGGCCGTGAGGTTCAATCTCACCGATTTGTCGGTTGAGCTGATTGATTTGGTTAAGTAACGAGTTGAATTCTGTTTGTTTCACATTCATTTCATTCCGTAAATCATCACGGACAGATTCTAGTGAGCTTGCGGTATATTGGAACGTATCAGCTACAGCTTGAGCACGTTGGGCGACAACTGAGCGTGCGCCTGAATCTTCTGGGTTGACCGATAAATCTTGTAGTGAATTCCAGAATTGATCGAAGATATGTGATAAGCCCTCTTCTGACGGTTCGTTCAGAATCGCTTCCATTTGTGTCGCTGCTTCCGCGCGCTGGCTATAATATTGTGTTTTCGCATTCTCCTTGCGGAACTGTACATCTAAGAATTGTTCTCTAATTCTTTCGACAGAACCTGGTTCCACACCATTACCGATGGTATCAATAATACCGCCTGGCTCTCGGCTTGATGTGAGGCCGTTAATGGCTTCAAAGTTAACGCGCTGACGCGTATAACCTTCTGTGTTCGCATTAGAGATATTGTGTGATGTTGTATACATAGCCGCTTGTTGGGCACTGAGTGCGCGCTTGGCCATTTCTAATCCATTAAAGGTTGATACCATGTAAGATCCTCCTAAGCTTTTGAATCAAATACTGAACGTTTTGATGTCGGGTCATCATTGGCTTTCTTGTTTCCATAGGTTAATGATTCAACCGATGGCTCAAGTAAGTCCATTTGAAGCTGGACAAATTGTAGTGACTGTTTCAGTAATTGACGATTCAAATCTTCTTGTCGTTTAATATCGACGATAAAGGCAAGCAACGTCGTTGCTTTTTCTTCAAGCGCCTTTTTTTCTGTATCGTTTGGTAAGGCATCAAGAATGGTGGTCACCGATGCCGTGTCTTTTAAGTTAAGTGAGACCGCAAGGTCTTTCGCTTCTTTTAAGCGTACTTTTTCTAATTGTTCTAACGCTTGGACATGTTTTTGTTCAATCTTTAATAATTGATTGAAGCTTTCAATATTGTTTGCTTTAAGTCGCGTCGTTTTTTCGACTGCCACTGATAATAAGCTTTCATGTAAATCAACTAATGTTGTCATCGTCTTCAGTAAAGCTTGAACGAGCACAGAAATGCCTCCTTTTACGGCTTTTCTTTATTTTATCAATGATTCGTATAAAAAGCACGTTAAGAAACGTCTAATCCATTTATCTTAGGTGCTACCGTTATTTTAAAGATTTAAGACACTAAAAAACGAAAGGTACCAAGCGTACCTTATCGTTTTCTACTGGAAGAACCCACGCATTTTCTTTGCGACTTGGTCTGGTTTCACTTCATACGTACCTGTTTCTACCTGACGCTTGATTTGGTTCACTTTTTCTAGCCGTTCTTTTTGAACCGGATTTGACGCTTGCATTTCCTTCGCTTTTGGAGATATTTCAACTTTATCGGTTTTAGCTGTTTTCTCATGTTTTAAATCCGCCTGTTTTTGTTGCTGGGTCTTATACGGATTATTATTTACAAGTCGATTGATGTTTATTTTCATTTTGTCTCCTCCTCTCCTACTTTCTTTTTAACTATATAGTCGATCATCGATGTTTAGAACATTTCTACATTCATGCTGTAAGATTGTGTTTTAACATTTCTTACTTCATGGACGCTTGTGAAGTCCTTACGAAAAATAAATGTTATTCCTGTTATCGGTATCAACTAAAAAATGTTTAGAGTCTACGCTTATTTCTTCCTTTATCTACCGCCACATAGGTTTGGTTGGCTTTTTCTTTTTCACGCTCTTCATTCAATTTCTTGACTTGTTCAATATCATGTTCATGTTTTAAGCCACCTGAGAGATCATTTGAACACGCTTGACATAGCCGGCCTTCTGTGATGTCTTTCCCGCAGCGATCACATGGATAGGTCAAATTCGGAAACTGAGCGGTGCGGAGACGCTTCTCTTTTACGAATTTAATGATTAAATCTTCTTTCACACCCGTTGCTTCAACAATCTCTGGAATCGTCGCCTGTCGATTGACACGCTTTTTCATAAAGTTATAGACAATTTCAAATTGTTTTTCTTCTTCATTAAAACAATCTTGACATATATCACGCGTTGTTTTGACAAATAAATTGCCACAACGGCTACAGTTCGCTAAATCTGCCATAGTGTCACCTCATTTATTCCTTCTTCATATTCATCACTTAGCTTACTTAAAATCTCTTCAACTTGCTTACCTATTTCATTATAGAAATCACATTCAGGTTAACTTTATTTTATCTTACTTATTATATCGGCAACAACTTAGCATTATTAAATAAGACTATCGTGCCAAAGTGAAACTATAAATCTCACTTATTCCTGCTGTTTTTAGGACATTAGCGGCATGATGAATGGTCGTACCCGTCGTATACACATCATCAATCAGGACAATCGGTCCTTTGGGCAGCGACTTACCTTCTGTTAAATAAAACGGATTAGCTAAGTCTAATCGTTCTTGTCTCGTTTTAAGCGCTTGTTTACCGGTATGGTGTTTGTCTAATAAAGATAACGCCGGCCGGTTAATCAGTGAAGCAATTAAAGCTGCCTGATTAAATAACCGCTCTTCCATCCGTTTGGTTGATACCGGCACTGGGACAAGTGTGGCTTGTTTTAATTTACCGTAATGCTGTAAAAAACCTTGATTGATCTCTCGCTTTAGCGGGGTCAATGCGTGGTAGTGATACCGATATTTACATAAAGTAAGTAATGCTTTAGAAGCCCCATCATAATGATACAACGACCGGTTGTAAGACAGACTTTTCCCTCTTCGTTCCTTGCAGTCATGACACATCGCACCCGTTGACACGTGTCGGCCGCAGTCCGGACAGACTGGTCCCGTTATTAATTTAAGCTTCGGTTCACAGTCAGCGCAGTAACCATATCGTTGTCTTTTTCCAAGCGACTGCCAACTGATGGCTTGGTTCATATCGGTTAAACAAATTAGGCATTTCATAACCGTTCACCTAAAACGTTCATCTTATTAATCGACTTAATCGACTTGCGTATCGCTTTTGTATAGGTCTCAAAGTAAAACTGTACCGAGCCCGTTGGGTCATCTTTGCTTCTACCAGCCCGACCTGCAATTTGGACAAGTGCGGCTTCATCAAACACATCATGGTCAGCCTGAAGGACAAATACATCGACAGAGGGAAAAGTAACCCCGCGTTCTAAAATGGTTGTCGTAATCAAAATATCAATCGTTCGCAGCCGGAACTCATCAATTAAAGCTTTTCTCTTCTCACTTCTAGCATGTACCGCTTCAATGGTGAGAGTTGGATACGCCGCTTGTACATGAGGCAACAGTGCCTCTGCTTGTTTAATCGTTGCGACAAAAATCAGCAGCTGACGATTATTTTCCCGCTCGTTAGTAATGGCTTCTCTTACGTTTTTTGGGAGCGGGGTATGTTTAAAGCTCGTAAAATACGGGCGAGGAACAGGTAGCGGGTGACCGTGATAGCGGACCGGCACAAAACATGTTGGGTAACGTTTTTTCACAAGTGCTGGCCTCGGTGTCGCTGAAAGATAAATAAACGTGCCAGTGTCTTTTAGGGCGCGGGCAGCTTGTTTGATTAAATGTTGATCATTATGATAAGGAAAGGCATCCACTTCATCAATGATCAACACATCAAACGCTAACTTGTAGCGGATAAGTTGATGGGTCGTACAGAGAGTGAGCCATGCCCTTTTATGATTATCATCACTGCCACCGTACTGACAAATGATCGGCACATCTGTAAAGACTGCTTGAAACCTTGGGAGGAGTTCTTTAATAACGTCTTGCCTTGGCGTTGCGACACAAACACGCTTACCTGTTAAAAGCGCTTGATTAATCCCGCGAAACAACATCTCTGTTTTCCCGGCCCCGCATACGGCGTGGATAAGTAAATGGCGTTCGTTTGTTTGAATGGCGTTCACTAACTGGTCACTTGCACGCTCTTGATGCGGTGTTAATGTAGAGGTAAACTGGAAACCAGTCTGTAGAGGTTTCGTTTGATGATGTTGTATAGTGAGATGAAACAATGTTTGACACGAGGCGAGTCGTCCGTACTTGAGGCAGTTTAAACAGTACCAATCGGTTTTATGACATTTCCCGCAAGGAAACGGAAGAAACAAAGCACGGTCTGTATTTAAGCAACGTGCACATTGCATAAAACCACGTGTCTTTGTGATCGCTGGTAGTGCCCTTATATCAATAACTTGATTCAAATCTGGCCGTTGCTTTTTAAGTATCCCTAGCTGTTCATGTGTGACTAATAACCCGTCAAGTAGTAAATAAGTATCCTCTATCGCTTCTAATTGTTTTAAGGTTGTTTTAACCTTGTCTGTTTGCTTAGCTATTAATGATTTTTTCGCGTTGCTTTCTTTTACTAACGTAGGGCCTTGTTTAGTTAATGACTGGATGCGCTTTGATGAGGTGATGACTGACTTTTTTACCGTTAGCCATTGTTGATTGATGTAGTGATTAACCATGCGAATCGATTGGTCGAGCTGTTTTAACATATCCGTTCTCTCCCTCTACTAAAAGATAGCTCTATTGTAACGAAAACACCCGCGTGCCAGGGAGCACGCGGGTGTGAGTGTTTTTTACATATTCAAAATAAATTCAGGCTATTTTTAGTATTTTCGCCGGCAACAGTTAAAAACGGATTATTTTTTACTTAGAATTATTTTTAGTACGTCAAAGCATCATGCTGACGTTAGAGTTTATACCAACCAAGTCCAATCGAGCCTTCTCCGAGGTGCGTACCAATCACGGGACCGAAGTAGCTTAACGTTAATTCAACATTATTATAGCGTTCTTTTAGTTCACGCATCAATTGTTCAGCCGTTTCTGGGCAATTCGCATGAATCACGGTCGCACGAATCGGCGCGCCCGTACTTGCATCTTCATCAATTAATTCAATCAGGCGTTTAAAAGCCTTTTTCTGGGTCCGGATTTTTTCAAATGGGACAATTTTTGTCTCAGAGAAATGTAAGATCGGTTTCACTTGGAGGACACTTCCGACAAGTGCCTGAGCCCCATTTAAGCGCCCACCACGATGTAAATGATTTAAATCATCGACGACGAAATAGGCCCTTAAGGACTCTTTCACTGTATTTAACCGCTCAAGGATGGCTGCTGGTGAAGCATTCTTTTGTGCCAGTTTGGCAGCTTCTAACACATAAAAACCTTGCGCCATACAACTGACTTCTGAATCAAAGGCATATGTATCAAGACCGTCTACCATCGTTCCTGCCGTCTGCATCGATTGATACGTCCCACTGATTCCACTTGATAAGTGAATTGAGACAACCGCATCGTAATCTTGTTTTAACTGTTCAAGTAAATCAACCATTAAACCAATTGCGGGTTGTGACGTTTTTGGTAATACCCTTTCTTCTCTTACTTTCTCATAGAAGTCAGTAGCGGTTAAGTCAACTTCTTCTTGGTACGAGGCACCATTAAAGGTAACGGTTAGGGGAATCATTTGGATGTTGTATTCTTCTCTTATTTCTTTTGGGATATAGGCGGTACTGTCTGTAATTATTGCGACTGTCATATTATCGAACCTCTCTATCACTAACTTAGTTGTTTTTATTATTGGGTAACTTGTTTATCCGTTGTAAATAGCGACGGTTTGCTTCTATTTCAAGATCTTCTTTATAGTTGATTCGTCTGCCGTTAGTGTATCTGTCATTAGACACACATCACTCAAGTATCAACTGATTTTTTTCCGAGCATCAAACTAACTAAAAAGAAACTCCTTTCTATTCTAACGGTTTTCCCGGCAAATAGAAACCCCAAATCCTTAGGTTTAGAAAGCCCTTTATATTTAAGACATAAATAACCACCAAGTATTAAGAGGCTATGCTTCTTTTTACTTGGTGGTTATGTTTGTTTAAAACTATAAAACTTCTACCCAACCATTTTTAATGGCAGTGACAACCGCTTGGGTCCGGTCATTCACATTCATCTTTTGTAAAATATTGCTGACGTGGTTCTTGACTGTTTTTTCACTGATGAACAGCGCTTCAGAAATACCGCGGTTACTCTTACCGTCAGCTAAGAGTTGTAGAACTTCACACTCACGACGCGTGAGTAGGTGCAGCGGTTTACGGTATTCAACTTGTTGGAAACCTTTATGTTCTTCTTCACTCATCCGTTTAAATTCTTTGACTAAGTTATGGGTGACTTTTGGATGCAAGTAAGCTCCACCGTCTGAAACAACCTTAATCGCTTGAACAAGTGATTCTGAGTCCATGTCTTTAAGTAAGTATCCTTGGGCTCCTGACTTTAAGGCATGGGTCACATAATTTTCATCGTCATGGATTGAGAGAATAATTACTTTTAATTGCGGATACTTATCCACTAATTGTTTCGTTGCTTCAACACCATTGACGCGTTCCATGTTGATATCCATTAACACAACATCTGGCTGATACGTATCAACCAAACTCATCGCGTTCTCACCATCGCTACCTTCTGCGACAACCTCAAAATCATTTTCAAAATCTAAAATACGGCGAATACCTTCTCTAAATAAGACGTGATCATCAATTAATACGATTTTTGTACTCATAGTTTTGTCCTCCTAATAATGCGTGTTTTACTCATTAGTTAATATTTGGTTTGACGTGGTTGTACTATTCTAACACAACTTCCGACTAACGTACTGATTTTATTGACAGAACAGTGATGAAAACTACACATCACATTATATGTCGCATAAATAGTTAAAAAAGTTTCATTCATTTATACTAAACAATACACTTATTATACTAGAAATCTTAGAAAATACCTATACCTTTAGTTGGTTTTAATCTAATTTTAATGAAAATGACTTAATCTTTTAAAGGAATATTAATAAAAACATGCGTACCTTTTCCTGGATTTGACGTCAGTTCAAGTGTTCCATCCAACATATCGACCCGCTCACGCATGCCAATCAGTCCGAAGGACTGACTTTTAGTTTCATAAAGGATAAATCCTTTACCATCATCTTTAACTGATACATTGACGCGCGTTTTTGAAACGACGAGTTTCACATCGATCACTGATGCTTCGGCATGTTTAATCGCATTTTGAACGGCTTCTTGTGTCAGTCTGAAAATAGCAACCTCATATTTCTCTTCTAGTCGTTCATGGTTTGACTGTTCATGAAAGTGAATCACCAAATCGTGATAGTCACTTAAGGTTTGTAGATATTTTCTAATCGTTGGTACAATTCCTAAGTCGTCAAGGGCCATTGGACGGAGGTTATAAATAATTCGCCGAACCTCATACAATGACTCACGGACCATCTTACGCATTGATTTAATTTCAACGAGCGCTTCTTCTGGACTGCGTTCGCGGTAAGTCCGGTCGACAATATCAGCCCGAATTAAGACATTCGCCATCATTTGAGCCGGACCATCATGGATTTCGCGCGAAATCCGGCGCCGCTCTTCTTCCTGGGCTTCAATAATCTTCAGTCCAAACATTTGTTTTTCTTTTGCATCTTCAATGAGTGAGGTGATTTCTTTAAAATCATCCGTTAAATAATTCAGTACAATCGACACTTTACCGACCAATGATTCCGCGCGTTCGATTGTATCATCGATTGAGCGCAACCGGCGTTCAATGTCGTCTCGTTCTTTTCTAAGCGTCTGTTCACGCTCTTGTTTCATACGGTATTCAACTTGAAAGTTATGCGCTGTTTCATACACTTTTTGGATTTCTTTTTCTGAATACATACTAAAGTTCTCACTAACGGTGGCAAGACGTTGCCTTGAGACCCGTTCTTTACGCTCTAATAAGTCATTCTCTGAGATGATTTCCTCAATCTCTATGCGTAACCGGGCAATTTTTTCGGTTAACGTTTCATATTCCACACGGGCTTGTTCTGTTATATTGTAAATTTCATCTTTACTATTATGGACAGCTTCGACCATTTCATCAATAATAGTGTCGAGGTCGTTTAAATTCGCACCTGGATATTTGTGTTGTTTATGTTGTTTGTTTGCCATTTCACTAAACTCCCCAAATCTTCATTTTTTATAAGGTCAGACCTGATTCGTCTTCGCCTTGTTTTGTATCGCAGTCCTAGACAAGACAGCTTCTGTTGCTATTGTACCACGCGAGGTGGGCCTCGCCTATTATAAAGGTAAAGGTATCTCAACTTAAGCGACTTTCTTCTATTAATAATTACCTTTCACAACTTGCTTTAAACTTGTATAACGGAAATAGAATGACAAGAAGTAATACTTGAGAAACGGATGTGTCGCAAGGTCAGTAACTCTCATTCTAATAGCTTATGGCTATTTGTTACAGCATTCGTCTAACTATTAAATATATAGCCGAGGTTTACCTTAACCGTTACTCTTTGTATAATAAGGTGTGAGGTGACAACATGTTAAAAAAATATTATACAATTAAACAGTATGGACAAACAGAAATCGAGATTCAAAAATCACGCTTTATCGCCCATGCCAAGCGCTGTGAAACAGAACAACAAGCAAAAGATTTTATTAATGATATAAAAAAAGCTCACCCTCAAGCCAACCATAACTGTGCTGCTTATATGATCGGTGAACACGATCAAATTCAAAAAGCGCTAGATGACGGTGAGCCGTCTGGTACAGCCGGGGTACCGATGTTAGAAGTGATTAAAAAACGGGCATTAAAAGATACGTGTATCGTCGTGACCCGGTATTTTGGTGGCATTAAACTTGGGGCAGGTGGACTGATTCGGGCATACTCCACAAGTGCTAGGGAAGCGATTGATGCAGCCGGTCTCGTTTGCCGTAAACAAGTCCAAAAGCTTGAGGTCATGATTGATTATCCCCTTCTCGGTAAACTAGAAAATGAGGTGCGGCAAACGACGTATCTACTAGAATCAATTGATTACTTAGAAAAAGTCACTGTTCATTTAGCGGTCGAAACCGATAAGGTTGATACCTGTAAAAACTGGCTCGTAAATTTAACAAGTGACCAAGCTGATATATCTGAAACAACACAAGCCTATATTGAAGTACCTGTCTAAAGCTTTCAAGTATAGGCTTGTATAGAACTAGCGCCGCTGTCGTAAAAAGGCGATGATGACGATGCCTAACACCGCCAAAAAACTACCGACACTATCTAACAACACATCCCCAATGTAAGGGGTACGGTTGGGTGTTAAACTTTGATGCCACTCATCAAAACCGGCATAAACCACTGACATTAAGTAGCTGAAAAGAAGCAACCGTTGACAGTCTAAACGCGTTGTCTTTTTGAATGCATGAATAAATAATAGCGTTAAAATAAAGAAGACAAATACGTGTGCCCCCTTACGGATGAAAAACTCGACAAAGCTTTCAATCCCGAGACTCGCGACACTGATTTCTGAGTTGTGATACGTAAAGTTGACCCAATCGACCAAGGGTTCTACTACGGATAAGTCAAAGCGGGCGGTTAGTGCGGGCTTTAAGTCTTGACGTTCATAAGGCGTAGCGGAAAATAAGAAAATAAGTCCCATCCAGATAACTGGAAGTGACCAAATTAGAAGTTGTTTAAGACGCGTTTTTTGGTATTGATGTAACATCAATGCACCTGCTTTCAATATTTTTTAGCACCTTTTGTGCAGTGACGGGAAGATATTTGCTATACTAATGGTAGGATGACTAGATTTGTCACTGAAATAGGGTGACGGTAAACATCTGTCGATATTTTAACATATGTGACTCACAGACGGTGAGTAAAATAAAGGAGATGGATTTATTTTGAGAAAATTTGCTTGGCTCGTGTTAGTGACTGGACTTATTTTATTTGGTGTTGGGGCATTTCAATATGTATCCTCGATTCAAAAAGAACGACAAGCAACAAGTGAAGCCCATGAATTACTGGCTAAATCAAGAGAAACACCGATAGAAGACCGTGAGGTCTTACGCCATTCCTTCGCCCCTGAAACAGGCGAGACGGTTGGCTTAATCGGGATTGATAAGATTGAAGCATCGATCCCGATTATTGAAGGCACAGATCCTGAAGAGTTAGAAAAAGGTGTCGGACATTACGCATCAACGAAATACCCCGGAGATAATAGTCAAATTCTTTTCTCTGGCCATCGTGATACCGTCTTTACTCGCCTAGGTGAAGTGGAAGTCGGTGATATTATCTCAGTCGAGTTGCCTTACGGCACCTTCGATTATGAAATGGTCTCGAGTAAAATTGTAGCTGCTGATGACCGTACAATTATTCAGCCTCAATTAAAAGAAGAAGAATTAGTCATTTCAACATGTTACCCGTTTGGTTATATCGGAGATGCGCCTGACCGTTACATTCTGTATGCCAAACCCGTCAACCAGGTAGAGGAGTGAAGCCAATGAAAAAAGTGATCGCACTAGTATTAATCAGCCTTGTTAGTTTAATCGCTTGTTCTGAAGATACCATTGAACCACTTGACCCGACAGAGCATTTAATTACTTATATTGACGCCTGGGAAACACTTGACTTTAACACTATGCAGACACAAGTCACCATCAGTGATGACGCCGTTGTCTCACTTACTGACTTTACTGACAAATATGAAACGACTTATGACTCACTCGGTACGACAAACGTTTCTGTCGATATTAAAGCAGCACCTGAACTGATACGTGACAGTGAGAATGACACAGTCGATACGAATAGTTACACGTATACGGTAACGGTGACTCAGGATACCACTGCTGGTGAGTATCAGTTTGACACAGACATTATGCTTTCTCCTGTTATAGAAACGATTGATGAGATCGAACAAGTCACCGACTATCAGGTCGTGTGGGATGAAGGCCTCATCATTCCACCGCTTGCAGGTGGTGGAGAAATTAAACAGAGCGTAACTGAACCCATCCGCGGCAATATCTTTGACCGTAACGGCGAAGCACTGGCCGTTAACGGTGAAATGCGTGAAATTGGTGTCGATACCGGTCGGTTTGTCAACCGGGCGACTGAAATCGAATTTATTAGTAAAGCACTCGATATGACGGCAGCACAAATTGAGTCTACTTTATCACAGTCGTGGGTAGAAGACGGATTATTCATCCCACTCAAGCGTATTTCCGTGACAGAAGAAGAGACATTGACACAATTAAACGATATTCCTAGTGTCTTATCAACAGCCAGTTACGGCCGGGTCTATCCAGAAGGCGCGACAATGAGTCACCTTGTCGGTTATGTTGGGACCGTGACGGCGGAAGATTTAGACAATGATTCTGAGGGGATTTACTCAGATGGTGATATGATTGGTAAACGCGGGCTCGAATATGTGTTTGAACAACAGCTCCGTGGTGAGGAAGGCGTTTTGTTTGTCGTTGAAAAAGACGGCAACCGGACTGGGATTATCGAACAAGCGCCAGTAGACGGCGAAGATCTTCATCTCACCATTGACCGCAAGGTCCAAGCGGCATTATTCAATCAATTTGTTGACGGAGATGCAGGTCATGCGGCGGCAATTGACCCAAATACAGCTGAAACGTTAGCACTCGTCTCTTACCCGTCGTTTGACCCAACTTTATTTACCGAAGGCATGTCACAAGACGTCTATGATGAGCTCACGAATAATCCGCTAACGCCGCTGTTAAACAGATTCCAAAGCACCTATAGTCCAGGCTCTGTTTTTAAGCCGGTGACGGCGATGATTGGTTTAAACACCGGTGCCTTTACGCCGGCGGACACGCTCGAGATCGATGGTTACACCTATAATCAACCATCGTTTGGAAATTACGAAGTCAGACGGGTATCTCTCAGTGATGGACCGGTTGACTTACACGATGCCTTAGTTAGAAGTGATAACATCTATTTCGCAAGACAAGCATTAAATATCGGCGCAAGTGACTTTCTACAGACGAGTCAGTTACTCGGTTTTAATAACGAAGCCTATACCGTCAATTATCCGATCAGACAAAGTCAAGTCGCAACCGATAACACCATTGATAACGATGTTTTACTCGCCGATACCGGTTACGGCCAAGGTCAAGTTCTCGTCAGTAGTCATCACTTAGCAATGATGTATACCCCACTGTTTCATAATGGGAATATGATGACACCGGTCCTACTAAAAGATGCTACCTCAAGTGTTTTAAGTGAACAAATCATCACTGAATCAGATGTCGCATCTTTAAGACAAGCGTTATCTGATGTTGTACAAAACGGGACCGCAACCGTGGCAAAGTCTAGTCAAGTGACCTTAAGTGGAAAGACAGGGACTGCCGAGTTAAAACAATCAGCAACCTCAGACAATCAACAAGAAAACGGTTGGTTTGTCGGTTATGACGATGACGCGCGTTATTTGATGGCAATGATGGTCGAGGGCGTTGAATCAAAAGGCGGCAGTCGCTATCCTGCTGAAAAAGTCAGACAAGCCTTTGAAGCGCTTATAAACTAAAAAAGAGAAAGCTTCCCGTTTATCGGTAGGCTTTCTCTCCATGTATGACGCTTCAGATGACCTTTTCCTATCTTTAAAGTTTTTTACTATGATGGATATAATAGAAAATTTACACCAGGAGGTGAATAGCGATGCAGTTTTTAAAAAGTTTGATGGGACGTCGTATGTTAAAAACAGGCTTAGCCGTCTTCGTCACTGCTTATGTTTGTCAGTGGCTTGACATTCCAGCTGTTTTTGCGGTCATGACAGCGATTGTGACGATTGAACCGACAGTGCAAGATTCCCTCAAGAAAGGCTTGATTCGGTTCCCCGCATCGGCGATTGGTTCTTTTTATGCGGCGACATTTTTTCATTTCTTTCAAATATCACCTTTCTCCTATGCCTTTGCGACCTTATTTACAATTGTAACGTGCTACAAATTAAAGTTATTTGATGGACTGCTTGTTGCCACGTTAACGTCTGTCGCCATGGTCTACGTCATTGAGGGGAGTCCTGTCGATGCCTTTTTTGTCCGGTTACTGACAACGACCATTGGCTTGTCTGTTTCCACACTTGTCAATTTTATTGTCTTCCCCCCTAATTATTTAAAACAAATTAACACGAAGATGGATGAGGTATTAAAACTCGCTAGTATTGACTTAGCCGTCTTTTCAGACAGTCTACGTCACCGTGAACTAGAAAACATTCAAGCCAAATCAAAAAAAGTCTTTGATACCTTTCAAGAGCATTTACTAAAAGTTGAATCACTTATAATAAATCAACAAAAAGAATCACGCTATCATACTCAGCTATATAAAAAGAAAGCCAACATTGATATTGAAGTCAAACAATTACATATGGTTAAACGGATGCATTATCATATTGGGAATTTAACAATGCCCTTGCACACTAACTTAGAGTGGGATGAGGCGACTCATCAACAAATCACAACCATCGTCGATGAACTAAGTATGGTATTAAATGATCCTGATCACTTTGAACTTGATTGTCTTAAGCATCACTTAAAAACATTGAACCATACCTTTAGTCAAAGTGCTAAGCGTGAAGTAACCCTTGTTGAGTACCTACATGCCGAAACAGTCGTATTGTATGAATTGATTCAATTAACGGAGTTAATGGTCTATTACTTCACCTTAGAAAAGGCTGAAGATGCCCTAACCGGTAACTAAATCGCTCTATCAGCGGAATTTTATAGGGCAGTAAAAAAAGACAACCTCAACCCTCCACTGGGTTCGGTTGTCTTTTGTCTTTGTTTCTTTCTGATATCACTCATCAATGGTCATACATGACTTAAATATTTTCGTTAATATCTGCTTCTTCCGTTAAAGCTGTCACTTTCTGTTGGAAAGCTTGTTGGACTTTTGATTGTTCGAGCTGAGTAACAATTTGGTCTCTGACATCTTCAAGTGCTGGAATGTCATCTGACTGTTCTTTCATTTGATTATAATATTCTTCGACTTCTGCGTCAGTCACTTCTTCAACATCAATTGCTTCTTCAAGGTATTGTTGTTGCAGAAGTTGCGTTTGAAGTGACGCTTTAAAGCCTGTTTCTGTATAAGCTAACTGTTCAAGTGCCTGTTGATACGCTTCTTCTGTTTCAAATTGACTTTTTGTTTCTTCTAAAGCCGTCGCTACGTCTTCCTCTGTCACTTTAATCCCCATTGACTCTGCATCTTGTCTAACTAAGGTATTACTCTGTAGTGTCTGTATCGTTTGTTGTTTTAACATGTCTGAATCAGATACATCTTGATTATTTTGTAGTAAGTAACGTTTCGTATCAACATAAGCCGTATTATAGGCTTTACCTGAAATTTCTTCACCATTCACTTCTAAGACAACTTTGTCTTCTTCGTATGTTTCTGCTTCCGTTACGTCTAAATCAAGTCCCGCTGTTGCTTCAGCTGCATCCTCTGTCTTAGCTTCTGATTCAGCTGATGATTCAGTTTCACCTGTTGGTTCATCTGCCTGTTCTTCTGTTGCTTGATTACCGCATGCCACTAAGAGTGTTGTTGTTAATATTAATCCTACAAGCAATTGTACTGTCTTTTTCATATGAATAACCATCCTTTTGTTTTAATTGTGAGCATCACTCACGTTTGTCTATGTGACCCATTACAACATAGATCCTCGATGTGATTCAACCATTCAACTGATAAATACACACTTTTTACATCTGACTGTTACGTCACTGTTACTTATCGTCTTATAAGTCAACATGATTCATTAGACTAAAAAGCACCTTATGAAGGAATCCTTCATAAGGTGCTCATGATTATTTATAGATTTTCTTCAATCTCAGCTGCTTCAGTGAGCTTTTCAATTTGGGCGAGAAATGCTTGTTGTAATTTACTTTGTTCAATCTGCATGACAATTTGATCGCGAACCTCATCAAGCGCCGGGGTCTCATCTAATTGTTCTTCAAGTAAACCATAAAACTCATTGATCTCTTCTTCTGATACATCTTCTGTTTCAATCACTTCATCCATATACATTTGTTGTAGCAATTGTTCTTTAAGCGACCGTTTGAAGCTTTCTTCAGTATACGCAAGTTGTGTCAGTGCTGTTTTGTATGCTTCTTCAGATTCAAACTGTGCCTTTGTATCTTCAAGCGCATCCGTTACATCTTGGTCGGTCACCTCAATACCACGCACTTCTGCATCTTGCTTTAATAGTGTGTAACTTTTAAGTGTTGTTAACGTTTGTTGTTTGATTAAGTCTGGATCACTTACATCTTGACTGTTTTGCATCATATAACGTTTCGTATTAAAATACGTGTCATTATACGTCTCACCTGTTACTTCTTCACCATTGATCACAAGTACGACAGAAGAAGCATCGACGGTTTCATCATCAGAAATAGTCACTTCTAATGGTTCACGTTCAGTCGTGTCTATATCTGTTTCACTATCTGTTTCTTCAATGGGTGACTCTGATTCATCTGATGCTGTGTTTTCTTCTGGTTCATCGTCACTACATGCGACGAGTAACAAACTAAATACGATGAGACCAAAAAGTATACGCAACCGTTTCTTTAACATCTATTTACCATTCCTTTAATTAAATTCATGATGACTTATTTTCACATCACTTTTTCCATTAGAACACGTTTACATCCTCTTTAGCAAGCGATTCACTTAAATTCAGAGATAAAAAAGAAAACAGGCCACAACGTGACCTGCCCCATAAAATATAAAAATAAGTACGATTAAACGGAAGAAGCTATGAGAGTTTCGGTAACGTTCTCGTATCCTCTTTCATTTCTGATCCACATAATGGACATGTTGGTTTTTCATCAAAGCTATAATCGAGACGCATGAAACCTTGACAATCATCATTTGTACATGACCAGACTTTTGTTTCTACTTGTTCGACTGGTTCACGACGGTTGTTATAGTATGCCATTTACACTTCCCCTTTCTTGGGTTTAACTTTAATTATACGCTTCTTTTCAGATTATTTCAAAAGAAGATTCTCACATTCCAATAAATACTAAATAAATAGATCTTTTGATTGATGAAAAAACCATGGTGATATCATATAATGAAAACGGTTACAATTTTGGAATAGATACTTCCTTTTCGACCTAACTGTGGTTACTTGTCAAGTGAAGTAGCGTATTTTTCAAATTAGATTGTCCCCCTTATTGGCACCCAATCACGTTATTGGGTGTATTTTTTTTGCATCTAACCTTATTTTTCATTACACTTACTGTGAACAGATTTTGGAGAGGAGACTTACAATGAAATATCGTAAATTAGGTAGCACATCTCTTGATTTATCCGTTATTGGTGTCGGTACATGGCAATTTGGCGGGGAATGGGGGAAAGACTTTACCCAACAAGAAGTCGATGCCATTTTAACGACGGCACATGAAGAGGGGATTAATTTAATCGATACTGCTGAATGTTATGGCGATCATTTATCTGAACGTTTTATTGGTGATTACTTAAAACGTCATAATCGTGAAGATTGGGTCGTGGCGACTAAGTTCGGTCATCATTTCCATGACAACTTTGAACGGACCCGGCACGTAAGTGCAGACGAGGTATTAAAACAATTAGATGATTCATTACTGTCGCTACAGACAGATTATATTGATTTGTATCAATCGCACTCATTTAAAGTACATGAATTTGATAATGACGACTTATGGACCATGTTAGATAAACAAAAAGAACGGGGAAAGATTAAACACATCGGTCTGTCAATGCAAAACGATCCAAGTGTCGATCATGCGAAGAAGGCAAAATCCATCGGCGCAGAAGCCTTGCAACTGATTTATAACCGGTTAACACGCGAAGTTGAAGAAACGATTTTTCCAGTTGCGGAGCAAGACGATCTCGGTGTTTTAGCACGAGTGCCACTCGCAAGTGGCTACTTAACCGGTAAATATTCACCAGGTGATACATTTAACGCAAATGATGTCCGCTCACGTCATGACAAAGAAGACACCCGTCAAAAGTTAGTTGAAGTTGAACGGATCTTAAAGGAAGAAGTGCCGGAAGGGACAGATATGGCCACATGGGCGCTAAGTTGGTGCTTGAAAAATGATGTCGTTACAAGCGTGATTCCAGGATGTAAAAATCCAGAGCAAGTTCGTAAAAATGCACGTGCCGTAAACTTACTTGATTAATAACTAAGCACATAAAACCCGCAGCACATTGATGTGTTGCGGGTTGTTATGTGCTTTTCTATTTCATCATCGCGACTAGCTCTCGTCCACTTTAAATACCCGTGTAGCTTCCACCGCTTTTTGCCAACCGTGATAGAGTTTTTCCCGCTCAACTGTCTCCATTTGTGGTTGAAAGGCTCTGTCTTGTTTCCAGCGAGCTTTAATTGTGTCTTTATCTTTAAAGAAACCCGTCGATAGACCGGCTAAATAAGCCGCTCCAAGCGCTGTTGTTTCATTGTTAACAGGTCGTTCCACCGGGGCATTCATAAGATCACTTTGAAACTGCATTAAAAAGTTATTCTTCACTGCCCCGCCATCGACACGCAGTGTATGTAACATCACCCCGGCATCTTTCATCATCGTATCAAGGACATCTTTTGTTTGGTAACAAATTGCTTCAAGCGTGGCCCGAATGACATGTTCTTTCGTCGTCCCGCGTGTCAGACCAAACATTGCTCCTCTTGCATCACTATCCCAATAAGGTGTTCCAAGACCCACAAAAGCAGGAACAACATAAACCCCATCCGTTGAGGTGACGCGGGTTGCGTACGTTTCACTATCACTTGTTGCTTCAATCATTCTAAGACCGTCTCTTAACCAGCCAATCGCACTTCCCCCGACAAAGATACTGCCCTCAAGCGCATAAGTGACTTGACCATTCAGTCCCCAGGCAATCGTTGTCAGAAGGCCAGAATCTGACTCAATCGCGTCATCGCCTGTTGGCATCAACATAAAACAGCCCGTCCCGTAAGTGTTCTTTACCATCCCTTTATGGAAACAGGCCTGACCGAACAGTGCTGCTTGTTGGTCACCAGCAGATGCTGAAATCGGCACATTGTAACCGAAGAAATGGTGACTAACCGTCGTCCCAAAATGGCCTGATGTGTCACCGACTTCTGGCAACATATTCTCCGGTACCCCGAATACATCCAATAATTCTTTATCCCAGTCGAGCGTATGAATGTTATAAAGCATTGTCCGCGAGGCATTCGTGACATCAGTCTTATGAATCTTGCCACCGGTTAATTTATAAATCAACCACGCATCAATTGTCCCAAACATAAATTTTCCTGCTTTCGCCTGGGTACGGTCTGGGTCGACTTGGTCTAAGATCCATTTCACTTTTGTCCCAGAGAAATACGGATCAATTAAAAGTCCGGTCTTTTGTTTAATCATTGTTCCAAGTCCCTGTTGGCGCAAGTCCTCACAAATCGCTTCGGTTTGGCGTGATTGCCAAACAATCGCTTTATGAACAGGTCGCCCGGTCTTTTTCTCCCAAATGACTGTCGTCTCACGTTGATTCGTGATCCCAATCGAATCAATCTCACGTGCATTAACATCACCTATCCGAAGGACTTCAGCCATACAAGCTAACACCGACGTCCAAATCTCATTAGCATCATGTTCAACCCAACCGGGTTCTGGGAAGAACTGTTCAAACTCTCGCTGACTTTTTGCGACGATTTCTCCGTCTTGGTTGACTAAAAACGCGCGCGTACTTGTCGTGCCTTGATCAATCGATAATATATAAGGTTTCATCGTTCTCTTCCTTTCTTGTTCATAAACGTGAATGACTGTGACTCCTCCTAGTATACCGTATTTTCATCGTGTTTTCTGTCGAGACTCGCTTGGTTGTTTAGCATTTAGAGTGAGAAAACACCTTCCTTAACCATTCGTGAGAATGTTAAGTAAGAATGCTAGGTGAGGATTGTTCACTAAATATACACTTTATCTTTCGGTACATCCCCCTCAAATACGAGCATCTTCACTTCTCTTTTACTTGTTTTTATTAATTTTAAACAAAAAAATACCTGTACATCAAAGGAAATCATAACTGATTTCCTTTGATGTACAGGCCAATACTTGCGAAGGGATGCAGCTCGCTTGCTACAAGACTATCATAACCAATATTGTAAGCGTTATCAATAGTTTTTTAAAAAAACTTTTTTAATTTACTTTTTTTGTGCCATCTGCCAATTAAATAGCGGTTTAATCAGTCATTTCCGCCATTGACAGAAAGTCAATGTGACTATATCCACAGGCCGTCGCCCTTTTCGTTAATATATTTTGTACTATTCATTCTCTATTATGTATCATTTGGTTATAATATGTTTATTTTTCATCTTAATACGATATGATAGCGGTTTAACCCGAAAGAATTTACATACTTTTCAGTTATTTTTTCAAAAAACTTATGGTATGATAGAATATAGTTACCATATAAAGCTGTGAGGTTAACAATTCACAAGAAGAATTAATATGGGCTTCGTTGATCACCAATGTGATGACAATATAAACTCTTGAAAGGAAGTGATTCAATGCATCAACAACAATCCGGAGGAAACACCACGTTGAATCAAGACGTCGTCTATTTAAACGATATTCTTGATACTGTGTTGTTTAATGAAGGTGGAGAAGAATTACTAGAGACGGTGAAATATTTCCGCAAGCTATCAAAAGCACTCAGAGATGAAGCCTCTCCAAGTAACTTTGATCAACTCAATCAAGAAATTATGAAACTTGCACCTGAACTTAGAAACAAAGTGATTCGTGCTTTCAGTGTTAACCTTCAACTTTATAACATTGCTGAACAAAACTACCGCATCAGACGTCGTAGAGAGTACCAAATGGAAGATGATACAATCATCCAACCACGTTCTTTAGAAGCTGGTGTGAATGAACTATTTAATCATGACATTACGATTGACCAAGTTGAAAAAGCACTCGAAGACTTGTCACTTGAACTCGTCATTACCGCTCACCCAACCGAAGCGACCCGTCGAACGATGTTGCGGATTCACCAACGAATTGCTGATCTCTTAAAACAATGGGAATTTTCTTATACACGCTATGATAAGAAAGTCATTCAAGAGGAAATTGAAACAGAGATGACGATTCTTTGGCAAACAGCAGAGATTCGGGAGAAGAAACCATCCGTTATGAAAGAAGTCTCTAACGGCTTATATTTCTTCGATAAAGTTCTCTTTAACGTCTTACCTGTCTTGCACCAAGACTTAGAAGACTTGCTTTATGAAAAGTACTCGCACCGCTTCCACGTTCCTGCTTTCTTACGCTTTGGTTCTTGGATTGGTGGCGACCGTGATGGTAACCCAAACGTGACCGCGAAAATCACTTATAAAACATTAAAAGAACAACGTGCTTTAGTATTAACCAAGTACATGGAATCAATTGATAAGTTAAAAGAAAAACTGTCACAGTCATCGAAAAAAGTTGACGTGAGCGAAGCTTTATTGACCTCAATTGAAAAAGATAAAGCTGAGCTAAACTACCGTGGCTGGCATAAAGCCGATGAAGCATACCGCGTCAAACTCGGGATGGTCATGCGCCGATTACGGCTCACATCAGAAGACCAACCAGGAGCATACATGGACGCTCATGCATTAACAGAAGACTTATTGCTCATTCAGGATTCACTCGAGAATCATCAACCAAAGAGTAACCCTATCAAGATATTACGTCACACCATCCGTCAAGTACAGCTGTTTGGTTTCCATTTAGCCACACTCGATGTGCGTAATCACAGCGGAGAACATGAAGCGACAATCACTGAAATCTTGCGTCAAGTTGGTATCAGTACTGATTATAAATCTTTATCTGAGGGCGAAAAACAACATGTCTTAATTAAAGTCCTCCAAGACCCGCGTCCACTCATCTCCATTTATGATGAGTTTTCAGACGCCTCACAAGAGATGATTGAGACGTTTAGAACAATTAAACTTGCTAAAGATACTTTTGGTGAGCGAGCAATCGAAGTCTACTTAATCAGTATGGCAGAGGCTGTAAGTGATTTGTTAGAAGTCCTTGTTCTCGCCAAAGAAGTCGGACTTTATCGTGTGTATCCAGATGGACATGTAAAGAGTCGTCTACACGTGGCACCGCTTCTTGAAACAATCGATGACTTAAAGAATGGGCCTTCAATCATTAAGCGTTTGTTTGATATTCCGTTATACCGTAAGCACATTGAAGCGCGCGGCGACTCACAAGAAATTATGTTAGGCTATTCCGATGGTTCAAAAGATGGCGGGAACTTAACCGCTAACTGGGAACTATACAAAGCTCAGGAAGATATTCACTCAACCGCATCGAGCTACGGGGTGAAACTGAAGTTCTTCCACGGACGTGGTGGTTCTCTCGGTCGTGGGGGCGGTCCTTTATATTCTAGTCTCTTATCACAACCACCGATTACACTTGGTGACGGGGTGAAGATCACTGAACAAGGGGAAGTCTTGTCTTCGCGTTACTTAATTCCTGATATCGCCTATCGTTCACTCGAACAAGCGACCAGTGTCTTACTGACGTCAATCGCCGGCATTAAACAAACAGAAAAGCATCGTGAGATGCCATCTGATGAAGCGAAAGATGCGATGGGCTATATTTCTGACGTATCACTGAAGAAATATCAAGACCTTGTCTTTAACGATGATCAATTCTTATCTTACTTTAACCAAGGGACACCTTTAAACGAACTTGGTGCCTTAAATATTGGTTCTCGCCCAATGAAGCGTAAAGGCAGTAACCGATTTGAAGATTTACGTGCCATCCCGTGGGTATTTGCTTGGACGCAATCACGTCAGCTTATTCCAGCGTGGTACGCAGCTGGTACCGGCTTACAAGCGTACTTAGATGAAACAGGCAACATTCAACTGTTGCGCGAAATGTACCAACAATGGCCGTTCTTCCGTGCGACCATCAACAACTTACAGATGGCATTAACAAAAGCAGATCTGGATATTGCTGATGCATATACCGATATGATTGATGACCAAGACATGGCGGTAAGAATATTTAACGATATCCGTGAAGAACATAAGAAAACAAAAGCCGTTGTGTTACAAATTGCCCAACAAGATGATTTAATGGACCACCAGCCAAACATTAAAGAATCAGTGCGCTTACGCAACCCACTTGTTGACCCGCTCAACTTAATACAAGTCCAACTTGTCAATCGCCTGCGTCAAGTTGAAGAAGACTCAGAAGAGTTTAGCGAACTTCTTGGTGAAGTCTTACTCACCATTAATGGTATTGCGGCTGGTTTACGTAATACTGGTTGATTATTATACTCATCATGTCTCCGCGGTTTACGCGGAGGCTTTTTTATTGCTTTTTACCAAAATCATTCATATTCAGTCAAATCATTCACTTTCTGTTATGCCCCCCTCCTATCATTTCTTTTTCCACGTTTTCTCTTTCTAGTTACGACAGACCCCTAGCTCCCTGATTTTCTTTTCCTTATTCCTCACCTCTATCACTTTTTATCAACCTAAAACCTGATTGAAATCTATCGTAATATAAGCATTTTTGATTCTATTTGATTTATTTTGAGATAAAATGATAGAAAATGATTGATTTCTGAAAGCGTTTCAGTTATGATGAAACTATAGTAACAAATAAGCACTTTTTCTTTTATTTTTATTATCAATCATTCACTTATTAGGAGGGGGAAAAACATGAAAATCACTGAATTGTTAACCAGAGACACAATCCAGTTGCACATGTCGGCCACATCAAAAGGAACGGCCATTGATCAACTTGTTGAGGTATTATTCTCAGGAGGGAAAATCAGTGACAAGCATCAGTTTAGATCAGATATTGAAGCGCGCGAAGCGCACACATCAACTGGAATTGGTGATGGTATTGCCATTCCACACGCAAAGTCAACAGCGGTAAAAACACCGGCCATTGCGTTTGGTCGTAGTCAATCTGGTATCGATTACAACGCTCTTGACGGAAAAGACAGTCACTTATTCTTTATGATCGCGGCACCTGTTGGTGCTAACAATGAGCACCTTGATACATTAGCACGTCTTTCTAGTATGTTGATGGATGAAAGTTTCCGGGCGGCGTTATTACAAGCAACATCAAAAGATGCTGTCTTACAGTTAATTGATCAAAAAGAAGCTGAACGCGAGGAAGGTGAGATAGAAATGACAACCTCGAGTAAACGGGTACTAGCGGTGACCGGTTGTCCAACCGGGATTGCTCATACGTATATGGCAGCTGATGCTTTAAAAGCAAAAGCTAAAGAACTAGGTGTAGATATTAAAGTTGAAACACGTGGGTCGGGTGGTGCAAAAAACGTCTTAACTGATGAAGACATCGCCTCAGCAGATGCGATTATTATCGCCTCAGATACGAATGTTGATAGAGAGCGATTTAACGGGAAAGTCTTGATTCAAGCAGGTGTGACTGACGGGATTCGTCGTCCTAAAGAACTTATTACTAAAGCGCTAAAAAACGATGCACCCATTTACCATGGTAGTGGGGAAAGCTCAAGTACGGCTGCATCAGGCAAACAAAAGAATGCCTTTTATCGACACTTAATGAACGGTGTTAGTCATATGTTACCGTTTGTCGTTGGGGGCGGGATTTTAATCGCCCTTGGCTTTATGTTTGGGATTGAATCACATGTGGAGGGAAATGAAACATATAATCAATTCGCTCAAGCCTTAAATACCATCGGTGGCGGGAACGCCTTTGGTCTGATGATCCCTGTTCTTGCTGGGTTTATAGCGATGAGTATCGCTGACCGGCCGGGACTTGCGCCTGGTATGGTCGGTGGCTTTATGGCTGCGCAAGGAACGAGTGGTTTCCTTGGTGGATTAATTGCCGGTTTTATGGCAGGTTACATTGTCGTTCTTTTAAAGAAAATGTTTGCCAATCTGCCACAGTCACTTGACGGGATTAAAACGATTCTGATTTACCCGTTACTCGGTATTTTCACAACCGGGATGATTATGTTCTTCGTCGTTGAAAAACCAGTTGGTGCTTTTAATACAGCCCTTGGTGAATGGTTACAATCCCTTGGAACAGGTAATGCAGTTTTACTCGGTTTAATTCTTGGTGGGATGATGGCTGTAGATATGGGTGGTCCCATCAATAAAGCTGCCTATACATTTGGTATTGCGATGATCGCTGAAGGCTTCTTAACCCCACACGCGGCGATTATGGCAGGCGGTATGGTGCCGCCACTCGGGATTGCACTCGCAACATTTGTCTTTAAGAACCGCTTCACTAAAGAAGAACGTGATGCTGGTGTATCTAACATTATTATGGGCGCCAGCTTTATCACCGAAGGCGCGATTCCATTTGCTGCCGCTGACCCAGGACGCGTCATTCCATCACTCGTTGTTGGTTCTAGTATCGCTGGTGCGCTATCAATGTTCTTTGAGATAGGTCTTCCAGCACCACACGGTGGGATCTTCGTTATTCCACTTGTCGAAGGTAGTGCGGTTATGTATATTGTTTCAATCTTAATTGGGTCTGTCATCTCGGCGATGATGCTCGGTATGTTAAAAAAACCAATTAAGTCCTAGCGCTTATACATTAATTTAATCAATGCGCAACAGTTAATCAACTGTTGCGTTCTTTTTTTCTCACGATTAAAGCACGTAACTTGATGGTTATGTGCTATTTTTATACATATTTTATACAGGTGTTACGCAACTATGGTACAATAAGTCTAGTAATATTTATCGAATATATTAAAGGAGGACACTTTTATGCCCTGTCCCCATTGTACGATTGCCGGACAAAACATTACCTTTTCACTTAATGACACGATCCTTAACTTCATTCATAAACACCTTACCCAACGGGATTTTCCAATGAACATTCATGACCACCGCTTAACGACCCATGAACAAGGCGCACGCGAATTGGTCGATTTTCTTGAGGCGATGGATTTAACAACCGATGTTGAATTTCAAATCAATAACTATGATTGGTTACCGCTTGCTGATTTTAAAGATTATCAAGACGCCTCTTGGGTTGATGATCTATTATTTGAGCCCTACATTCGGATGCATTTTCAACCAATCATTAAGCCAGATGGTGAGATTTTTGCGTATGAGATGTTGTCTCGGTTCGTTGATAAAGACGGCAACCGCATCTTCCCTGATGTGATGTTTCCCGCTGCTAAAATGAGGGGGCGCACTTTCGCCTTAGACCGGATTTGTCGAATTCACGCGGTACGCCAAGTGAAGCGGTTATTACCGAATCAAAGAGCATTTATTAACTTCATTCCGACAGCGATTTATTCACCGGAATTTTGTTTAAAAACAACGACCGACCTTGCTCATGCGCTTGAGATTGATAGTAAGCGGTTTGTATTTGAAGTCGTTGAGACTGAACAAGTAAAAGACACCGATCACTTGCAGTCAATCCTTAAATATTATCAAGACCACGGCTTTCAGTATGCACTTGATGATGTCGGCAGTGGTTACAATACGCTTAACTTTTTAAAAGAACTCAAGCCCCCTTACATTAAGCTTGATTTGGCGTTTGTACGTGACGTTGATACGGACGTTGAAAAGCAGCGCGTCGCAAAAGAAATTTTAAATTTACGCGATGCGTTCGGTGCAATGGCACTGGCAGAAGGTGTTGAAACTATTGAAGAGTTTCACTGGTTAAAACAAGCCGGCTTTGATTTGTTTCAAGGTTACTTATTTGGTAAACCAGAAAGTGAACCACTTATAAAATCTTCAATTGATATAGTTGCGCTTTAAACAATCGTGCCCCTGACAGGACTATGTCAGGGGCACGATTGTTTTTATCCTCTTAATTCGGTTATTGATTCAAACGCTGAAACTGTAGCGTATGAATGTGTAGCATCTCACCCTTATCTTGAAGCGTAATTGAATACGTACCTTTATCTAACGCAACTTTAACGAGCTTTTGTTTGATCACATGAGAATCCGTTCCATTCGTTTGAATTGTCGTTACATACTGATTATTTATCATCAATCGACATGCACTTTGAGCTAAATTGGATTGTGGTGACATAAGCGTTACAATAATCCGGTACTCACCTGGTGCTTCAACTTGAATACGTTGTTCATTTGTCGTTTGAAAGTCAAGAGGTAAGTCGAGTGATTTAGCTCCAATCGATTCATGTTCTTGAGGTGTGACAATAACGGCTTGTTCAGTAATCGTTTGTTTTCGCTTAAATACTGGTAGTGTCATTAACAGTTGAATAATACGCTTGGCCGCTTGTTGAAGTTCAGCTCGGGTTAATGTATTGTCTTCTAACGACTGAAGCGTATTGTCTCCTGCTGAATTAATGTCTGCACCATAATTATTTACGACCATATAGACATCATTTCCTGAGCGGACCATATGATTTGTCTGTGTTGTTTTTGCTTCTCCGCCCGTAACACAGTCATTCATCTTCGCCCACCAATCTGTCATCACGATCCCGTTAAAGCCCCATTCACGCCGTAGTATCGTGGTAACTAAGTCATAATGCGAAGCTGCCCAGTGTCCGTTGATAGGATTGTACGCCGTCATAACCGCACGTGCTTGTCCATCTTTGACGGCCATCTCAAATCCTTTTAAATAGATCTCTCTAAGTGCGCGTTCAGATACAACCGCATCAACATTGTGACGGTGTTTTTCTTGGTTGTTACAGGCAAAGTGTTTCAGTGTCGCTTCAACACCTGCTTTTTTAATTCCTTTTGTGACCGCAGCCGCAAAGGCACCTGTCACAAGTGGGTCCTCTGAAAAATATTCAAAATTCCGGCCATTTAGTGGATGACGGCGAATATTCATTCCAGGTCCAAGCAGTAAATCGACTTGGTTATCATACATTTCAATCCCTTCACACGTATAAAGCGCTTCGATTAAGTCGATGTTCCATGTCGCACTAAGTGCCGTTCCAATTGGTACTTGAGTTGAATGCACGCCGCTTTCCATTCTAAGTCCAGACGGGCCATCAGCAG
This sequence comes from Halolactibacillus halophilus, assembly GCF_900115605.1. Classification (GTDB taxonomy): domain Bacteria; phylum Bacillota; class Bacilli; order Bacillales; family Amphibacillaceae; genus Halolactibacillus; species Halolactibacillus halophilus. Next base: position 41,314 of record NZ_FOXC01000020.1, read on the forward strand.
TACAAGCAATTGGTACGCCATAATGAAGTAAATCATCACCAACACCCCCAAATGCTGATGCGGTCCCTGGGGTAACATACGGGCTACTCATACCTTCCCCTCTTACAATCGTAGCGAGTTGGTCATTAGTCAATTGACCGATAAACGTATCCATGTCAATCTGTGCATTAGCAACGTCTTGTAGTGTGTAGCGCGTTTTTGGTGCAGCGATTTCTTTTGGTAGACGGGTGTTGATTCGTTCGTCAAGGTCAATCGTACGCATTGGTACCGGCTCATACACAAGTTGGTATGTGCCGTCGCCTCGTTTTTCACCCGGCTTCATTCGCATAAGCGCTTCCACCGGACGTGCCGCTTCCTCTAAGCGATCAATGACCGTATGCTTTATGAATACCTCGCTTTTTTCATTAAATAAGACCGGTTTGATTGTTTTTACATCTGTTCCGATATGGAATCGGTATTCACCTTCTTCTAACACGAAGCTTGCTTTCTCACCGGTTAGACCGACCTCATCATACGAGGCGAGTTGTTCAATTGGCACGTGAAGCGTTATAATTTCTGTTTCACCTGGTGCTAATTTTTTTGTTTTATTAAAGCCGATTAAGCTATATACCGGTTTACCTAATTGACCTTGTGGGGCTTCCATATATAGCTGAATTACTTCTTTCCCACTATAGGTCGCACCTGTATTAGTAACCTTAACTGTGACTTCAATCAGTTCAGACGGACAGTTTCGTTTTATTTCGGCTGATTGGATCGTATAGTCAAAGGTCGTATAGGATAAACCATAGCCAAACGGGAATAAAACATTCTCCGGACAAAACGTTTCAAAATAGCGGTAACCAACATAAATATCTTCTTCATAGTGGTTTTTTTCCTCTCCGCCATAATTTTTAGCGGCAGGATAATCATGTAACCGATAAGCAATCGTATCGGTCAATTTTCCACTCGGTGTCTCATCCCCAACAAGAATATCACTCGCCGCATTTCCCCCTTCCATACCACCTTGCCAGACGTAGACAACACTGTTGATGCGTTCACCAAAACTAGATAATTCAAGCCAAGACATATCAATAATATTCGAGACATTTAATACAACAACAACTTGATCAAACGTTTGACTAACCAAATCAAGCATTGTTTCCTCATCTTTTGTCAGTTGATAACTTCCTGGTTGGTCAAGGTTATCTTTGTCTTCTCCCGCCGTCCGACCAATCACAACGATTGCAACATCTGATTCCAGTTTTGCTTCAGCGACTAAGGCTGGGGTGATAGACATTTCTTCTTGGAACCATGGTTCCATTGCCCAACCCCCACCACCGTTATCAAACGGATGGTCTTGTAGCCATTTTTCATAAGTTTCTTTTAACCTTTCATTAAGAATGACATTTTTTTTAGTTAAACCATCAACTAAATTGACCGAATAGCGGACGTTTACACTACCACCTGAACCTGTCCCGCTGCGATAAAAATCAAATTGACTGCGTCCAAATACAGCAATCTTGGTCTGTGGTTTTAGTGGCAACACGTTAGCATCATTCTTTATTAGTACCGCACCTTCAGCCGCTGCTTGACGACTTAATGTGATAAAATGCTCTTGATTACTTATTGATTGTGTCATTATTTGTTCCTCCCTTGTCTTAGACAAAACAGAACGACTTTGAGTAATCTAAATCACTCAAAATCGTTAGCTGCGTTCATTATTTGTTGATGCTTCAAGTTTGTTGATTCATAAGGCGTGCTCGCCTTTTTTTCATCTGACTAAACGATAGCAAAGTCATCGCCATGATGATGAGACTTAGTAACACCGGAAAGAACAGTGATACCAGCGCTGGCATCATGACAAACAGATGATATAGACCGTAGATCATCACCATCAAAAGCAAGACAAAATGAATATTCGCTATCCCCAACAAAAACGCCTGTTTAAAATATTGTAAAAAGCGATGTTCAAAATGTGCTACAACTGGGAAAAAATACAACACAGTTGCGCTAAATAGTAGACTATACAGACCCAAAGTGATGCCGCCAACCAGTTGTAAAGCCCCGGATGCCTGTGCAATCAACTGGTAGTTCATATACAAAAAGAAGGCAATTAAGCTAAAGACTACCCCTGCTAGATTAGCTGTTAGAAAGCTCTGCTTATAGGTTTTAAAAAAGACCGTAAAAATCGGGAACGTCCCATCTTTTAATAACCATTTTCTCACGACCGTTAAAGTGGCAAGAAACGCCGGAAAGATTCCGAAAATACCAAAACCTAATAACGTAAAGACGATTGCAAGAAAATTCACGTATGCGAGCTTCATAAATTGATCTAATCCGTAATAGAGTTTCAGATAAAAACCACGGGTTGAAATAGCCATCACCTTCTTTTCTTTTTTCTACTTTAAATTGATAAGAATTATATCACCTGCATGATTATTCTTTTACAGCACCAGCTGAAATACTGCTGATAATATATTTTGATAAAAATACAAAAGCAATCATAATCGGTACAACCGAAATAGCAATACCTAAGTACATTGCCCCTAAATTCTGAGCAACTTGTGACCCTCGTAGAGCCCCCATCATAACCGGTAAGGTATATTTTTCCGGACTGAATAAAACAACGAGTGGTAAAATATAGTTATTCCATGACCCGATGAAAGCGAAAATCGCCATTGTTGAGATGGCTGGCATCATCATCGGAATTCCAATCTTGTGAAAAATCTTGAACTCCCCTGCCCCATCAATTCTAGCTGCTTCAATCAATGAGCTATGCAAGACACTAGACAAGAATTGTCTTAAGAAAAACACAGTAAAGGTCGAGGCAATCGATGGAACAATTAACGGAACGTAACTATCAAGTAAGTTAAACGTACGCATAATATCATAAAAACCAATTAAGCCAAGTTGACCTGGTACCATCATTAAGACGAGAATCATTACAAATAAAAAGTTAGATCCTTTAAATTTATAAATCGCAAAACCAAACGCTGTTAGCGCTGAGAAGTAAGAACTTAGGACCGTTACTGCGACGGCAACGATTAAACTGTTTAAAAACCCGCGCCAAAGATTCATATATTCAAGTAACACATTATAATTATCTGCAATAGCTGTACCGGGAATCAACGTAAAACCTTCTTTTAAAATATCACTATTTGAACGCGTCGCATTAACTATCATCATATAAAACGGAATAAAACTAATCACGACGAGCAGTGCGAGTAAAAAGTAGAAGAAACCTTTAGTTATTTTTTGTTTATTGCTTTTTTCTGATCGCATATCATTTATTCTCCCTTCACACTTTTTCGGTACATCGCTTTAAAGGTGATCAGTGAGAAACACACTGTGATAATAAATAACCCATAAGCAATGGCAGCGGCATAGCCGTAATTATTAAATTTAAAGGCTTGATTGTATAAATACAAGACCATTGTATTCAGTGACCCTTGTGGTGACCCGCGACCATCGGTCAGTAACATCGGTAAATCAAAGATTTGTAAGCCACCAATTAATGATGTAATTAACACATATAACATAATTGGTTTTAATAATGGCAAGGTAATCTTTGTAAACATTTGGAGGCGATTAGCACCATCAATCAACGCTGCTTCAAAGTAATCATTTGAAATACCAGAAATTCCGGCCATTAGAATAATAAATGTATTACCAAACCACATCCATGCTCCGATTAAAGCAACAGACCATCGTGCTGTTGTTGGATTGTTTAACCAATTGATTGGTTCATTAATCAAACCTAAGTCAAGTAATAAGTGGTTAATCGTTCCGTGATGCCAACCGAGCAAGATACCAAAGAGTAACGCGACAGAGGCTATCGTGATTAAGTTGGGTAAATAAAAGGCGGCTCTAAAAAAGCTTAAACCTTTCATTTTAAGGCGAATATCAGAGAATAATAAGGCTAGCAGTAAGGCAATGCCTAACTGGAACCCAAAGTTAATTCCCCATATGTAGATTGTATTATAAAAAGCCTCCCAGAAATAATCATCACTTATTAAGCGTTGATAGTTTTCCATTCCAATAAAAGCCGCATCACCGAAGCCACTGTAACTTGTGAAACTATAGTAAAATGTTAGTACAATCGGGTAGACAGTAAAGGTAAGAAATACTGCGAAAAATGGCAAGATAAAAAGATAACCGTACTTGTTTAATTTGCTTTGCATCATGTGCTCTCCCTTCTTAAAAAAACGTCAGGGAGTAAGTATCTTACTCCCTAGACGAGTCCAATCCTTATTTATTGTTCGTCTGGTGTGATGATATCTGGGTATGAGCTATTAACTAAATTATAGAATTCTGCAATTGCTTCATCCTTTGTTTTAACACCTTCAACATACTCTGACACAACCGTACCAAACATACTATCCAGTTGTTGATCATAACGTGTTACAGTATCTGGATTTATTTTTTGAGCTTCTTCTAAGAAGAAGGTGTAATTGTTTTGACCATCTAAGAAGTCTTCACTAAATTCATCTTTAATTTTGTCTGTGACAGGGAGGTATGATAACACATCACCTGTTTCCATTGCCCAATCCGTTAAGAATTCTTCATCATGCGTCATCATTTTAATGAATTCCCATGCAAGATCTTTGTTTTCAGATTGAGAGTACATACCTAACCAAGTTCCACCCCAGTAGTATGGATTCGGACCACTTGTAACTGCCCAGTCACCAGCTGTTTCTTCAACATTTTCCTTTAACACACTGTGTAAGCCCCATGTAGGTAATGCATAGCTAAATACTTCAACTTCTGTTTCAGCTTCTTCTGCAACCTCATCCCAACCAGCGTTATAGTTGATTGGTCCGTCCATCGCAGCAAACCATGAAGGTGACCATTCTGGCGCAAATGCTGTTAAATCTTTTTCACGTAGTTCTTTCGCATAATCAAAGTAATTTAAGCGACCTTCTGTCATATTTAATTCATTGTCTTCATTTACCCATGGTTGTGGGTCTTGACCCTGCGCAAACCAACGTATGGCACCTTCGTCAGGGAATAAACGGTAACCAGCCTCTTTCAACTGATCGCCTGCTTCTAACATTGATTCACGCGTTGAGAACATTTCCCCAATTTCAGCTAGGTCATCTGTTCCAAATACTTCCTGGGCAATGCTACGACGGTAGAAAATACCACCTGGTGTTGTTTGCCATGACAGTGCTTTTACTTCTCCGTTTGAATTACGTCCAAGTTCAAACACATAATCAATGTAATCATCTTCAATGTCATCAACATTATAAGGTTCTTGGTTTAATGTTTCCCAGTAGCCTTGTTCAATCCAGTCCTTGATAAACGCAAGCTCACCGGTGAAGATATCGGGTGCCCCTTGTCCACTTTCAAGTACCGGACGAAGACGTGTTGGATAATCTTCAATTGGCACAATCGTTAATTCAACCTCAACATCGAACTTTTCTTTAAATGTTTCAATCGCTGGTTCTAATTCATCAGTAAAGGACCAAACCGTTAATGTCTTCTTACCAGACGATGCACCATCGCCTCCTCCTGATTCAGAATCACCACAAGCAGCTAATCCCAATGTTAATAACGCCATCATTAATAATGCAAACACCTTTTTCATACATGCTTCACCCATTTCTTAGTTTTTAATTAATAAAGCGCTTTCGATACAAACAAAAAATATATACACTTTTAAATCAACACTCATCAGATAACGTTGCTAAATAAATAGCACACTTGTACCTAAACCGCTTTACATAACGCACCGGTAATACATAATCTGATAAAATACTAGCGTCATCAAAATGAATAACCCTCACAACATGGTTCGCACGAATTACATGACTTATGTAAGGCGAGACCGCTGTATAAACAGTGCATGTTTCTTTTTTCTAACGTTTAGTACGATGAAACCATAATAATAAATATTACTTTGTGGATTTTTAAAACGAAAGCGCTTTCCAGTTAAAGATAACCCATTTTACACTATAAGTCAATACTATTTTTCATTTTTTAAAATTAGACTTTATCGCTTTAGAGCGAGAAGACACCTTCCTCAAGTGCGTCAGCACTAGGTGGGTGATGAATCGCTTGTTTTGAATATTTTTGAAGTAACAAACATATATTCCGCGTGATATAATTAGAGTACTAACAATGACCGTCAAAAATAAAGAGAGGGTGAGTTGAACTTTAAGAAAGATCGATATGAAAAACAACAGACACAACTGGCAAGCAAAGTGGCAGGTGTGTGTTTTGGGAGTAAAAAACTTGCGCGCGGCCGGTTAACACAAAAGGCGTATTACGCGAACCTTAAGCGTTGGCAAAAGCGTTGGCAAAAAGATTGGACAGCGGCGCGTTACGGTAAGATGACTATTTCAGGACGGAAAGATGCCAAATCAGGTAACTTTGTCTTTCATTATCACCCAGAGACGCATACCCTTACCTTTAAAGCGATCGACCAATGTGTCATTCATCTCTCTGACGTTGTTTTTCCTTATGGTCAAGATCATGTCAATCATGCCATTCAGACACAAATGAACCTGAAAGATAAGTTGAAATATGGGAAGCCGATGGGATGGTCGCTTGAGGACCATGGTGACTACTATATCGTTAAATGCTTAATTGATGTACCGGTTTCACCCTATTTGAATACCTCAACATCAACGGGTATGGTTGGTGTTGATTTGAATGTGAATCATATCGCCGTCGCCAATATCAACGCCATAGGTCAATGTGTGGATGCTTTTACCCTTCCGTTTAACTTAGAGGGTAAAACCAGTGGACAGAGGGCGAAAATCATCGAAGCAGAGGTTATTGCCCTCGTTGACTATGCTGTTAAACATCATAAGCCACTCGCGATTGAAAACTTGGATACGACGCGGTCCAAAGTGTCGCGTCCTTATGGGAATAGGAAAGCCAATCGCCAAATGAGTCAGTTTGCTTATCAAAAAATGATCCTAGCGATCAAGTCAAGAACCGAAAAAATGGGGGTGGCTGTCTACGTTGTTAACCCTGCTTATACCAGTCAAATTGGCAAGATGAAATATATGAAGCGACTCGGTGTGTCCATTCACATGGCAGCCGCTTATGTCATTGC
>NZ_FOXC01000083.1 GCF_900115605.1 Halolactibacillus halophilus
CGGGAGTTTGACACTTCATTTCTTTAAAAGCACTCTTAAGCCTTGATATGGCTTATTTTTTATGTCAAATTTCGACTTTAATTATTGAGTACTATTTAGTACTATGTTATAATAAGAGTATCTAATACTGAATCGAGGCGTTGATTATGCGTATAAAAAAGAGTGTTTCTAAAAATTCCATTTCCTATTCTGTCATTGAAAATGTTCGAGATATTAACGGCAAATCAACCACGCGCGTTATAGAAGCCTTAGGAAATGAACAAGAGATTCGCAAAAAACACCCAGGTGTTGATCCTGAGGAATGGGCGCGTCAATACGCCAAGAAACTAACAGAAGAACAAAAGAGTCAACGAGAACCTAGCATCATAAAATTTAATGCGGAGAAACTTATCAACGCTGATGAACAACGTTCATTCAACGTTGGTTATCTCTTTTTACAGTCGCTTTATTATCAACTTGGCCTCTCTAAAATCACGCAAGATATTCAATCTAAATATAAATTCGAGTATGACTTAAACGAAATATTATCTAAATTAATCTATATGCGCATTTTACACCCGAACTCCAAGCGGAGTTCGTTCGAACAAGCAAAACAATTACTCGAAGGTATTCAATGTGAGCCGCATCAGATGTACCGGGCTTTAGATATACTTAAGAAAGAATCAGATAATATTCAATCCGCTGTCTACAAAAACAGTTTGAAATTAGTTCAACGACACAAGAAAATCTTGTATTACGACTGCACAAATTTCTATTTTGAAATGGAACAGGAAGAAGGCTTGAAACGGTATGGAGTGTCAAAAGAACATCGACCAAATCCTATTGTTCAAATGGGCTTATTTATGGATGCTTCCGGCCTTCCCCTTGCTTTCTCAATATTTGGTGGGAATGAAAATGAACAAACATCTCTTAAACCGTTAGAAAAGAAAATCCTGAAGGATTTTGAGTTGTCTGAGATTGTTGTCTGTACAGACGCAGGCTTATCTTCTAAAAATAATCGCATTTACAATACATTAGGAAGTCGCGGATTTATCACCACACAATCCATCAAAAAATTAAAAAAACACCTCAAAGAATGGGCACTAGACCCTTCTGGATGGAGAACAAAAGCAAGTGACAAACCCATTAATTTAACAAGTATTAAAAATATTGAAAACAACAAAGAAACCTATTACAAAGAAAGATGGATTAAGGAAAATGATTTAGAACAACGCCTACTTGTAACATTCTCACCGAAGTATAAGCATTATCAAGAAACCATTCGGAAGCGCCAAATAGAACGCGCATTGAAGAAAGTTGAAAATCCTTCATCATTAAAAAAGAAACGTGCCAATGATCCATTACGATTCGTTACAGTTAAACACGCAACAACAGACGGAGAAATAGCCGAAAATATGCATGTAACTCTTGATGAGTCCGTTATAGAGAAGGAAGCACAATATGATGGATTCTACGGTATTTGTACGAATCTGACATCGGATCCTTTAGAGTTGATTCGTGTGAATCAACAGCGCTGGGAAATAGAAGAGAGCTTCAGAATTATGAAAACAGAGTTGAAATCGCGACCGATCTACGTAAGAAACGATGATAGGGTTGAAGCCCATTTCTTAACCTGTTTTCTCTCTTTATTGATTTATCGTATTTTAGAACAAAAGCTGGATAACAATTTTTCTTGTCAAAAAATCATTAAAACTTTAAGGGAAATGAATGTGATGAAAACATCGGGAGATGGCTACATACCGCTCTATGAACGAACACATTTAACAGATCAATTACATGAGATATTTGGATTTCGAACGGATTATGAAATCAATACCATTAAAAAAATGAAAAATAATTTAAAGCTATCCAGAAAAGCAAAATAGTACTCACTTTTTCAAAAGCGAAAAAACTCTCTAAACCCCTG
>NZ_FOXC01000070.1:0-1638 GCF_900115605.1 Halolactibacillus halophilus
GGTATTAAATTTGAAACACTAGCACTTGCTGTGAGTTTGATTTCATTTTCAAACATAATTTCATCAACTAGACCTTTTTCTAGGGCGTCTTGAGGTGTTAACCACGTCTCTTTACCCATAAGGTCTAATAGTTCTTTTTCGTCCATACCGCTCTTTAAACGATAAGCATTGGCAATTGTCTTATCCGTGTTCTGAAGCATTTCAGACGCTTTGTTCATATCGCGATGGTCCCCGTGGTAACCCATAGAAGAATTATGAATCATAATTTCTGCGGTTGGAGCAATTAGGACCTTATCGCCGGCCATTGCAATTACACTTGCAGCTGATGCTGCTAAACCTACGACCCGTGTTTCAACAGTGCCTGTATAAGATTTTAATTCTGTGTATATTTCAGACGCTGCATATACCTCGCCACCACCGCTGTTAATAATCACTTCTAAATCATCACCATTGGCATCTTCTATTTGTTCCATTACCATTTGTGGAGAAGTATGTTCAATGTCGAATAGTTCATATATCCATGCAACATCATTAGATATGATGGCACCTCTTACACTAATTCGTTTCGGCATTATTTATCACCTCCTTCAAGTTCATCTAAAGTTTGATAATTTTTCGTGATAACATATTCATCCATTCGCGGATCGTCAACACGTTCATCACCAAACTTTTCTCTAACATCGTTTCTGCTCCATGCACCACTAGCAACCATTTTGTCTGCATTATCAGCGTTTTCAATTGCACTCTTCTCGGTCACGCCACCAACTACAACTCTGTCTCCTTTTAAGTAATCAATTCTTTCAATTATCTTGGCGTTTAATTCATCTGATATTTTCTTAATCAATGGGCCAACACAAAATTTAATGTAGGCTTTAATGCTTGTTTCATAATCTGATAAATCTCCATGAACCAGCGCGTTAGGTATTCCTAAAATATCGGCTACATCATCAGTTAAAGCTCTTTTTAGTTTTGTAATTTCCTCAATAGATTGCCCTTTACCATCACCTTTAGAAACTTCTTCATAAGTGAATCCTTTTAACTTCGGAACTAAAGCAACGGTATTTTTCTTGAAAGATGCAAATAACTTATCAATAAATTCTTGCAACTTACCACGGGTTTCATCATCTAGTTTTTGTGAAGTATCCAATCCTACAGTTCCTCGTATTTGTTGATTACGCATACTGATTTCAATCATGCGACTGAATAAATCACCAAAATCTCTGAACATCCCATCCATAAACTTTGTCAGCTTTTCATTATTAAAGGTCAAGTAAATAACTTCATCCATTTGAAAAGAACGTCTGAATGTATAATCTTTAACAGTAACATTGATAAATTTATCGGGATAAACTGCGTATTCTATTCTTTCAAAATCATCTGCTATCAACAGATCGTTGTTGTCTGTTAAAATGACTAAAACTTCATTTTCATAAATTAATTTATAGATGAAATCTTGCCAAAAGTTCGCGGCTGTCTGATCTGTATTTGGACGAACATTTAATAAATAATGCCAATCGTTATATTGGCGCTTTTTATCTTTCATAATCCTGAAATCAGATTGACTTATTGTACGTCCTATAAAATTGATATTGGTTTCTAGAGCGATTTGTTTTAAATAATATCTGTGATTCGTTTCAT
>NZ_FOXC01000070.1:2475-4157 GCF_900115605.1 Halolactibacillus halophilus
TCGAGTTTAAAAAATGGTCTGTTGGTCGCCATGATTTCTTCACGAGAAGCTACGGAATTTTCCATGTTATCCTCAATGAAGTTCATACGTTTTGTAACAAACGCCGCACGACCAGAAGGATTATGAGCTAACTTATCGTATTCCTTCTTAACCTTGTTAAATAATCGTTTACCTCGTTTGTTTAATGGTTCCTGAAGTGCCGGGTTAGCTTTCGCCCAATTCTTCGGATCGTCCATTTCTTTCAAATCATCAAGCTCACAAATGTATGGGAAAACACCACCAAACTCAATCAAGCCATTAAGCACATCTTCGCATTCTCGATATTTGATATCGAAATAACCCTCTCTAACAAATCCTTTTGTTCCAATGAAAAACTGACGGCCATGATCTACCTTACCTAAACCACCACTAAACACATCAACAATGTCGGAATCTTCCATTTCGTGATATTCATCGTAAATAACCGCACCTTCACGGCCACCATCCTGTGAGCTAGCATTACTGGTCTTATATTCAAAAACAGATTGAGTGCTTGTACCAGTTATGCTACTTTTGAAGGCTTCAAATTCTTCTTTCAAATCCTCATTGCTTTTTTTATTTATGACTCGAAAACATTCCAAGAAACTTCGTTTTGCCTGTTTTTCAGAGTTAGCAACAATAGATACGTCATAGTAGTCAATACCGTGCAAGGGGCTGATAAAATAATTAGCAAGTGTGGATATAAAACCATTCTTTCCACCACCTCGCCCCATGTTAATGACAAACTCATCAAATACAGGTTCATCATCTTCTTTGTGGAATAAAAAAATGAATGGGGTTATAAATTTCTCCCATTCATCTAATTCAAAATACCAGGTTTCGCTGTACTCTATATAGTTTGTAATCTGTTCCTCATCAAAATAATAAATGTCATCCCGTGGTAATATATGTTTTTCAATTAAACAGATCAACTGTACTCTTTTTTTGTTGAGTAATAGTTTGCCACATTTCCAGTTCTTTATATAGTATTCAACATACGTATTATGCAACATAAGCTATCGACCTAACAACTTTGATTTCCTATCAACTTTCTGTTGCGGCAATAAGTCAGTCAATTGTTTTATAATGGCTTGATATGTTTTATCTCGATTATCATAGTTTTCAACAATTGGTCGCTTTCGATCGTAAGGCACTTGGCTTTCACTTTGGGAGAATTTCTCATATTCCCCATTCTCCAAAATGTCTTTCCAATTGTCGTCTAATAATATCCGTAGTCGAGCAGCTTGAATGATCAATCCTTCCGCAACATCTAGTTGGTCTTTCGGAATATTTTTAAATAGTTTTTTCAGTCGCTCAACTTCTGACTCCACTCTACTTTCCATATCATCAATTCTATCGTTTAATAAATAAAGTACAGATACGCCTAATGCCTCTGCGATTCTAGTTAGGAGCTCCAAACTCGGAGAATTTTTACCTTGTTCAATGCTTGCATAATAGTTCGTTGAAACACCAGCTAGCTTAGAGAAATCCGCTTGCGTCAGCTTTTTATCTTTTCGTTTTTCCTTCATTCGAAAACCAACATTTTGTCTATCCAAATTAATCACCTTCTTTCTGCATGGACTACGGGGAGGGAGGGGGTAAAATATTTTGCTGCATCTGCAGAATCGAGCCCCCTTTACCGGTGCCCCCGATGGTTAAAATCG
>NZ_FOXC01000019.1 GCF_900115605.1 Halolactibacillus halophilus
TGATGTTCAGGCGAAATGTCAATAGCCTTTACTACACTTAACATTGTAGCAAAGGCTATTTGTCGTGCCGACCTACCTTATGGATTGGCGCTTACGAAACGCCGGTTTAGCTGTTTTTATTTTAGTGATCAATTAAGTGAACATTTGCGGCTTCAATTTTCTCTGCCGCTGACTTTTCTACAACGTGATCCGTAATAATCGTATCAATCTCTTCTAACGTCGCAAAGGATGAAATAGAGTTTGTATTAAACTTTGAATGGTCTAAGAGAGCGACGACATGTTTCGCTCTTTGGACCATGTTTTTCTTTAAGTCGGTCTCATAGAAGTTAAAGTCGGTTAAGCCACTCTCACAGGAAAACCCACTTGATGAAGTAAACAATAAGTCAATGTTATTTAACATATCCATCGCTTGAATACCAACCGAACCTTCTAACGCCATCGAACCAGGTCTTAAAATCCCACCAATTAAAATTACATTAAAGTACGGGTTTTCTTTTAATTCAATCGCACTCGACATCCCGTTAGTCATAATCGTGAGTTTCATATTGAGTTGTTTCATTTCTTTTGCCAGCTCTAAGGCTGTTGTACTGGCATCAAGTAAAATGCAGCTCTTATCTTCAATCAGTGATAGGGCGCGTTTTGCGATGATTTGCTTTTCTTTTAAATTTGTCTCTGACCGCTTCTTAAAACTGCCTGTCGGTGTCGTTTGTTCTTTCATAATCGCCCCGCCATGTGTGCGTGTCAGTAAACCTTCCTTTTCCATTTCCTTTAGATCGGTGCGCAGTGTCACTTCAGAAACATCAAGTTCCTCAGAGAGTTGTTTCACTGTGACCCGTTTTCTTTCCTGAATAAGGTTATGGATATGAACACGTCGTTCTTTTGTGAATCGTTTTGTCATTTTGTCACCTCTTAAGCGCGGACCTTACGGTCCTGTGTTTGTTTATATTTATTGTAACGTCCATTAATGAAATAATAAGTCAGCTATTGTAACGGCTTGTGGTATAAATATGAGTCGTTCAAGTTATGTCCATTATACCATTGATTGTTGCTTCATGTGAAAGGTATCTGTCTTTTGCCGGTTTCAGTTTAACATGTATAGCGCTAAAAACGAAAATAATATGTCAATACCATAAGTTATCGAAAGATAACGAAAAAAATATTTACATAAACGAAATGTAATGATATATTAAAATCATAAAACGAAACCAAACGAAAGTAGGTAATAATGAATGAAGGTAGCTATCGCAAGTGATGCTGAAAGTTTTTTTATGAAACGGGAAATGAACCGCTATTTACGCCCAGCGGCGCTTCAGATAAATAATTTAGGCAGTCAGACACAAACAAAAACGTCACTCAAACAATCGCAACAAGAAATGATTGAAGCACTACAAACTGGCACCGTAGACCGTGGTATTCTTCTAGTGACATCAGATAAAGCTGTCACCTTTAACCAAGCATGTATCCGTGCGGTGCATGGTTTAGATCATGCTGCGGAAATAGTGGATGAGGATGTCAACCTATTAATCATGGTGACAGATAAAATGACTAAAAAAGCAATGGTCGAAACGATGCTTACTTTCTTAGCCGTCGCTGATTTTGATACACCGGCTAATTCTTCATTAAAACCAGCGTTTGTTAGTGAAGCGGCTGTTGATACGAACCAGGTGAGAACTTGTGATTAAAGCTCTTGCCTTAGAAATCCTACAAATTAGTGAACAAGCGGCTATTGCAAGCTTCCCTTTTATCGGAAGTGGTGATAAAAACGGCGCTGATGATGCCGCAACAACAGTGATGCGTGCCGGTTTAAATGCTTTACCGATTGATGCGAAAGTGGTGATTGGTGAAGGGGAATTAGATGAAGCACCAATGCTACAGATTAATGAACAATTAGGTCAAGGTGGCCTCTCAGTAGACATTGCGGTGGACCCGATTGAAGGGACGGTGCTGACGGTTAATAACCAAAGTAACGCCTTAACGACGTTAGCCCTCGCACCGCGCGGCACGTTACTTCATGCGCCAGATATGTATATGGAAAAACTAGCCGTTGGTCCAAACGGAAAAGAAGCTGTTGATATAAACTTATCGATTGAGACAAACCTGCAAAACTTAAGTAGCGCTTTAAATAAACCGCTAACGGCATTAAATGTCGCGATTCAAAACCGGCCGAGACATGAAGCGCTTATTAATCGCATCCGCATGTGCGGGGCCAAAGTTCAACTCTTTGATGAGGGAGATGTGACTTATGCGCTCGCTACCGCCATGGAACAGACCGGGATTGATCTCTTTATCGGCACCGGCGGTGCACCAGAAGGTGTCGTCGCAGCCGTTGGGCTCAAGTGTCTCGGTGGTAAAATGCAAGGGAAACTAAAACCGGTCTCGGATGAACAAGTGAATCGTTGTTTTTTAATGGGTGTGACTGATTTAGATAAAACACTCGAACATAGTGACTTAGTCAGTAGTGATGACTGTATCTTTGTCGGTACCGGGATCACCGATAGTATCCTTATGAAAGGCGTAAAGCTAGCTAAAGACACTGTCTATCAGACAGAATCACTGTTACTTTCAAGTCAAGACCAACATAGCCGGTTGATTAAAGCGAGCTACCTTAAAAGTGCTGTGACGTCTCTATCATTAACCTCGTAATAGATAGGCTTGTCTTTTTTTAGAATGAAAGCCATTATATAAACGGACGAAGAAAAAGCTGATGATACTCATACTGAGACTAATCAGCTTTTTTATTTATGATAATCGCGATGGTCTTTTTAACGCAAGTATATATTTAATGAACGGAAGTGCAGATGAGTTGACTTATTTATTAGAAGTTTTATAATTGACCTATCAACAGTTGACTTATCATATATGGAGGTGGATGTGATGACTCACAATCACACAGAGCTGTTCTTTTTATTAAAACAAGTGGATTTACAACTGACCCAGTTATTCGACGATAAGCTTAATATTAGTTTAACCCGCTATGAAATCATGCGTCTACTTGATCATAAAAAAGCTGTCACACAGACATACTTACAGCGTAAACTAATGATTAACCAAGCGGCGATTACTCGGCATGTGAAAGTACTTGAAGAAAAAGACTTACTAACCCGCATGCGTAATCCAGATAATAACCGGGAAGTGCTTGTGACTGTAACACCAGAAGGACAAGCTTTACTTAGTCAGTGCGAATTAAGTAAAGCGACAATGATGCAGCAACTGTTTGACAATTATACAGGTGAAGACATTGATTTTGTGATTGACTTCTTAACAACCTTAAAACGTTCATCACGTCAGATGCTTGACCAAGAGGAGGAATAATTATGACACATAACTTTGTAAACAATGATTTTTATAACATTTTAGACGGGCGCCGTTCAATCCGTGTCTATGATGAAACAGTAAAGATACCAAAAGAAGAAATGAGCGCGATGATTAAAGAAGCCGCAAAAGCGCCATCATCAGTTAATATGCAGCCGTGGCGGATGGTCGTCGTTGAAAGTGATGAAGCAAAAGCGACACTAAAACCTTTGATTCGCTTTAACACGAGACAAAACGATACCTCAAGTGCGATGATACTCATCTTTGGTGATTTGGAATGCTATAAGTACGGTGAAATGATTTATGATCAAGCGGTCAGTGAAGGGTTAATGCCTAAAGAAGTACGTGACCAACAACTTGAAACAATTGTCCCGCTTTATGAGAGCTTACCGACAAATGCCATGAACGACCTTGTAAAAGTTGATTCAAGTTTACTTGCGATGCAACTGATGTTAGTCGCGCGTGCATATGGATATGATACAAATCCTATCGGTGGATTTGAAGCTGATCAATTAGCGGAGGCTTTTGATCTCGATCCCAAACGTTATGTGCCCGTCACGATTCTTTCAATTGGTAAAGCGAAAGAATCAGGGTATGAGTCAGTTAGACTGGCGCCTGAAGTTATCACGGAGTGGAAATAATAGCTAAAGTAAGTGCACGAGTAATTGAGAGATAGATAAAGAGTCATAGAGTCAATCAAAGCGAAAAGCTTTCTTTTTAGGGAGCTTTTCGCTTTTTCGTTGAGAAATTAACTCGGTAAAACTTCGCACACCTAATAGGCTAACGTCTATTTAAGCCATAGATGTCGTAAACCAGGCTAAAGGTGTCCCGTGTTCATTTATCCAAACATGATATAAGCTATCTAAAATAATACGCTTTAGCTACCCACTTTTGATAAGCGACAGTCATGACCTGGGTCTCAATTATATAACTAGATAGATGGCGGATAAAACTAAGCAAAATAAGCGATCCATCACTTGATCGATAACACAAGCTAAAAGATATAAAACCTCATGTTCGTCTTGTCAGGTTACTAAGGAAGCGGTAATCTAGTAGATAGTATAAAAGTGACAATCGCAAAGGGAGGAACAAAAATGTACCGCGTGATTCATCAATTAAAAGAACGAAACTTTGACCGAACCATCACAAAGAGTGAAAAAGCCGTACTCGACTATTTAGAAGCGCATTTTAACCAGGTGCCAAATTACACAGTTGTTAAAATCGCCAGAGAAAGTTATACGTCTCAAGCCACGATTAATCGCACCGCTAAATTACTTGGATTTAAAGGCTTTAGTGAACTTAAGTATGCGATTAAAGAAGATGTGGATATACTCTCAAGTGAAACACACACCTATATTAGAAATACCGAATACATCCTCTCCAAAATCAATTTTTCACAAGTAGATACGCTGGTAAAACATTTGTATCAACACCGGAGAACGATTCTTATCTTTGGTTTAGGTGCTTCTAGTGTCTCTGCACAATATATGGCCAGACAATTTTTATACTTCGGGATCCCAGCGATTGTTGTCTCTGAACTTCAAATGTTGAATCAATTTAAAGGCTATACCTTACTAATCCTCTCAAGCTCCGGTGAAACGCAGCGCTGCCTTCAGATGCTTGAGAATGCTAAACGCGCTGATATGTATATTCTATCGATTACTAAAAAAGATTCCTCCATTAGTGAGAATAGTATGTATAGCTTTGTTCACGATGTCCCAGTAGATAAAATGAATAGTATCTCCCGGGAACAACAATTACATATCATTTTAATGATTAATGAAGTCATCAACAAACTTAAACTCAATGACTTTAATCATTGATTAGACATTGACTGACATAACCAAAAAGAATTCTTTCTCACAGGAAGTTAAAGAATTCTTTTTATTTTGGATAATTATCCACCTCTTTGAAACACACAAGTGAATGTAAGCGCTATACTAAGAATGTAATCAAACACATAAGGGGGACATCATGAGCCGAGATATTAAGATTTTAATGCATACACATTGGGATAGGGAGTGGTACTTTACTAAAGATGAAACGAAGGTGTTATTAAGAAATCACATGCAAGATGTTATGGACTATTTAGAAGACAATCCTGAAACGATTTATATTTTAGATGGTCAAAGTGTGATGATTGATGACTACTTAGAACTTGAACCAACTGAAGAACCACGGTTAAAACGACTGATTCAATCAGGTAACTTGCGCGTTGGACCATGGTACACCCAAACCGATCTGTTACTTGTTCATGGTGAATCTATTTTTAGAAACCTCTATTACGGAATTAAACGGGCCCGAGAATTCGGTGAACCAATGCTTGTCGGTTATGCGCCAGATACATTTGGCCATGCGAGTCAAATGCCGCAAATCTATCAACAGTTCGGGATTGAATCCACTTTCTTTTGGCGCGGATTTAGCGAGCTTAAAGCAGAGAAGTCAGACTTTTTATGGGAAGGTGTTGATGGCACACGGATTTTTGGTATCAACCTAGCAACAGGTTACCAAGGAGCCAAGTACTTAGAAAGTGATCCCAAGTTATTAAGTGAGAGAATGGCGAAGTTAATGCACGTTTTAGATACGTATTCCGCTTCTAATAGCCGACTCATTATGAATGGTCACGATCAAATGCCGCTGCAACGTGATATTAAACAGGTGATGACGGAGATAGAAAAGCTGTATCCAGAAGATAACGTCTCACTGACCGATTTTGAAGGGTACCTTCAAGGACTAAATAAAGATGAACTTGAGATTGTTAGGGGTGAGCTGACCGATAGTAAGCATGCCCGGATTCACCGAACAATCGGCTCAACGCGGATGGACATTAAATTATTAAACAATGAAATTGAAACGAAGCTGTATCACACCTTAGAGCCACTTGCCGTTATTGGTGAACGTGTTGGGATTCCTTATCCACATGGTGTCGTTGAAAGAATTGCCAAATTATTATTCGGCGCCCATGCACATGACTCGATTGGTGGTTGTAACAGTGATAGTGTCAATCAGGATATTAAACAGCGCCTGATTAACGCTAAAGAAATGGTTGATACCCAAATTGAACTGCATTTAAGATTACTCACAATGGCGAATAAAGCAACAAACAATACAATTGTCATCGTGAACCCATCACCAGAAAAGCGTGCTGGTGAAATGGTCTCACTCGAGCTGATTACCCGGACAAAGAACTTTGATCTGTATGATGAGTCAGGGCAACAGGTTGATTACGTTCTAGATCATCAACAAAGTGAAGATGCCGGTTTAATTGACCGTCAAGTGGCGGCAAGACTGAAAGATATTACCGTCTACCGCACGAACATTTATGTGAAAGTGGATGAGATGCGCGGATTATCTGCCCGTTACTTCACGTATGAAGAAGTTGAAACAAAAAGAGCTGAAGTAAAACAAACGAAAAATGCGATGATTAAAAATGATTTTGGTCAGTTGTTCATTGAAGACAATCAATTACATTACCGCCATAAGAAAACGAATCGTGTCTATCACAATGTACTCTCAATTGAAAATAGTGGCGATGCGGGTGATAGTTATGATTACTCACCACCGGTGACCGATTGGGTACTGAACACTCAGGCAGAAGCTGACTTGTCGTTTACGATTGAAAAGACAGCGCTATCAGAAGTCATCAAGCTTACACTCGCTTTTAGCGTGCCAAGTAATCAAACCGAACGAGAAAATAAACAAACAACCGCGCGTGTAGAATTTACCGGAACGTGCCGCTTATTTGAAAACGACCCAAAAGTCTACGTTGAACTGAATCACACCAATACAACCGCTGACAGTCGTTACCGACTAGTCTTTCGTACAGGTATCATCACTGATGAGGTAAAAGTTGATGGTTATTTATCTGACCAACTAAAACCGGTCTATTTATCGGAACCGTTAGCTATCTGGGAACAAGATAACTGGGTTGAAAAACCTGTCAGTATTGAAACGATGCAAAGCTACCTGTCTTTAAAAAGAGATCATCAATTCAATCTCTACACTAAAGGACTAAAAGAATATGAAGTTGTTGATGGGAACGCGTATGTTACCTTGTTTAGAACATTTTCGCATCTAGGTAAACGAAACCTTATCAATCGCCCTGGTCGCCCGTCAGGTATTGAAATCAAAACACCAGACAATCAACTAAAAGACACAAGCTTTACGTTTAACTGTGCGTTTGATTTTGAACAAATCGAGACACAAAATAAACAGGCAAACCGTTATCTTACACCACTTATTGGTTATCAGCGTAAGGAATTTAATCGCTTTAATCTTAATCCAAGACCAAAGGTGAAACTAGACGACACTGACGTGACCCTTAACTTAGGGCAATGTGTGGTCTCAGCCGTCAAATGTACCGAAGACAATCAGTTATTGATTCGGTTATATAATCCGATGGACCAACCGGATACACTAACGCTTCCTGAAGGTTCAAAGCGTGCGAATGCGATGGAAGAACCGCTTCAAGACGTCAAAGAAGTAACAGTAAAACCACAAGAAATTATGCAGTTTATTATCCATCAATAATAAGAAAAGAGGCAGTTATATGACAAACTTTAAAAAGAATTTCCAAAGCTTCGGTAAGTCGCTCTTATTCCCAATCAGTTTACTGTCATTTATGGCGATTTTCCTTGGGCTTGCCGCCGCACTACAAAATCCAAATATTATTGAGTTTATGCCATTTTTAGATAATACCTTACTACAAAACATTTTAGGAATGATTAGAAAAATATCCGCTTTACCATTCGGTTATTTACCGCTCTTATTCGCCATGTCGATTCCTTTAGGTATGGTCAAACGTGATAAAGAAGTGGCTGTGTATGCCGGTGCAGTAGGCTATATTGCGATGCTGATCGGAATGAACTACTTCCTCTCGCTTCAAGGTTATACAGCGGAGACAACATCGATTAATTACTTAATGGATACTGAAGGCTTAAGCCAAGTCGATGCGACGTTACTCAATGCCCGCTTTACGAGTACACTTGGGATCTTTGTTTATAACACCAACGTGATTGGTGG
Source organism: Halolactibacillus halophilus (assembly GCF_900115605.1). Lineage (GTDB taxonomy): Bacteria > Bacillota > Bacilli > Bacillales > Amphibacillaceae > Halolactibacillus > Halolactibacillus halophilus. The sequence continues at coordinate 8,335 of NZ_FOXC01000019.1, forward strand.
TATTATCGCTGGTTTAATGGGCGTTTTCTTACACAATAAATTTAGACAAACAGAATTACATGCGGCACTAACATTTTATAGTGGTAAACGCTTCGTCCCAATTATCTCAGCTTTAGTTATGGTTGTGGTCGGGATTGCGTTAACCTTTGTTTGGCCGGTTGTGAACGCTGGGATTGTTAGTATGGGTGAATTAATCAGTGAAACAGGACTGTTTGGTACTTTCCTTTATGGTTTCACCGAAAAAATTATTAACCCAACCGGCTTACACCATATTTTAAATCAAACGTTTAGATTTACTGCTCTTGGTGGGGTAGAAAATATTGATGGCAATTCACTTGTCGGTGCCCTACAGATTTACTTGTATCAATTAGATAACAACTTACCATTCTCAACCGATGCGACGCGTTTCTTAGCACAAGGTAAGATTCTGCACATGGTGTTTGGTATGCCAGCGGCGGTGCTTGCGATTTACCGCATGGCATTACCAGAAAAACGTGAAAAAGTTTTAAAGTTCTTCCTAGCTGGTTTAACTGCCGTTATTTTAACGGGTATTACTGAACCAATTGAATTTACCTTTATCTTTATTTCACCAGTCCTTTGGGTGGTCAATGCCATCTTTGCGGGGCTATCATTCATCGTTCCAGCCATTTTCGATGCTGGGATTGGTAATATTCAAGGGGGGATCATTGACTGGTTAGTCTTTGGTGTCTTCCAAGGACTTGAAACAAAATGGTATATCTACTTGATTGCCGGACCGATTTTCTTTGCGATGTATTACTTCAGTTATACCTTTATCATCCGTAAGTTTAACGTCTTAACGATTGGTCGCAAGAAGACTGACTTTGAAGATAATGAAGAAGATGATACAGAAGACGTGCCAGTAAAAGAACAGGACCGTAAAATGGCTGAAAACGTGATTGAAGGTTTAGGTGGTCTTTCCAATATTGTTGATGTCGATAACTGTATTAGCCGCTTACGTGTAGAAGTAAAAAATGGTGACCTTGTTAAAGAAGAGTATTTAAAGAAAACGAATCCCAATGGTATTGTGCGTCCGGATGCTAATACGGTACACGTTGTCTATGGTGGCCGGGTCTCTAAGATGCGCAACATTGTTGATAACTATATGTATGAACAAAAAGCTTAGTAATAAGCAGTAAGGCCAAAATATACATGATTTTAGTAGGTTCAAGCAGTGAATGGCTGGTTAACCCAGTCGTTCACTAATAAAAATAGAAAAGGGATGTTGATGATGAAAAAGAATAATATTGTACTCGTTGGTGGCGGTTCTACATGGACGCCAGGTATTTTAAAAGCAATGACGACACATTTAGACCAGTTTGCTCTAAACCGGGTTGTGTTATATGATGTGAACGAAGAGCGCCAAGAAGTGATTGGTGAGTTTGCGAAGATTCTCTTTAAAGAAGAAGCACCAGAAGTAGAGGTTTCTTATACAACTGACGCTGAAGTCGCTTATAAAGATGTTGATTTTGTCTTTTGCCAGATGCGTACGGGTGGCTTTGATATGCGTGAAAAAGATGAAAAGATTCCACTCGAGCACGGTGTGATTGGTCAAGAAACATGCGGACCTGGTGGCTTTAGTTACGGTCTTCGTTCGATTCGTGATATGGAAGAAATGGTACGTGACGTGCGCCGGTTAAGCCCAGATGCCTGGATTTTAAACTATACCAATCCAGCGGCGATTGTTGCCTTAGCACTCGATAAGATTTTCCCTAAAGAAGACAAGATCTTAAATATTTGTGATCAGCCGGTGAATTTACTCCGGTCGTATTCAAAACTGATTGATCATGATGTGAATAAATTAGAACCGGTTTACTTTGGTCTTAATCACTTCGGTTGGTTTACGCATATCTATGATGAAACAGGACGTGACCGTGCGCCTGAATTAAAAGAGATTATCTCAAATGGTGGTTTCCGCCCCGTTGACGCAGAACAACGCGATCAATCATGGCTTGAGACGTATGCGATGGTTGAAGATATGTTGAAAGACTTCCCTGATTATTTACCGAATACCTATTTACAATATTACCTCTATCCAGAGTATAAAGTGAAAAAACTAGATCCAAATTGGACGCGTACAGATGAGGTAAGAGCAGGGCGTGAGAAGAAAGTCTTCGCAGAATGTCGTCGTATTGTCGATAACGGAACCGCAAGTGACTCAAAAGTCGTTCATAACGATGCCCATGGTGACATGATGGTGGAAGTGGCCGCATCGATTGCCAATAATGAGCGTAAAACGTTCATCGTAATGGTAAGAAATGAAGGTATTATCGCAAATCTACCGAATGATAGTATGGTGGAAGTGGCAGCGACGCTTGGTGTGAACGGCCCACAACCGTATGCGGTTGGAGAAATTGATACCTTTTATAAAGGCTTAATTGAAAACCAACATGCGTTTGAAAAGCTTACCGTTGAAGCTTATATGGAAGGCTCATATACAAAAGCACTTCAAGCCTTAACGCTTAACCGTACGGTTGTGGATGCGAAGAAAGCTCGGATTGTACTTGATGCCTTAATTGAAGCAAACAAAGATTACTGGCCAACATTAAACTAATAGGTGAAAGAGACAAAAGAGTATGGCACACATTCGTCATACTCTTTTGATTTAGAAAGGAATGAAACATATGCGCATCTTGACAGCGATTGATTCATTTAAAGGGTCGATGACAAGTAAAGAAGCAAACAAAGTGGTGAAAGAGACTTTAACAGATCATGACGTCGTTAGTTTTACTGTTGCTGATGGTGGGGAAGGAACGGTTCAAGCGTTTGTTGAGGCTGAAGGTGGAGACTATATCAAGCGCCCAATCACCAATGTCAATGGTAAGACAGTGTTAGGAACGTGGGGCTTTGTGAAAGAAAGTCAGACAGCTGTGATTGAAGTGGCGGAAGCGGCAGGAATTATTCAAGCAGATAAAACGACGTTTCATCCACGTCATCATACGAGTTTTGGTGTCGGCGAACAAATTAGCCAAGCACTTGATTACGGAGCTAAAACGATTATTTTAGGACTCGGTGGTAGTGCCACGGTCGATGGTGGGATCGGGATGATGATGGCACTTGGCGTAGAATTTTTAGATGAAGCAAATCAAGCACTACCCATACTCCCAGTTGATTTAAGTCAGGTGAAAAAGATGCAGACAGAGGGGTTAGATTCTCGGGTGAAAGATGTTAACTGGTTAATCGCAAGTGACGTTACTAATCCGTTACTAGGTCGTAACGGGGCGACGCATGTATTTGGTCCGCAAAAAGGCTTCTCACAAGAAGAACTTATAGAACAAGAACGTGCCATGAGGCAGTTTAGCCAAGTAGTAAAAGACACATTACACGTGTCTTGTGCTGATATGCCCGGTGCAGGAGCAGCTGGTGGGATTGGGTTTAGTTGTTACAGCTTTTTCGGGGCAACGTTTCAAAGTGGTCTCAGTCTTTTAAGTGAGCGCGGGAAACTAAAAGAAAAATTGCGCGCAGTTGATTTAGTTATTACAGGTGAGGGGAAGTTTGATAGTCAGTCTCTCGCAGGGAAAGTCCCAATTGGGATCAGTCGACTAGCTAAAGAGCAAGGCATACCGACAGTAGTCTTTGCTGGTAAGATTGAACAAGGTTTAACCTCATTAAAAGAGGAAAACATTTTAGTGACATTGCCGATTGTAAACGAGCCAATGACACTTGAAACAGCCATCGTAAATGGTCCAAGCCTATTAAAAGAGGCGCTCGAAAGGTTTCAACAAATACTGCGGTTGACAATTTAGAAAATGAATAAGGAGATTATCTGCATGTTTTAATTCCTATCTGCATATAATACTGATAAAAATATGCAGATAAAAGGAATGACCTAGTAGTTTTTGTTTAGCAACGATTTTTAAGCCTCAGCTCTTGCATTTTCAGAATAGCCTGATATAATCAAACTAACAAGAAGAGTAATTGAATCAAGCCTTCAAGGGGAGCTGATAACCGTCAGCTGAGAGTAAGTATCGATACTTAGACCCTCTGAACCTGTTAGTTAATACTAGCGTAGGGATGGTGGCTTTTTTGATGGCGTTTTAAGTAATGTTAGGGTCCTCCATCAGGAAGCATCCCTTGGCATTGCTTTTTTTGTTGCACAAATTTCAAGGAGGAATGTTTGATGCAATCAAAACGTACATTATTTATCATTGAGGTCGCGATATTTTCAGCGCTGGCGCTGATTTTAGACCTCGTCCCGTTCTTATCATTTAAAGTTTGGGCCCAAGGAGGTTCGATTTCTTTTGCGATGATTCCGGTGTTCATTATGAGTTATCGCTGGGGACTTAAAGGCGGGTTACTTTCAGGCTTACTACTCGGAGTCTTACAGATTGTTTCGGGTACTGCTTGGATTGCCCATCCAATTCAAGGGCTTCTAGACTATCCGATTGCCTTTACCGTATTAGGTTTTGCGGGACTGTTTAAAAACCAAGCGGCACAGGCTTTACAGAACGGTTCAAGAGGAAGTTTTGTAAAGTGGGTCATTGTTGGCGTCTCACTTGGCAGTACGCTTCGTTTTGTCAGTCATTATTTAGCCGGCGTTGTCTTTTTTGATTCTTTGATTGATGGGATGAATATTTGGCTTTACTCATTTGTTTATAATGCGTCATATATTATTCCGTCGGCAATTATTAATATTATCGCGGTGGCGTTTCTCTTTAGTAAGCGACCATCACTCGTTAAAAAACCGATGCGTCACGCAGCTTAATGGACCCTTAGCACGTGATAACGGAAAAAGTTACAAAAAACAAACAGCGTGTCGACCGATTTTTTGGTCGACACGCTGTTTTTAATTATGATTCAATTAAATCATGGACTCTATTGATCTCGTCTTCAGTGACAATGTAATAATAAATACCGTTGATCATCGTGCCAGACCCCTGCATTTGATAGTCTTCAAAGTTTGAAGCTGTCTGGCGATAGTCTTGGAACAGTGAAGTCATATCACTAAAAGTCATATTGGTACTGACATTGTCACCAAGCACATCAAGTAAATCAGAAATGCGGGTGATGTTCTCAATTTTAGCTCCTTCAGCTACAATCCCTTCAATGACTTTACGCTGACGTTCTGTCCGGCCAAAGTCACCGCGCGGGTCTTCTTTTCTCATCCGGACAAAATTCATTGTTTCAGGCCCTGTTAAAGTAATATCCCCTAACGGGAAAGTATCGCCACCTTGTGAGAAAGCTAGCTCATTATTTACCGTAATAGGACCAACTAAGTCAACGAGTTCTGCCATCCCGTCCATATTCACTCGCGCAAAGTAATCAATATCAATATCTAAAAAGCTTTCAACTGTTTCAATCGCCATATCCGGACCACCAAACGCATGGGCATGGTTAATCTTATCTTCTTCCCCGCGACCCACAATCGTCACCCGCGTATCACGCGGAATACTGACGAGTTGAATCTTGTCTTCATTAGGGTTTAAGGTCATCACAATTATTGCGTCAGATCGGCCACTGACCGACGACTCTGAGTCAATACCGAGTAAGAGTATATTGATATTGTCTTTATTTTCGATTTTTTCTTTTGTCTTTTCGGTATCAATCACATGATCTGAAACCTGTTCATGCATATTATCATCGATGTTATTTTTGACTTCAGTATATAAATGAAAACCATAACCAACGATAGAGACTAATAAGATGAGTAAGATAATAATGGGGGTTAAAATCCACCATTTCTTTTTATTTTTTTTCTTGTTTGCATGATTCTTTTCCATATTAAAACTTCTTTCTGTGACATATTTTTCTTTCTAGTAGTAAGATTATAACAAATATTGTGTAATTCACAAGCATTATTAAGTAATTCTCATGTAACTTTCATGATTGCTAGGAAGCTGTATACTGCTTACGGTAGTCTGAGGCGGTCATATTGGTATATTTGAGAAAGTTACGGTTAAAGGTGCGTAGTGTTTCATAACCACACTGACGGGAAATCTCTGTGATGGTTAACCCACTGTGGGTGAGCTTATTTCTTGCTTGGTAAATACGGTATTGGTTTAAGTAATCCGTAAACGAGAGTGACGTCATCTGTTTAAAAACTTGCGAGATATAGGCGTAATCGTAGCCTAATAGGGTGGAGATTGCTTTTAAAGAACAAGACTTATCATAATGGTCTTCCACATATAATAAGAGCTCATGCAAGAGCGTTGTATTGACTGTCACTTGTTTTTCGGTAAAGTTTGACTGACTGATCAGTTGAGATAGTATGTCATAAAGAAAAGCTTTTTGGTGATAGATGGTCCTAAGTTCGCTTAGCTTAGGTAACATTCGATAATCAATCACAGGAGAAGTCGCCAGTCGGTCTTTATATTGCTGATCAAAGTCGCTGATTAAATCATTGGAGAATAACACAATGGTCACCGTTGTATCGTTCACTGATGTAATACGGTGCATTTGATGACTATGAATAAACAGAAGTTGTTCTTTTTTAACCGTGTAGCTTGTGTTGTTGACATCAACTTCAATCACACCATCATGAACGATTAAACATTCATATGCCGCATGAAAGTGAGAAGGAAACTGCAGGTTATGGACGTGATCATATAAAAAGGTTGCTGGATTCGTCAACCCGTGGGTTTGAAAGAAAACCATGTTAATCCCTCCCAAAAAGTTTTAAAAAAGTGTTTCTTTTCATTATACTATAGTCAGACGTTTATGGTTGAAAAAAGACAGAAAAAGAGCGAACTATTCTATTAGACGTCGACATATTCAAAAAAGTGACATGTTTTTATGAAAGAAATGTTGAGCGAAGGGCTAGGCACTTATTTGGTTAGATGGTAGTATGAATATAGGTAAAAATGAAAAAGGTGGTGGGGATGTTGAGCGTACTTGATTATATAATGGAACAAAGTGCTAGCGTCTCTCTTTTTATCCAGCTCATTATTCTTGTCATACTCGTTGTTCTGTTAAGAAAAACCACTCAATTAGTTGATTATAAATACATAGTAACGATTAATACGCTTAATGAACGATACGAACATATCCTAACAACACGTATCGCTACGATAAATAATCAAGCCAGTGACTGCTCACTTCAAGACTATCTCTTAGATAGACAACCAACGGTTTATCACGGAGAAGTTACCAACAATCAACTGGTGATTGATAAAGAGCATCGTCAATACACCTTGTCTAAACGAGAATTGGAACCGTTCTTCTTTGCGCTCAGCCAGATCAAAACAGTTATACAATCAAAAAGTCCTCATCGACGGCCGTACTTGATGTTAGAGATGCAAAATCCGCTTCTTTTAGTGTCGCTCATTGACAAAAATCAGTGGGACCAGCTTGAACACGTATTTACAAGAAAACAACTGGCACCGGTTGTCTATTTAGCCGTGCGACAGGTTGAGTTAGCCTGGGACCAACTGTTGGTCACAGATCAACTCTATGTTCGCGATGTGTTTAAAGATTATGGTCGAAGTGGTATGGAGAAATTAGCGGTCTATTTAACAAGACGTGAACGCCGGGTATTAAAAGCGTTAGAGAAAAAAATAAGAACAAACTAATACACCTGTTTCTACTAAGGTATTTAAAAAGAAACAAGCACCTCTTGGTAATGACCGTTGAGGGCTTGTTTCTTTTTGGTTTACATATTGTTAAGCTCTTCTAAACGTGCTTGTGCATCTTCGTAGTGAACATCTGAGTCAATGACTTTTTCAAACTCGATCTTAGCCATGTCATAGTATTCAATCTCAAAGAATTTTTCTCCGTCTTTAAATGCTTGACGCGAGGTGATCATTTCACTGTTATTTGTCCGCGCTTCAGCTGCTTTTTCTGGGACACCGTCAAGTTCGATGATTTCAAAATCAGTCAGGGTATTGCTGTAAGTGTTAACATCAAGGTCACCACTCATGAAACTTTCTGAGAGTGCATCCACTTCTGTGATTAACTTTTCAGCAGTCTCTGCTTTAATGGTGTCAATCTCTTCTTTTGTTAAGTCAGCGTCAGTTAAAGCTGTAAGCGCCCCGTTGATTTCAAAATAATGGCCATCTTCAATCATCGTATTAATCTCTTGTTGTTTCTCATCAGCGACCGTTACGTCTTCTGTGTTATCTGACGTTGATGCGTCATCTGTATCAGCTTGGCATCCAACAACGAGAAGTGCGACGGCAAGTAATGCGAGGAGTTTTTTCATATACTTCCCTTCTTTCTATTTTTGTCTGTTTTCTAGTATAGCATAATCGCATTGATTTATTAATGATTTAGCTAATCGTTGGAATAGTAAAAATATTGGGAGTTTTTTTATAAATCGAATAATGACTAATCGGATGTTTCAACGCTATATATTCATCAGGAAAATATATGCCAAAAAACCTACGGATATGGTAAACTAAGGGTAACGAACCTAAGTAAGGAATAGATGGAGGCATAACCAATGAAACTGAACGTCGAACAACGTAAAATTGTCGAATTAGAACCGACCGGTCACATGTCAGTCAAAGGCGTGGCTGGCTCAGGAAAAACAAGTGTCGCTATTCGACGGTTAGCTTTTCTACAAGAGCATTATTGCTTTGAACCAGATGATAAGATATTGCTTGTGACATATAATAAAACGTTACTTAATTTCATCCAGCACCAGTTTAAACAACTGGAAGAAGAAGCTGAGTATACATCATTTTTACGTGAACACGAAGCTGATATTACGATTACGACAATTGATAAGCTGATGTTTCACTATTTTAAAAAGCGAAGTGCCCGGTTAAACGTCACGCTTAAACCACTGACAAATAGGCGACAATTACTAAAGATATTAAATCAAGCCATCTTTGAGATGAAAGATGGCTTTCAAGACGTCAGTATCTTAAGTCCAAAATATCAGAACTTTTTGCATGATGAAATCCAGTGGATGAAAGCGTGTGATATTAACGATGTCGAAGTTTATCAGGACATTGACCGCATCAGCCGGGCAACGGGCAGTAAAGGGATGCCGCAAAAACTAACAAAAAACTCAGATACAAGAGCAGCCATCTTCTCCTTAAAAAACCACTATGATACGTTAATGGTTGATCACGGTTTTGTTGATTTTCCGTCATTAAATTTAATGGCCCTGCGTGAAGTAGAAGAGCACCAACCAGAACACTTCACCCATATTATTATTGATGAAAGTCAAGATTTAACGAAAGTCCAACTGATGTTTATCTCCCGGGTCCAAAACGATAAACCCCATCACTCAATCATGTTTGTCGCAGATAATACACAGAGTATTTATAACTTAAGCTGGCTCGGAAAAGGGCGCCCTTATACAACGATTGGTTATGATATGAGTGGCCGGTCACGGACATTGTCAAAGAACTACCGGACAACGACAGAAATTTCAAAGGCAGCCTATGGTTTAATTGAACATGACGAAGCGATTATGGGAAATGTTGATTTTGTTAAACCAGCGCTCATTGACCGTCATGGTCATGCGCCGATTTACCGGTACTTTAAAAATCATACGACTCACTTAGCGTTTTTAAAAGATGAGATCAATCAATTGATGGGTGATTATCACTATAAAGATATTTGTATTGTCGCCAAAGAAAAGCGCTTCTTAGAAGATATTGAACAGTATTTATCAGCTGAAGGTGTGCCGGTTCATCAGCTAAAAGTCCAGACACCTGATTTTGATAAAGATGCCGTTAAGTGCCTGACAATGCATTCGATTAAGGGGTTAGAATTTAAAGTGGTTATACTTGTTGACTTGGACGAAGGTGTGATCCCGAATTTTAAGTACACCGATATTGGTGATGAGGAGACGGTCAAGACAGAAGAGCGCAAGCTCTTTTATGTTGGCATGACCCGAGCGAATGACTTACTGTATATGACATCCGTCAAACAACCGTCCGCATTACTAAAAGAAATAAACTTGGAGCATTTGCGGATGTATCGCGATCAAAAAGTACGACCGTACCGAACCATTCAGATGATGAATTACCGCTTAACAGACCAAGTTGCTGATTTAAATAGTAAAGAAGAAAAAGTCCGCCAATGGATCATTAATGAATTAATTGGACGGTACAATTATCCAGAGCTCTTGCTGGAGCTTGAGTACCCAGTCCAACAGTTCTCAAAACAAGGTTATGTTGATGTGGCTGTTAATATCCATCATAACGGCGTGGAAAAACCATATATTTTCATTGAAACGAAAGCATTAGGAAGTGGAATTCAAGAGGGTTTAAATCAATTAAAAAGTTACCTCGGGACAAATAGTGACGTGAAGTACGGCGTTGTGACGGACGGGTTAGAACTTGTCGTGATTGATCCACGAGGTGAGAAAGTCTCAGACATTCCAAGCTGTCAGCCACAGTTCTATCCAGAAAAAGAGAATCATTATGTCTATCATAACTTTAGACAAGATAAATATTACGATGTCTTAGAAAACAAAGAAGACGAAGAATTAATGAATATTGTCGATCAAGTGACCCTACTAACCTTAAAAGAACCATTAATCAAGGTGCCAATTGTTGGTGATGTGGCAGCGGGCCTCCCAATCAGTGCAATTGAATATTATTCTGATACGTGCCGCTTACCAGCATCCTTTCTCATCCGGTCGAGTGAGACGTTTGCATTAACAGTTAAGGGTGACAGTATGATCAATGCCGGGATTGACCCAGGTGATACTGTTATTGTGCATCGTCAAGCTACAGCTGAAACGGGTGACATTGTCATTGCGGTCATTGATGATGAGGCGACAATGAAACGATATAACTCGATGGGCTCACAAGTGATTCTCCAATCAGAGAATCATGCCTACGAACCGATCTTAATGGACAGTGCAGATGTGTTGATTAACGGAAAAGTGATCGGTGTGTTAAAAGGAAAATGAGGATTAAGTATAAAGACCGCTCGTTGCCTATAAATGGGTGACGAGCGGTCTTTAATTAATTAAATGTACACAACAAGTAACGTGCATTGTTTATGAGTTTAGCTCAGTAAGTGAAAAGATGGAGACATACCGCTAGCTTTATCAGACAAAAGTTGTGAACAATTCGTGTTTTTGGTGATAAACAGGTGGAGATACCAATATATTTGTGATAAAATATACAAGGTTTTCCTAAAAAGAAGAAAAAATATCGATACTAGAAGGGGTTTTTTTACTATGCGCAGCTTAAAGCAAAAAATGTTACTGTTGTTTGGAACATTAACCTTAGTCATTTTAGTTGGAGTGATGGTCGTCAGCTATTATATGGCTTCAAACGAAATGGAAGAGATGTATTTAGATCAAGCGTTAAATGAAACGTTAAATGCATCAGAACTCTTTTTGAATGATAAATTTGGTGGGTTTGAAATTAGTCAAGGTGAATTAAAAGGGGTGATGGGCCAAGACAATGACGCGATCACGTCGACGCTTGATTTACTCAGTTTTCAATTAGAACGCGTGTTTACTTTGTTTGAATATCAAAATGATACGTTCACCCGTCAGTCAACGAGTATCATCGGTGAAGATGGCCAAAGAACGACCGGGACAGCGTTAGATAATGAAGCAGTAACTTCAACACTCCTTAATAATGAAAGTTATCTAGGGGAGTCGGTGATTGCTGGAACGGCTTATTATACGGCTTATCGCCCAGTGTTTAATCGTGATGGTGCTATCATCGGGGCGCTCTTTACCGGCGCACCAAAGGCTGAAATTGATGGGTTAATCGAGACGTATCTTTCACAGATGGGCCCTGTGTTTTTAACGGTCGGCCTGATTGCGATTACGGTTATGCTAGTCGTTGTGTATGTGTTGTCACGCTCACTCGTTGGTCCACTGAAGCAGTTGAAAATACTGGCCGCGCGACTTGGTGACAAAGACTTAACGGTTGACGTGCCAGATCAATATATGAAACGTCAAGATGAAATTGGGGCCATTGCCAGAGCCTTAATGGATACAACAACCGCACTTAAAACAATTATGCAGTCGATTCAAACCTCAGCTGCTAAAGTAAATGCATCAGCAAGTGTCGTAACAATGAATACGACGCAAACAGCCCAAGCATCAGATGATGTGGCCAATGCGATGAATGAAGTCGCAGATGGTGCCCAGTCACAAGCACAAGCAATTGAATCAGGTGCTGATAAAGGTCAATTACTTGGTGAGAAAATCAACCATAATGCGGAGATTATTACAGCGTTAACTGAATCAAATGGCGCAGTTAATACAGCAGTGAATGATGGTTTAAAAGAAATCAATGCCCTTGTATCACTATCAAAATCGAGTGAAAAAGAAACCCAAGCTATTGCCGAGAAAATTGAACAGACAAATAGTAGTGCAGAAGAAATATCAAAAGCGTCGCAAGTGATTGCGAGTATCGCTGAACAAACCAATCTGCTTGCCTTAAATGCAGCGATTGAATCAGCGCGTGCAGGCGAAGCGGGTAAAGGCTTTGCGGTTGTAGCGGATGAAATTAGAAAGCTAGCTGAGGACTCAACCACATCAACGGCGGAGATTGATCAAATTGTTGCGAATTTACAAGGTAATACGAGTGACGCGACTTTGAAAATGCGTGATGTGCTGCATAATTATCATCAACAGTCAGAAAAAATCAATCAAAATAAAGCCCAGTATGATGCGATCAATCAAGCCATTAACACGTCAAAACAACACATCAAATCACTCACTGACTCGGGTGAAGATATGGGTGTCTATAAAGATGAGATTCTTGAAGTGCTCGAGAACTTGTCAGCTATTGCCGAAGAAAATGCATCTTCAACAGAAGAAGTCTCAGCGTCAATGGAAGAACAATCCGCCTCACTGGATGAGATTAAATCACTTGGTGAGTCACTCCTAGCCTTAGCCGACGAGCTAGACCAAGAAGTGAAACAGTTTAAACTATAAATTTAATCAAGAACGGGCGCGCCTGAACAAAAAGACCAAGTACATTCATCGCATTGTCACGTGTCTCACGTTATAATGAAAAGAAAAAAGTAAGGGGGGATTTTGATGCGGCGCGTTATTTTTCATATTGATGAAGGAGAGAAATGGCCAATCACACTAAACAATGCGAGTAATATGACCGATTATGCGAGTGAAGATGTGATTATCTTAGTCAATGGACCAGCGATTGAAGGCTTGCGAAATACGAGTAAGGTAAGTGAACGAATACAAACGCTTCTCACAAAAGAAGTGAAAGTGAAAGCTTGTCTTGTCTCACTTGCAAATAAGGGTATCAGTCAAGCTGAGTTAATTGAAGGCGTGGAAATGGTCCCGTCAGGTGTTGTATATTTAAGCGATCAACAACATCACGGGGCAAGTTATATCAAACCATAACCTCAAGAACGAAAGTACAGCTAACCGTAAGGAGTGAAGTAATCACTTCTTGCGGTTTTTTAATGCCTTAAATTTGGCAACGAAAAATCTATAACCGGTATACCATATAGCGGTACAACATCAACGGAGTGTAAAGTGGTATGATGAAGAGAAGAAGGTGTGTATCCTTAGTACATTGGTTAAATAGACAGAAGTTCAGTCCTTCCACATTAATGTGGAAGAAAGATGTCATGGTTGAATGAGAAAGCGTTTACTATAATAAAAGAGTAAAAGGTAAAGGGGACATGGATATGAATAAAGCAGATGCGCGAAGATTTCAACTTTATAAGTTGTTAATGGAAGAATTAGATTACCGGCCGGCTAATTTTTTTAGTAACCAATTATCCGTCTCTACAAAAACGATTTACGATGATATTGCGTTTTTGAATAACATTATGGATGAGATAACTTGTATTGAGAAGATGCCTAGAAAGGGCTTATTGCTAATAGGTTCTGCTCAAGCAAAAGAAACTTTTGAGAAGAAATTAATCGAACTATTATCCCCCCATCATTTATCCTTTTCACCTGAAGAAAGACAGCGTGAGATTGTCAAACGCTTGTTTTTACAAAATGAACAGATGACTTACGAACAATTATCGGAAGACTATGTTGTCAGTGTGAGCTCACTAAGAAAAGATATGGAAGAAATTCAAACATTTTTAACTGGAAAAGATGTGAAATTGATATCAGACCATTTTGGTACACGTATTAGAGGAGAAGAAAAAGATATTCAACATGTGTTAAAACGTTATATCTTTTCATTGTTGGATGATACACCAATAGTAGATGTCGTCAAACGGATGTCTCTTCTAGAGCGTCTGGCAGACCAGTTTTTTTATCCGACCATCATTCAATTTGTTCATCAAGTATACGGTAATCTTGTTTCCAAAGCAGGGAGACCTTTAAGTGATTATTACAAAGATTCCATCTACATTAGTTTATTAATTTATGTGCAGCGCCTTTATATAGGCAGTCACTTCACAAAGAAAAAGCAAGTCTTTATTGAAAATGTTACCTATATGGAATCGTATTTAATCGCCGTAGAGCTTTCAGAAATGATGCATCATTCCCTGGGTTTAGTTTTAGAAAAACAAGATATTGAGTATTTATCAAGTTTATTATTTGCTCATGATATTAAACCTGGACTTGATATGCAACAAGTCAATCCGGAAAATAAGGTTATTGTTAAGAAATTGATTAGCAAAATGAGTCATATGTTAGAGGTAGACTTAAATCATGATTCACATTTATTTCATGTGCTGGTTGCCCATATGACAACGATGATTTACCGCTTGAAATTAGGCATTACGTTAACGAACCCGCTACTTGAAAGCATTAAACGCCAGTACAGTGTGCTATTTAATATTGTGTGGTATTTAATGAACGATGTCGAAGAAACGTATGATATTCAATTAAATGATCATGATATTTCTTTTCTTACCATCCATTTTCAAGTCGCCATCGAGAAAAAGATTCCAATGAATAAGATTTTGATTGTGTGTGAGAAAGCTTTAGCCACTTCAGAGTTGATTTACAATAGAATTAAACACGCACTACCAGCGACAAACATGATTGAAACGATTTCGCTCTCAGACTTTTATCAGAATAATTTAGATGAAGTAGATTTAATTATTTCATCTGTACCAATTGCTTATGAAAAGCAACCCGTTATTTATGTGTCACCATTAGTCACCGAGTCAGAAATGAAGAGTATTAGAAAGCAATATGATGAGATGAGTTTAAGTAAGATGATTCTCAAGCCAAGGTTAACCAAATCAAAAACAAAGTTAGAAAAATATCTCACAAAAGAATTTGTTTTTCTTAATAAAGCGTTTACAACAAAAGGCCAAGTTCTCGACTTTTTCTCAGCAGAAGCTTATCAACGGGGCTTAGTCACAGATGAATTTAAACAATCGCTTTATGAACGAGAAGCAATGGGGGAAACAAGCTTGTATACTGGCGTGGCGATACCGCATGCTTCGAGTCATACCTTAAGACAATCGTTTATCTCAATTGTCTCATTGACACATAAAATTCAGTGGGGGTCAAACAAAGTACAACTTATTATTTTTATTGGCGTGGCTGAGAAAGATATTAATGAGATTAAGGATGTGTTCGCAGAGCTTTATCAATTGGTTGAAAAAAAAGCCTATGTCGATCATTTAGTGTCAATCACGGATGCCAGTGACTTGCTGATGTTTATAAATGAAAATACGCTTATATAGATTGGAGTAATGACATGTTATTTGATAAGGAAATTATCATTCTACAACAAGAAAATCTTTCATCAAAAGAAGCTGTTTTAACAGAGTTAGCACAATGTTTTAAAGCAGAAGACTTAGTAACGGATCAATTTATGGATGGTGTGCTTAATCGTGAACAAAATTTCCCAACGGGTTTAATTGTTAATGATATCGGTATTGCCATTCCGCACACTGATAGTGACAAAGTGAAGCAATCACAAATCGGCTTTATGTCATTAAAAGAACCTGTAGCATTTCAAGCAATGGACGGTTCTGATAAAACTGTTCCTGTACGACTTGTGTTCATGCTTGGTTTAAAAGAATCACATGAACAGTTGGATATATTAAGTAAATTAATGGATTTAATTCAGAAACAATCCGTTTTAGAAGCGTTACTTTCTTGCACGAATAAAGCGGACTATTTCAGTATTATAAGAAAAGAAAACCTAATTTAGTGAGGGAGGAATTATTATGTTAGATGCATTACAGTGGTTTGTTGATTTAGGGGCAACAGTCGTATTACCTATCCTTATTTTTGCGTTTGGTCTTATTCTTGGAGCGAAGCCTGGAAAAGCATTTATTTCAGGTTTAAAAGTTGGGATTGGCTTTGTTGGTCTTAATCTCGTGATTGGTTTACTAGGTAATTCACTTGGACCAGCAGCACAAACAATGGTCGAACGCTTTGGACTGAGCTTGACGACGATTGATGTTGGTTGGCCAGCAGCAGCAGCAATCTCTTACGGGACGATTTTAGGAAGTTTATCTATTCCTGTTGGTATTGTCATTAATATTGTTTTATTAGTATTCGGTTTAACGAAAACATTAAACGTAGATATTTGGAATTTCTGGCATGCCGCTTTTGTTGCTTCACTTGTGTATGTCGTGACGGATAATTTCGCATTAGGTTTATTTACGACAGCGGTATACTTTGCGATGATCATTTTACTTGGAGACGTTATTGGGCCTATTATTAACAAGTTTTATGGTTTCCCAAACATTACGTTTCCTCACGGAACGTCCGCACCAGGTTTTCTGTTTGCGGTACCGATGAACTGGTTGTTTGACCGTATTCCAGGCTTTAATAAATTAGAAGCAGATCCAGAATCAATTCAAAAGAAATTTGGTATTTTCGGTGATACAACAGTAATGGGCTTAATCATTGGTTTGGTTATCGGTGTGTTAGCGGGTTACGATGTTGGTGGTGTTGGTGAACTAGGCGTAGCAACAGCTGCGGTTATGATTTTAATGCCAAGAATGGTGTCACTTTTAATGGAAGGTTTAACACCAATATCTGAATCAGCAACAGAATTTGTAAGAAAAAGATTCCCAGGAAGAGAGCTTTATATTGGGATGGACTCTGCCTTATCAGTAGGGCACCCAGCAGTCTTATCCTCTTCACTGTTACTCGTTCCGATTACGATTGCGTTAGCTATTATCTTACCAGGTAACAGTACGCTCCCATTTGGTGACTTGGCAACCATTCCATTTGTGGTCGCTTTAATGGCCGCTGTTTTTGGCGGGAACATTATTCGTACAGTTGTTGGCGGAACGTTTTATATGGCATCGATTCTTTATATCACGTCATGGGTTGCGCCATTAGTGACAGATGCTGCGATTGCTTCAAACTTCGATATGGCAGGTAACTCAAGTATTACTGCGATGGCAGAAGGTGGACTATGGACAACGTTAATGTACGTACTTGCCTCTGATCATTTAGGTTGGATTGGTATTGGAGCTATTGGTATCATCACAATTTTCGGGCTATTTTATGTTAATAAAGTAAAACCAAATCGTTCACAGGAGAAAGGGGAAGCTTAAGATGAAAAAATTATTGATCATGTGTGGAACAGGTGTTGCAACATCAACGGTCGTGACAGGTAAAATTAAAGATTGGTTAAAGGAGAATGGTTTAGACAAAGAGGTTACGTTGTATCAATCAAAAGTGGCAGATGAGATGAATAAAATTGATGATTATGATGCAGTTGTTACAACAACAGTGGTACCTGATAAAATTAAAAGTAAAGTAATTAACGGTGTTCCGCTTTTAACAGGCATCGGTGCTGAAGAAGTTTATGATGAGATTAAACGTCAATTGAGCTAAGTTTATAGTTGAATCGACACGTCGTGTGTCGGTTCTTCTTAATTACTGGAGGGATGCTAAATGCTAGTCAGTTCAAAAGAATTATTTCACATCGCAGATAAAAATAATTTCGCGATTCCAGCAACAAATTTTATTGATGGTTTAACAGCTAAAGTGTATACGGAAACAGCCGAATCTTTAGGCTTACCACTCATTCTAGCCTACGCTGAGTCACACAAAGACTATCTCGGCTTAGAAGAAGCGGCTTGGTTGGGCAAACATTATGCTGAAAAAACAAGTGTACCGATCGTTTTACATCTCGATCATGGATCGGATCCTGCCTTTATAAAAGAAGCCATTCGCTTAGGTTTCACATCCGTCATGATAGATGGTTCATCGTTGCCGCTTGAAGACAATATTCAGCTAACGAAGACGATTGTTGATTATGCCCATCAATACGGTGTCGTTGTTGAGGGTGAAATTGGACATGTTGGGTCTAATACAGTTTCATATGAAGGAGAAAGTGACGATCAGTCACAGTATACAACATTAAATGAAGCGACAGTCTTTAGCCAATCAACTGGTGTGGACTCGTTAGCTATCTCAATTGGAACAGCACACGGTGAGTACACTGGTAAACCTGAGATTAACTTTGAACGCTTAAATGAAATCAATGGTGCATTATCGGTGCCACTTGTTTTACACGGTGGCAGTTCAACAGGGGATGAAAATTTAAAACGTTGCGCTAGAGAAGGCATGCGTAAAATTAATATTTTCACTGATTTAATTGTCGCGGCCCACAAGGAAGCCCAAATAAAAACACCACATTATATGGCGTTAAGAGACAATCTTGAACGCGGATTTAAAGACGTATTAACGCATTATTACCAAGTATTTGAAACGCAGCCAATAGAGATGAAGGGATGATTCTGTGAAACAATCAACGAAAAGTCAACCATTTTTTATGATTAATCCAAAGTCGTATTTAACAGGTAAAAATGTATATGAATTAGCCATTGCAGCTGATCGCTATGCAGGTGAAGTCGATTTTGATGTGTATTTTACCGCACAATATGTTGATTTAAAATTATTAGCTGATCAAACAAAAAATCTGATTATCACAGCTCAACATATGGATGGCATTGATTTAGGAAGAGGTATGGGATTTGTCACAGGCGATGCTTTACATGAAGCAGGGGTAAGAGCCGTCATGTTAAATCATGCTGAACATCCGTTAACATTTTCAGAACTTGTTGCTTCTATTGAAAAAGCAAAAACACTGGGAATAACGACAGTTGTATGTGCTGACTCTGTTAAAGAAGCAAAAGCGATGGCGATGATTTCACCAGATATCATTTTATGCGAACCAACAGAATTAATTGGAACCGGACAGACGAGCGATACTCATTACATTGAGCAAACAAATGAAGAGATTCGGGCCATTTCTTCAGATATTCTCGTCATGCAAGCAGCAGGGATCACCTCACCAGAAGACGTCTATCAAACAATCAAAAAAGGCGCAGATGGCACAGGATGCACAAGTGGAATCGTATTAGCGGATGATCCAAGTTTAATGGTAAGAGATATGTTACAAGCCGTCACAGACGCAACAGAAATAAATAGAAAGTAGGAATATAATGGCTACTTATTATGATCAACTCATTCTCACATCAAATGGTACACGTGTTACGTATCATAATATTACTGATCAGATTCGAGAAATAGTTAAAAAAAGCAACATAACCAATGGGATTTGTGTCGTTTCTTCTCCGCACACAACTTGCTCAGTCGTATTTGAAGAATACGTTCATGACACTGATTTTAATGGTGATGAATATATTCAAGTCGACCTTAACCGGATTTTAAATAAACTGATTCCACGACAATTAACCGAATCAGATTATCAGTATCCAGGACAGGCTCATGTCGATTTTCTTCACGGCTTAGATGATCCCGATTATCCGACGGATGAAGCGACAATATTAAATGCAGATGCGCATCTTCGAGCGTCGTTATTTGGTGCGAGTGAAAACTTCGTCTTAAAAGATAACGCGTTACTTATCGGGTCTGTTGGCTATATTTATTTCATCGACTGGGATCAAAATAGAGTGCGTGACCGCAAGTGCAATATCATGATCGTTGGAGACTGAATGAATATAACTGCCAAGTAAGTGTAGTGTTATATAAAAGCGTCGCATTAAGCATAGGGCTTAATGTGGCGCTTTTTCATATACTAGTTTTAAATAAGTGCAAAAAAGCTTATACATAGAGGGTTCGTTTGATTGGGTGGGTATTTTTAAAATAAAGCTGGTATAAACTTAACAGCGCCATGATTTTTTCTACACGTGTGTTTGTCATTTGGACGTGTTTAGCTCTTCCAGAATTAAAGTGAAAAGTAATCCCGTCTGCGCAGGCGGTGTAATGAGTGAGATGAGTCGTCATAATAAAGACACAGTGGTCCATCCGCGGGGAGTGGGTTTGAAAACAGTAGAGGTCGTGGTGAGGTGAGATAGGAAAAATCGGTGTTTGATTGAGATTGAAGATTTTCTGCATGGACTTTTTTCTACCGGCGACAGTCGAACCGAAACTAAGACAAGTCTGTTCTAAAATAGTAGTCATTGGCTGAAGACAAGTGTAGCTTGCATGTGTTTCTTCGATGATGGTTTCACTGCGAGGATCGAAGCTTTGTTCAAGGTAGAGGGTTTTATGTGAGATAAGATAGTGGGGTAAAGTATTGATGTGAATTCACTCCTTTTCTAATATATTGAAGCGCTTACTTTTAAAAGTATACCGCAGAAATTTAAAAAGGCCTAGTCAAAATTGAAATTTGACGGTAAAAAAATGATCAAATTTGAAAAATGCTCACCATTGAGTCATCTACTCGGTTTTGAATGATAAAATCAGAAAATTCTCTCTTTTATAATAACCTTGCGAAATTGATACATATACAACTATAATAAGTGAGTCACTGTTTTTTTTAAACAGGTCTATTTTTTTATCTTAAGGAGGAATATTATGTCAGCTAACATGGTTGGCTTTAGCTTTTTAATGATTGGCGTCTTTTTAATTATCGGGAAAGTCGTCCGTCTTCATACAAAAGCCTTACGTGATTTGTTTTTACCAAGTTCGATTATCGCTGGATTTATCGCGTTGATTGTGGGTCCAGGTGTCGTTGGACGTATCACCCCGTTATTGTTAGAGGAGTCCTCCATGTTTTATAATGGTTTAATCCCTGCATTTATCTTAGACGTCTGGAAGACGTTACCGGGGATGTTTATTAATGTCGTCTTTGCGACTTTATTTTTAGGGAAAGCTGTCCCAAGTGTGAAAAAGATTTGGCGAATGGCTGGTCCACAAGTGATTATGGGTCAAGCGGTTTCTTGGGGACAGTATGTTATAGGTCTGTTGTTGACGTTGCTCGTATTAACCCCGTTCTTTGGGATGAATCCACTGGCAGGGGCGTTAATTGAGATAAGTTTTGTCGGGGGTCATGGTACAGCGGCGGGACTAAAAGATACCTTTGATACGTTAGGGTTTTCTGAAGGAGCTGACTTAGCCCTTGGTCTTGCGACCGTTGGGATTTTAGTTGGGGTTATTGTTGGGATTTTTATTATTAACCTTGGCTTTAAAAAAGGCATTGCTCAGCATGTGGGTGGACGTAGTCACTTTACAGATGCCGAGCGTGAACGGATTGCTGAGCGTCATGGTTATGATACCGATACAAAGGTAAAACAAGTAAAAGCGATTGAACCACTAGCCTTTCACTTGTCCCTGCTTGCGATTTCAATTGTCTTAGGTTACATCATCCAACAAGCGCTTATCGGGCTAGAAGCGCTCACATGGGGAGCTTGGACGGATGTCTATCTCTTTCCGTATGTACCGCTCTTCCCACTGGCGATGATTGGTGGAATGATTGTTCAACTTTTCTTTGATAAGCGAGATATTCATATGTACATTGATGAAGATTTGATCAGTAAAATTTCAGGTTTTGCTTTAGATGTCTTACTCGTCTCAGCACTGGCGACACTGTCTTTAGATGTTATTGGTGAGAATATTATCCCGTTCTTATTACTCGCGTTTGTCGCGATGGTATGGAACGTCTTTGCCTTTATGAAGCTTGGACCACGCATGATTCCGGAATACTGGTTTGAACGCGGATTAGGTGACTTTGGTCAAGCAACCGGGATGACCGCAACGGGTCTACTCCTTATGAAGATTGCCGATCCTGATCACCAAACACCGGCACTAGAAGCATTCGGTTATAAACAAATTCTCTTTGAACCATTTGTCGGTGGTGGATTAGTCACTGCCGCATCATTGCCGCTGATTTATCAGTTTGGACCGGTTACATTTTTAATTATTGCGACGGTTATTACCGCTTTCTTCTTAATTTTCGGGATGGTGCACTTTGGACCGAAGAAACCAAAAGGGTTAAAATAATTAAGGTTCATTGAACATACAACCACTTAATATAATAATGTCTAAAGAGCTAAAACAACTACACTTAAAAGGCGTAGTTGTTTTTTTATGGAGGTTTTTAGTGATCGTAAAAAATATCTCAACTTTCTTCACTTTTGTTAATTAGACAAATATGATTTTTTCAAAGTCGATGTGAAAAACAGATGATTATTATGAGAGTGATGCAGAACTTCTGGACTTCAATAAGTAAGCTGTGGTTGTAGAGGATAAAGATCATAACCTTAAGCATGAACTGACAGGTGAAACAGAAGTTAACATTGAAAAAGGAAAGCGTTCAACCGGTGCATTCAAGCGCCAGATTTTGGTTGAGGACGAAAAAATACCGATACATTTAAAATGTAAGCGTATACCTTGAATATATTCGTATTTTCTTCTAGACATAAGTAAAAATAAGATATATCATGTTAAGAGTATCACAAACATTTATGCAAAGGATCTGATCATGATGGGTTTTTACAATCCAGAAGAAATAGCCAATTATACGGTATCGTCTGGCTATAAAAAAGCACACTACACAAGTTTACAGTCAACAATTTTAGGTTTTGAAGCAGGGGCGTTTATCGCTCTCGGGTATTTACTCTATATTCATGTGACCGCAAATATGCCAGAAACATGGGGCGGATTTTCATCTTTTATTGGCGCGTCACTTTTTCCAATTGGCCTTATCCTAACGTTACTTGCGGGCGGAGAATTGTTGACGGGCAACTTAATGGCCGTCCCACTCTCAAGAATGGAACGAAAGATTAAGTCACGTCACGTTATAAAAAATATTATCATTATCACAGTCAGTAACTTTTTAGGGGCCATTTTTGTTGCTTATTTTTTTGGTCATGTTGTTGGTCTAACAGAAGGTATTTACTTAGAGACTACAGTACATTTAGCTGAACATAAGATAGAGGTTACGTTCTTACAAGCATTCTTATCGGGTATTGGCTGTAACTGGTTAGTCGCATCGGCTGTTTGGTTAAACTACGGTGCGAAAGATATGTCAGGTAAAATTTTAGGGATTTGGTTTCCAACAATGGCCTTTGTCGCGATTGGTTTTCAGCACGTAGTCGCGAATATGTTCCTTATTCCTGCCGCTATTTTTGCCGGTTATTTTAGTTGGGGCGCATACGTTCTTAACTTTATCCCTGTCTTTTTAGGCAATGCGGTTGGTGGCGTTATGTTTGTCGCTGGTGCTTACTGGGTTGTTTACTTAAAGAAAGAACCTGACCATTTACTTCCGATCAGACAAAAGCAGCACCGAGCGTCATAATATTCATTATATCTGATAAGCTTACACTATCTATTTAAATAGGTAGTGTAAGCTTTTTTGGTTGAGTGAAGAAAGGTCGATTTGTTTTCGAGGTAAACTAAAGACTGAGGTGATAAGTATGATACGGGTATTGTTGGTTGATAATGTCCCGATTATCATGTTGACGGTTTAGTCGCAAGAGGAAGGCGAGGTTTCTTCGAAAGCTATATCTAAAGGGTAAAGTTTTTTTATGATCATACTCATCAGAACCCGAATACAAAATAGCCATCCCTTAAACAGGTGAACGTTCAAGGGGGTGGCTATTTATAAACGCGGTAGCATTTAAGTGGAGGGGAATTGACGGTCAAAGGTGTTCGTAAGCCACTTGAAAATATCTTCTGTTACTTCCGCTCGATTTGTCTCAAACAACATCTCATGACGGCCACCCGGATAAAAATAAGTATCTACCGACTGTACCCCTGCTTGTTTATAATCAGCTGCTATTTTTTTAATCCCCTTAGAGAAATCACCAACTGGGTCATCATCGCCACTGATCAGTAAAATAGGCGTGGCTTTATTAATTTTATTTACTTCTGTTTGTTTATGCAGGCGCTCAATGCCTGTCAACATGTCATGAAAAAATTGACTGGTCGCTACATAGCCACTTAGCGGGTCTTCTTCATAAGCTTTCACGCTACTCTCATCACGTGAGAGCCAGCTGCCACGATCTTTAAACTGCTTTTGATACTGGCCAAAACTCAATGAATCAATCAACTTACTTCGGTGGGTTTTACCAAATAGTTTTGTTTCAATCAAACTGACGAGTTGGCCCGCCTTACCCTTAACGCCTTGATGATAGCCGGTACCGGTCAAAATAACCGCGTCACTTTCATTTGGATAGCGCTCAATAAAGCGTCTCACTAAAAAAGACCCCATTGAATGCCCCATCACGACTTTCGGTGTCGCTGGATAGTCTTTTTTAATCAAGTCACTGACAAGCATGAGATCATCGACCGCTTTTTCAAAGCCATTATGGTCATCATAATGACCCAGCACCCCGTTCTTTTCTGCTGTCTTTCCGTGTCCCCGGTGGTCATGCGCAAAGACGAAGATATCTCGTTCCAACAAGTAGTTGAAAAAATCTTGATACCGTCCCGCATGTTCACCCATTCCGTGCGCAAATTGAAGAATCAGTTTTGGTGTTCGTTCATTTGTATACCGGTATAAATGAAGTAATGTTTGATCTTTACTCGTTAAAAAGGTTGTGTCCATTGTTGTCTCCTCCTACCAGTGACTCACATCAACCGGTGCCTGTAGGGCGGTGGTGATTGATGGGTCTGTTATTTTTAAACATGTTAACGATAGCCCCTGCATGTTGTAAGATGATAATTGTGTGCCTGTTTTCAGAAAATCAATCACAATCTTATCAAGTGCCGCCAAGCGTCTCACGTCATTGGCAAACACATATTGTTCGAGTAACGGTGTTGCGCCGAGACCATTAATTAAAAAGGCATAATGTTCACCTGGTTTAAATTGATGTAAGTGCTTGAGTTTATTGTACAGCTCAATCGCCAGTTGTTCTGAGGATTGAAATGGTTCTTTTCGATAACCTTTCTCACCGTGAATCCCGACGCCAAAATAAACTTCATCTTTAGCTAACGTGAAAAACGGTGCTGTCTCTGGCAGTTCAGCTGAAGATAAAGCGACACCTAAAGTGAAAAGATGCGGTGAGATGTCTTGTGCAATCTTTGTTAATTCTTGTAACGACTTACCTTGTTGATTAAAAAAACCAAGGATTTTATGCATCAATACGGTACCGGCAACCCCGCGTTTACGCTTTGAATACGTTGTTTTATTGTCAATTGATACGTCATCACTGACAATCACCAGCTCGACGGTATGACCGAGTTTTTCTGCTTGTCGCTTGGCTTCAGTAAATACTTCAACGTCACTCGCAAAGTTTTTAACAATCAGACAAACACCACCGCCAGCATCCGTTAACTGAATGGCTCGTAAAATAGCATCTGGAAATGGTGGGGTGAAAAGTTCTCCACTCACACTCGCTGTAAGCATGCCCCTACCGACATAACCGAAGTGAGCCGGCTCGTGGCCACTGCCCCCACCAGAAATTAAACTCACCCCGGTTGTCTTTGGGGTGTAAATAATGTGGTGCTCGGTGTCAATCTTTACCCGCGATTGATGTTCAGCTTGATAAGCTGACAACATCGATTCGACCGCTGTTTGTTTATGATTTAAAATGTGTTTCATTGTGTTTCCTCGCTTTCGTGTGATGAAATCTTCAGTTGTTCATCAAGTAAGCCGTAGACGATGTCCCGCATGGCCTCAGGTGAAATCGTACAGCCTGATGTTAACCAGTCCTTTGTCATGCCGACAAAACCATGAGCAAAGAATTTAGCTTGATAATCAAGTTGGTCCCTTGATGTGTGATGACTGAGAGCTTTGATCACATAGGTGAATAAACCATGTAGTTCATGAAACAAGTAATCACCAAAATCATTTTGTTCGGTGATACTTAAGGCGTTTTTATAGAAGGTTTGATGGTCATAGAAATAGCGAAACAATTGATATAAAATCGTATCCCAACGCTCATAATCTAAAAAATCCGCAATCTGTTCTTTCGTATCCGATTGATAAATCCAGGCCAGAAGCTCATATTTATCCTGGAAATGATAATAAAACGTTTGCCGACGCATGTCACATTGCTTCATAATATCTGAGACCGAAATCTTTTGAAACGGTTTTAGCTTCATTAACTCTTTTAGTGCTTGTGCAATCATTTTTTGTGTAATGATTGAAGTTGTCATTGGCATCACCCTACCTATAGTGTAGCCGAAAATAACAGTCTGATAAAGAAAAAAATCAGGCTATTTTGACAAAAAAACTTTTTTGTCCGTTTTAAATGAAGCGTTTTCATTCTACAATAAGGGTATAGATTAAAGTGTTACCAAAACCAATCATCGCGATTGGAAAAATTCTTTAGGAGGATTCACATGGATAAAATTTTTGTTAGCCCGAGTCGTTACATTCAAGGAAAAGATTTACTTAATCACACGGGTCAGTATTTAACTCACTTCGGACAGAACTTACTCGTCTTAGCTGATGAATTTGTGCAAGAAATTGCGGCTGATACATTGGTTAGTAACTTAGAAAATGATTTTACGGTCACAAAAGTAACTTTTAACGGTGAATGTTCAATGAAAGAAATAAACCGCGTCTCTGATATCGGAAAAGACAAGGCTGTTGATGCCGTCATCGGTATTGGTGCTGGTAAAGCGCTTGATACTGCCAAAGCGGCGGCGAATAACTTAAATGTGCCGGTAGTTATTTTTCCAACACTCGCTTCAACTGATGCGCCAACGTCTGGCTTATCGGTTGTCTACACTGAAGCAGGGGCATTTGAACAATATTTATTCTATAAAAAGAACCCAGATCTTGTGTTAATGGATACATCAATCATCGCAAAAGCACCAAGCCGTATGCTGGCTTCTGGTATTTCTGATGCGCTTGCGACGCTTGTTGAGGCACGTGCTGTTAAACAAAAAAATGGTGAAACAATGAGTGGTGGAAAAGCAACAATCGCCGGTTACGCGATTGCGGAAAAATGTGAAGCGGTGTTATTTGATTACGCTCTTCTTGCTTATGAAGCAAATAAACAACAAATTGTTACCCCAGCACTAGATGCGATTGTTGAAGCAAATACACTTTTAAGCGGACTCGGATTTGAAGATTCAGGTCTAGCGGCAGCCCATGCGATTCACAATGGTTTTACCGCAGTTGAAGGAGATATTCACCATCTATCACACGGGGAGAAAGTGGCTTATGGTACGATGACGCAACTCGTGTTAGAAAATAAACCACAAACGGAAATCGAACGCTATCTTGATTTATATTTGGCGCTTGATTTACCGGTCACATTAGAAGCGGTACATCTAGATAAAGTGAGTGATGAAGACTTATATAACATCGGTGAACTCGCAACGAAACCAGATGAAACGATGAAGAATATGCCGTTTACGGTAACGCCAGACGATGTCGTCCAGGCGATTAAAGCAGTTGATGCTTATGCGAAAGCGTATATGAAAAAGCGCGGTGAATAATAGAAATATGTGAATTAGAAAAAACTAGCCGGGACCAATAGGTCTCGGCTGAATCATCTAGGAGGACAAACAATGAAGAAAATAATCAACGAACCGCATGCGGTTGTCGATGAGTTATTAGAAGGAATGCTACTTGCTCATAGTGACTTTCTTACGGGTATTACGGATACGCGGGTTGTGATTGAGAAAGAAAAACGAGCGACTGTTGGGTTAGTTTCAGGTGGAGGCAGTGGTCATGAACCAGCGCACGCCGGATTTGTAGGCGATGGCATGTTACGTGCAGCGGTACTCGGTGAAATGTTCACCTCACCGACACCTGATCAAATCTTTGAAGCGATTAAAGCGAGTGACACTGGACACGGGGTGTTACTGATTGTTAAAAACTACACGGGTGACGTGATGAACTTTGATATGGCGAAAGAAATGGCCGAAATGGAAGACATCGCCGTTGAGTCAGTGCTTGTTGATGACGATATTGCGGTTGAAGATAGTACGTATACCGCGGGTAAACGTGGCGTCGCAGGGACCGTTCTTGTTCATAAAATTTTAGGCCACTATGCCCGCGAAGGAAAAACGCTCACGGAATTAAAAGAATTAGGTGAAAGACTCACTGCTCATATCGATACGCTCGGTGTTGCTTTAACCGGTGCAACGGTGCCTGAAGTTGGTAAACCAGGCTTCACACTAGCAGAGAATGAAATGGAATATGGTGTTGGGATTCACGGTGAGCCGGGGTATCGCCGGAGTGAATTAAAACAAAGTCGTGCGATCGCAAATGAATTGGTCACGAAGTTAATGGAAACAAAAACAGACACGAAGAAGATTGGTTTGTTGGTGAATGGGCTCGGTGCGACCCCACTTCAAGAGCTGTATGTCTTTTACCGGGATGTTGTCCATGAACTGAAAAATTATGACGTTGAGATTGTGTTTCAAAAGATTGGTGATTTTATGACGTCCATTGATATGGCTGGGTTATCACTAACGGTGATTGACTTAGACAGTGACACATATCAAGCCGCACTCACTTCACCGGTCGATGTCTTGAATTGGTAAGGAGGAAATAAAAATGGAATTAACACATGAACAAGCAAAAAGGTGGCTATTAAACTTTCATCAGAAAGTGACGGACAATAAAGCCTACTTAAGTGAACTAGACCAAGCGATTGGGGACGGGGACCATGGCTCTAATATGGCCCGTGGGACAGAAGCAGTAAAAGACAAGCTCGGGAGTGTTACAGAGGATAGTCTCGAGGCGGTATTAAAACAAGCGGCGATGGCACTGATTAGTAAAGTCGGTGGTGCCTCGGGTCCATTGTACGGCTCAGCTTTTATGGCAATGGCCAAAACCGCAAAAGAAACAAGTGAGTTAAGCACGTTAATTGAGGCGGGTCTTGACGGAATTAAACACCGGGGGAAAGCAGATGTTGGTGATAAGACAATGATTGATATGTGGCAACCCGTCACATCGGCCTTACATGAAGATGACTTAACTGAGGTCACCATTGACCAAGCGCTAGAAGATGTTAAACCACTTAAAGCGAAAAAAGGCCGGGCATCCTATGTCGGTGAGCGCTCAATGGGTGCACTTGACCCAGGAGCTGTCTCAAGCGGCTATCTCTTTACTGCCCTGATTGAGGAGGTGCTCGCATGACTTTAGGCATTGTTGTAGCATCACACGTCGACCACATCGCTGAAGGTGTTCACCGGTTACTAAAAGAAAGTGCGCCAGATGTGTCAATCACTTATGCTGGTGGGACTGATGACGGCGAGGTTGGTTCGAGTTATGCGTTAATTGAAGCCGCAATTGAACAAAATGACAGTGATACGTTGTATTGTTTCTATGACTTAGGTAGTGCCAAGATGACACTCGAGATGGTCAGTGAAATGACCGATAAAGATGTGACTATTATCGATGCTGCCTTCATAGAAGGAGCCTACACAGCTTGTGCCTTGATTCAAGGGGGCTATAAACAAGCAGAGATTGACGACCAGCTTGAGCCGTTAAAAGTTAAGTGACACCTGTTTTTAAATAGTAAGCTAGCAAGGCGAAGGGAACGCTCACCTTCGCTTTTTCACTGTATCAACATCACCCAATCACCTGAGTAGTATGGTAGAAAAAAGGAGGAAATGGTGGGGGCTGGGTGACGAGAAACCAATGATCTGAAAACGCATCTTTAGTATGCTGGTCATGTAAAAATCGTGCTATACTAGAAAAGAGTTTTTGTATACGGGGAGGCGTTATTATGCATGAGTCACTGACAAAAGTATTGATAGTCGACGATGAACGGTTAATCAGACAAGGCATCTTGCATTATATTAACTGGCAAAAAGAAGGATTTGAAGTCATCGGTGAAGCTTCAAATGGTGAGGAAGCACGCGTCTTGATTGATGAGTTAGAACCCGATATTGTCATCACCGATATTGTGATGCCGGTCATGAATGGGACAGAACTAATTAAAGCGATTAAAGCTGAGTACCCAACCATTGAAGTAATTGTCTTAAGCAGTTATGCCGATTTTGATTATGTAAGAGATACCTTTAAACATGGTGTGAGTGATTATATATTAAAGCCTAAACTTGATGGTGAGGTGTTGTTAGAGACATTAAAGCGGGTAGAAAAAACAGTGGCCTTAAAAGGCCATGCATCAAAACCAGATAAACCAGATGTTTCACTTAAGGAAAAAATAGAAAAGGTCTTAAAAAAGTATCACCATGAGTCAGACATAGCTGAGCTTGATCTATACTTAGCTGGAAGAGACTTTATGTTTGTTGAAGTGAGGCGGTCAGATTTTTCAAATGAAATGCCGCTGCAATCAATTGAGCGTCTCACAGCGCTAGATTCAATTGAATTAGAACAAGATGACCACCATACGCTTTATCTCGTTTATGGTGACGCTATCGTGTTAAATGAAGCAATATCAAAAGCTACTGAAGCGATGGACGTAAGCGCAATGAGTTTACTTCAGTCCACAAACAGTGACCAGGCAGGTAACCTCGCACGTTTATATGACGAAATTAAATTATTACGCCGCTATCATTTCTTTTTATCTGAACAAGTGCGTCTTCAATTTGAGGATTTGCCACCACACGAACCGTGTGAGAAGCCATTTGATTTGAGTATCTTCTTGACGCTCTTTAAACAAGAAAAATTCGACGTCACCTTGCGCTATCTTGATGACTATTTAATGCGGGTAAAACACGCCTATCAATCAGAACCGAATGAAGTCAAGAATTTACTCGGTAATATTGTTTTCAATATGGTTGTCGTTCTTACTGAAACGGCTGGAAATCACGATCACTTCGAACAGAAAAAGTATCAATACTTTAATGCGATTAATCATAGTGCAACACTTATTGAAGCGTCTTTTCATTTCCAACAGTTTTACAATGAATTGACTGAAGCCTTATCTGTTACTACAAAAGAAGAGGATCATTTAACCCAACTCCTCGCCTATATTGATAACCATTACAGTGAACCATTGTCACTAACTGATTTAAGTGCCCATTTTCATTTTAATCCGTCGTACTTATCCAGTTATTTTTCTCAGCACTTAAATAAAGGCTTTAGTGACTACTTAACCGATGTTAGAATCGCTAAGGCAAAAGAACTGTTAGAAAGTCCTGATTTAACGATTGCGGACGTCGGTAGTATGGTCGGTTATCACGACCATAGCTATTTCTGTAAGGTATTTAAAAAGAAAACAAAGCAATCACCTAGTCGCTACCGGAAAGAAGCTAAGCGATGAGTACGCTATTATTTAATTTAAAAGATTGGCTCTACCGGAATGGGTTATTTCTTAAAGTGTTCGGGGTGACGTTACTTAGTGTGATTTTAGTCGCGATTTTGATTAGTGTCAGTACGCTTAGAATTTCAACGACGTACTTTATGGATACATTCAGTCTCACAAATGAACGCATTATCTCAGAATCAAAGCGCCGATTTGATGACTATACGTCTGCTGTTGTTAGTGCACTTCAGGATGTAGAGAGTTCAGGTACAATCAAGCGTGTGTTAGCAATTGACGAGACTTCTTCGATTAATCATGCCCAAAATGCTTATGACATTGTCACAGAAATTCGCCGCATCTACGAGCGGATTCAGCCAGAAGGGGCGAATTTGATGGTACTTGGTCCATATGAGGATTTATATAATATGAATTACTCCTACTGGCCAGTGACTTATGACCAATTATCAAGCTGGTCGTTCAACAACAAATTAACAACTGAACCAAATAGTATCCATTATGCGATGGTAGAAACAGACAATGAGCCACTCATTGTTGCCGGTAAAGCGCTCACCAACCAGTTTACCTCAGGCACTTATGGCTTTAGTTATGTCGCAATTAAAGAAAAAGAACTACGAACCTTTTATGAAGGCTATACGACAAAAGAAAACTCGATGGTCCTACTGAATAAAGAAGGCGTCGTGTTATCAAGTAATCAATCCAGTTGGGTAGGGAACAAACTTGACCAGTTAAAAATAATGATTGAACGTGATCCACTGACGAGTGAACTGACAGAGAGCGTGTCGATTTACGGGACAGACTATCATGTATTAATGGCCTATATTACGGGTCTTGATATGTATTTAGTCAATCTAATCGACCAAGAGACGATTGTTGGTAATCTGATCAACACAAAAGAACTTGTGCTGATTATGACCGGGATTGTTTTGGTTGCTACGATCTTATCGTGGCTGATTTCTCGTCACATTACCTTATCACTGACCCGGTTAGTGAGACAGATTGCAAAGTTAAATAAACATAACTTTACCAGAAGATTAAAAGAAGAAGGTGGCTATGAGTCGACCCAAATCGCGCGAGCGTTTAACTATACGCTCGATGAGCTCGACCAATACGTGACGGTCGTTGTAGAATCTCAAAAGAAGCAGCGTGACGCTGAACTCCGGGCGCTCCAACACCAAATCAATCCGCACTTTTTATACAATACACTGACGACAGTCAAGTTTATGGTGCGCCATGAACAGACAGATGAAGCAATTGAGACAATCCATGCCTTAATTAATTTGCTTCAAAATACGTTAGGTGAAGTCGGTGAAACGGTCACGGTTGAACAAGAGTTAGATAATATGAAGCATTACGTAAAAATCAATCAAGCCCGTTACGGTGACCAAATCAGGGTGAATTTCTTTGTGGCGCCGGATGTTTATCAGTATCACTTACCTAAGCTCGTGTTACAGCCGTTTATTGAAAATGCCTTTTTCCATGCTTTTAATGAAAAGAAAACAGGGTTTATTCAAATCATGATCCGAAAACAAGGCGAGGATCTTTACTGTGAAGTGACAGATGATGGCGACGGGATGACCCTCTCAAAAGAACAATTCCCTTATGTTGTGAACCATAAGAGACAAATGTTTTCTGGGATCGGCATGAAAAATGTTCAAGAGCGGATTCATTTACTGTACGGGAATCAGTACGACGTTACCGTCAAGAGTGAACCCGGCCAGGGCACACGTGTGATTGTCACCTTACCGCTACTTAAAAAAACGTGAAACGAATCACGTGATATAAAAATAGTCCAACTTCTAAAGAAAAGACAAGTAAGGAAGAAAAAAGACTGTCGTACTATCTAAAAATTCGACTAAGTGTTATCTAAAGATCGTGCTAACGGTCTTTTTTCTTTGGCGTTATACTAAGGATGTAGCGAAAAAGAAAACGCTTACACAAATTATGAGGAGGGTTTACTTATGAAAAAGTTTTTAGCTTTACTACTTATTTTAATGCTTGGCGTTCTTGCGGCGTGTGGTGGGGATGACACATCAAGTGATGACACAGGTGATACTGAATCAGATTCAGGAGAAACATCAGACGGTGTTCAATCGGTTACTGCTTGGGCATGGGATCCAAACTTTAATATCCGCGCACTTGAACTTGCGAATCAAGCGTATGATGGTGACAGTGAGATGTATGTTGAAATTATTGAAAACGCACAAGATGATATTATCCAGCGCCTAAATACTGGGTTATCATCAGGAACAACACAAGGTATGCCAAACATTGTGTTAATTGAAGATTATCGCGCCCAAAGTTTCTTACAGTCGTATCCGGATGCGTTTTATCCAATCACAGATTATATCAATTCAGATGATTTCGTTCAATATAAAATTGAAGCAACAAGCTTCGATGGTGACATTTACGGCTTACCGTTTGATACAGGTGTAAGCGGTTTATATGTTAGAACAGATTACTTAGAAGAAGCCGGTTATACGTTAGAAGATGTGACAAATATTACTTGGAAAGAATATATTGAGATCGGTAAAGCTGTAAAAGAAGCAACTGGAAAAGACATGATCACCCTTGACCCGAATGACTTTGGTCTAGGCCGAATGATGTTACAATCGGCTGGCGAATGGTATTTTGAAGAAGATGGTAATACACCAGACTTAGCGGACAATCCAGCCCTTGAAGAAACCTTTGTCTTATACAAAGAGATGATGGATGCGGATATCGTGAAGTTAAACTCTGACTGGAGTCAATTTGTTAGTGCCTTCAACAGTGGTGATGTCGCAACAGTACCAACAGGTAACTGGATTACACCAAGTGTTAAAGCAGAAGCAAGTCAATCAGGTAACTGGGCTGTTGCACCACTTCCACGCTTAGAAATTGAAGGTGCTACGAATACATCAAACCTTGGTGGTAGCTCATGGTATGTATTAAACCAAGACGGTAAAGAACTTGCGGCTGAATTTTTAGCGAATACGTTCGGTTCAAATGAACAATTCTATACAGATTTAGTGACTGAAATCGGTGCCCTTGGTACGTACATTCCAGGTACAAAAGGTGAAGCTTTTGAACAAGAAGATCCATTCTTCGGTGGACAGGCGATTATCCAAGACTTTGCGACTTGGTCAGAACAAATCCCACCGGTCAACTACGGTATGCATACGTATGCTGTTGATGATATCTTAATAGTTGAAATGCAAAACTACTTGAATGGTTCCGATGTTAATGACGCATTAAATAACGCACAATCTCAAGCTGAAACACAATTACGTTAAGACATAAATGATTAAGTCTTAAATAAGAATGCTCGAAAGCCGCAGGGAAAAGAGATAAATAATCCTTGTGGCTTTTGTTTAAAAAAGGAGTTAGATAACGATGAAGCAGCTCACAAATAAAAATAGTATCGGTTGGTTATTTGTTCTTATATCTGTCGTAGCTATAACCTTATTTTATTTTTACCCAATGTTCGATGCCTTACTATTATCATTCCAATCGGGAATGGGCGCCAATTTAGAATATGTTGGATTTGATAACTGGAGCCGGTTACTGAATGACCCAACCTTAAAACAAGCGCTGATTAATACGATGACGTATTTAATGATTCAAGTGCCACTGATGATTGTCCTCGCTTTATTTTTCTCAGTCATCTTGAATGACCCAAATTTAAAATTCCGTGGTTTCTTTAGAACCGCCATCTTTTTACCAGCAGTAACTTCACTTGTTGCCTACTCAGTTATTTTTAAATATATGTTTAGTGTTGACGGGATTGTCAATCAATTATTAATTAACTTAAACCTTATTAGTGAACCGATTGCCTTTATTTCAGATCCAGTTTGGGCAAAAGTTGTTATTATCCTTGCGATTACGTGGCGATGGACAGGCTATAATATGATTTTTTATCTATCCGCCCTTCAAAATATTGATCGATCGATTTATGAAGCAGCCCGGATTGATGGGGCTAACAGCTTTCAACAATTTATTCAGATCACGATTCCAATGCTTAAACCTATTATTCTCTTTACCACGATCACGTCAACGATTGGGACACTTCAACTATTTGATGAAGTTGTCAATATTACCAGTGGTGGCCCGGGGATTCAAACGATTTCAATTTCGCAATATATTTATGACTTATCGTTTAAGTACACACCAAATTTCGGCTATGCTGCGACGGTGTCATACGTGATTGTGATTCTCGTTGTCATTCTTTCTATAATTCAATTTAAAGTGGCAGGTGAAAAAGAATGAAAAAACTGAAAAAAACACTTATCTATCTTTTCTTATCCATCGCAACGATTATCTCAATCTATCCATTCTTTTGGATGATTGTGAGTATGACAAATAAATCGGTCGATGTCACCCAGGGGCGACAACTACCAGGCACATATTTATTTGAGAATTTACGTCAATTATTTGACCAAGTTGATATAGTAACCGCCCTGACTAATAGTGCGATTATTGCTGTTCTATCAACATTCTTTACCCTGTTTATTGCCTCACTCGCCGGTTATGGCTTTCAAATGTACCGCAGTAAAGGAAAAGATATTGTCTTTAACATCTTACTGTTATCGATGATGATTCCTTTCGCATCCATTATGATTCCACTTTACCGGTTATTCGGCCGGATCTCACAGACGGCACCGATCATAGGGATCGATACATTAGCAGCAGCATTCTTACCGACTGTTACGACAGCGTTCTTTATCTTCTTCTTTAGACAAAACACGAAGATGTTTCCAAAAGATTTAATTGAAGCGGGTCGGATTGATGGTCTCAGTGAAATTGGGATTTTCTTTAGAATTTTTGTCCCAACGATGAAAACAACATACGCAGCGGCTGCGATTATTGCCTTTATGAATAGCTGGAATAACTTCCTCTGGCCACTCGTTGTCTTGCAGTCACCAAGTAATCAAACAATCCCGTTATTGATTTCAAACTTAGGTTCAAGTTATGCGCCTGATTACGGGATGATTATGTCAGCGATTACGATTGCGACGTTACCGACAGCGCTTGTGTTCTTCTTTATGCAGAAACACTTTGTTGCGGGTATGATGGGATCTGTTAAAGGGTAAGTAGCATCAACTAAAAAAAGGAATAAATGAAACGATACTTTACACTTTTAGATAAATAATTAGAGCTAAGGGAGGAAATTTGATGGCCATTTATGTTAATGAAAAGACGCTCACATTCCATTTAACAAACCGGGATGTGAGTTATCTTTTTAACGTCTTACCAAATGGAGAACTCGCGCAGTTGTATTACGGAAAAAGCTTACGCCATGTCGATGATTTTAGTCAGTTATTTTATACCGAAGTGAAAGATAACAGTTGCACCGAAGCGGACTTTGCGTTATCAATGGACGTCATCAGACAAGAGTATCCGAGCTTTTCTCGGAGTGATTTTCGTTTACCGGCCCTGCAGTTAACAACACCTGAGGGGAGTCGGGTGAGTAAGTTTACTTATACCGGCTATGACATACTAGCTGGCAAAGAGAAGTTACCAGGACTTCCTGCCACCTATGTTGAATCGAGTGATGAGGCAGACACTCTGGTTATAACCTTAACAGATGAGGTGATTCAATCAAGCTTACGTCTGACGTATACGATTTATAAAGACGCACCTGTCATCACTAGACATGCTACTATAGAAAATCACGGCGAGGCACCTGTTGAGATTAATCAGTTGATGAGTGCAGCTATTGATTTTAATCAATCTAACATGGACTGGTTGGAACTCGCCGGTTCTTGGGCGCGTGAGCGCCATATTAAACGCACCCCACTTCATTTAGGTGTGCAAAACATCCAGTCAACTCGGGGGGCGAGTTCACCGCAACACAATCCGTTTATCGCATTAGTACAACCTGAGACAACGGAACATCGCGGTGCGGCATACGGGTTTAGCCTCGTCTATAGTGGCAACTTTTTAGCACAAATGGAAGTCGATCATTACGATACGACCCGGGTGATGATTGGTATTAATCCATTTGATTTTAACTGGCAACTGAAACCAGAAGAGACTTTCACCACCCCAGAAGCGGTGCTGGTCTACTCAGATAAAGGTCTCAATAAATTAAGTCAAACGTATCATAAACTGTATCGCACCCGCTTAGCCCGCGGGGCTTGGCGGGACCGCTTACGGCCAGTGTTAATCAATAACTGGGAAGCAACTTACTTTAACTTTAATGAACAGAAGCTACTTAAGATGGCAAAGGAAGCAAAACAGTTAGGGGTAGATTTATTTGTCTTAGATGATGGTTGGTTTAAAGGACGTAACAGTGATACGACCTCACTTGGCGATTGGTTTGTCGATCACGACAAGTTACCGGCTGGGTTAACGTCACTATCAGATAAAATCCATGACCTCGGCCTGCTATTTGGTCTTTGGATTGAACCAGAAATGGTCTCTCCAGCGTCAGACTTGTTTCGCACCCATCCCGACTGGGTTGTTGGGGTATCGAATCATCCAAAGAGCCTTGGCCGAAATCAATACGTGTTAGACTTCGCGAATCATGAAGTAGTTGATTATATTTATGCGTTAATCAAAGCCCGCCTCACAGAAGCAAATGTCGATTATGTGAAGTGGGACATGAACCGGTTTATTACTGAAGCAGGTTCCACAACGCTCAGCGCAGATGATCAGGCATCATTTAGGCACCGCTATATCCTCGGTGTGTACCGGTTATATGCGTTACTGACAGAAGCTTTCCCTAAGGTGTTATTTGAATCATGTGCTGCGGGCGGGGCCCGGTTTGACCCGGGGATGTTGTACTACGCACCACAAGCCTGGACGAGTGATGATACCGATGCATTAGAGCGCGTCAAGATTCAATACGGCACCTCACTTGTCTATCCAGCATCAATGATGGGGGCCCATGTCTCAGCGGTACCAAACCACCAAACCGGACGCATCACGCCACTTGATACAAGAGGTGTGGTTAGTTTTAGCGGGATGCTTGGGTATGAGCTCGACCCGAGTCAATTAACTGAAGAGGAAAAAGCAGTTATTCGTAAGCAAATTAGTACGTACAAAAACATTCAAGCGATGGTCCAGTTCGGTAAAATGACGCGCCTCATTAGCCCGTTTAGCGACCCAATACATGCGAGTTGGCAATTCACTTCTGAAAGCGGGACGGACGTCATCGTCACCTATATTCAAAAAAAAGCAGTGCCAAACCCAGGCTTTAGACAACTGAAACTAGCAGATTTACAACCAGATAGACGCTACAATTTAGTCGGTACTGATCATACTTTTTACGGCGATCAGCTGATGTATCATGGTATCGAACTCGACCGTCATATTGACCGGAGCGATGCCGGTGATTCCCGCGCCTATCTCTTACACTTTAATTTAATGGAGGAAGCATAATGAAACGTTATCCCAAATATAGCTATACACCACCAGTAAACGGGTATCCCGAGTGGAACAATAACCCTGATATTTTCCAGTTAAACCGTCGTACGTTAACGGCTGACCATATGCCGTTTGATTCAGAACAAGCTGCCCTAAAAAGTGAGAAAGAACAATCAAATCGCTATTTATCACTTAGCGGTGAGTGGGATTTCTACTGGGTCAAAAATCCGAGTGAGAAACTCGACAGTTTTTATCAGCCAGACTATGACCCGTCGGCATTTAAACCGATTACTGTTCCAAGTCACTGGCAATTAGAAGGCTATGATTACCCGCAATATAGCAATACGACCTATCCTTGGGTTGAACACGAAGATATAAAAGCGCCGTTTGCGCCAACAAACTATAACCCTGTCGGTCATTACCGTAAAACAATCACCTTATCCGACGACTTTATGAATGAACCGGTCTATTTCCGACTAGAAGGAGTGGAGTCAGCCTTTTACTTATGGATCAATGGTGATTTCGTCGGCTACAGTGAAGATACGTTTACCGCAAGTGAATTTGATGTGACCCCTTACTTACAAGCAGGAGAGAACTTATTTGCATTAGAAGTGTATCGTTGGTCTGATGCGAGCTGGCTAGAAGACCAAGATTTTTGGCGCTTAAGTGGGATTTTCCGTGACCTGTACCTTTATCGTCAACCGGTTGTTCATATTGATAACACATTCATTAAGCCCGAGCTTGACGAGCATTATCAAAATGGAATGTTTAATATTGATGTGACCCTTAGAAATTATAGCGATGAAAAACGTACGGTAACGTGTCTTGTAAATCTCTATGACGGGGATGTCCCCGTTTTTGACGCGCCACTTGAGAAGACTGTGACGATATCAGAAGGTACAGAAACTGTGACACTCCAATCCGCTGTTGATGCGCCGAAGAAATGGTCAGCGGAACATCCGTATCTTTATACGGTGACAGTCAGTTTAAAAGAACCGGAAAAGGATGTATACGTATCAGAGAAGCACCTAGCGGGTTTTCGTACGTTTGAATTAAAAGACGGCTTGATGAAAATTAACGGTGAACGGATTGTCTTTAAAGGCGTGAACCGTCATGAATTTCATTATGATGTCGGTCGTGCAGTCACAAAAGAATACATGCTTGAAGATATCTTAACGATGAAACGAGCTAATATTAATGCGGTCAGAACCTCGCACTACCCGAATCATCCGTATTGGTACCATCTATGTGATGTGTACGGTCTATATGTCATTGATGAAGTGAACTTAGAAACACACGGCTCATGGTACTACGGCCAACAAACACTAGAAGATACCGTCCCAGGCAGTCGCCCAGAATGGACCGAAAACGTTCTAGACCGAGCGGAAAGTATGTTAGAGCGGGATAAAAATCACCCATCGATCATAATTTACTCACTCGGTAATGAATCGTTCGGTGGTGATAACTTTATTAAGATGCACGATTACTTTAAAGCAAAAGACCCATCTCGTCTCGTTCATTATGAAGGGGTATTCCATTACCGCGACTCTGAGAAGGCGAGTGATGTCGAGAGTACGATGTATATTTCGCCAGAGGGTATTAAACAATATGCCGAAAGTGATGCGCCAAATAAAAAGCCGTATATTCTCTGTGAATATTCGCATGCGATGGGGAATTCACTCGGTAACTTTAATCAGTATCAAGACTTGTTTTATCAGTATGATATTCTACAAGGCGGGTTTATTTGGGACTTTAAAGACCAAGCGTTACAGCACTACAGTGCAGACGGCACACCATTTCTTGCCTATGGCGGAGACTTTGGTGAGTCGCCACATGATGGTAACTTTAGCGGGAATGGGATTGTGTTTGCGGATGGGCGCCCAACACCAAAACTCGCAGAAGTAAAACGTCAATATCAACCGGTTCAGTTTACGTTAGTAGATACTGTTAAGGGTGAAATGACGCTGGAAAATCGGTTCTTATTTACGAACTTAAAAGACTATAGCCTAAGATTTGATTGGTTAGTCGACGGAGATATTGTAAAAACAGAGACGACGACCGTTGACTGTGCACCGGGTGAACAAATCACCGTGACATTTGATCCAACCTTACCAGAACATATGAAAGAGAGCTATCATATAAATGTATCCATGCGTTATCAAGAAGCAACTGCTTTTGCGGCTAAAGGTGATTGTGTTGCCTATGATCAGTTTGGGTTACCACATCAGCTAATGCCAGTTGTGAGAGAAATAATAGAAACAGACATGTCGCCTTTATCAGTAAGTGAAACAGCAGAAACGATGGTGATTCAGAATGAGGCCATCGCCATCACACTTTCAACTGAGACAGGTTTGATTACTGAGCTATCAAGAAACGGACAAAACATTCTAACAAGCCCAGTAAAACCGAACTTCTGGCGCGCGATGACAGATAATGACCGGGGGAATGGTTTAGATAAGCGAAGTGCATGTTTTAAAGACGCAACCGACACGATGACGTTACAATCCATTACTTGTGACACGACAAAAACAGCAGTCAATGTCACCATCACACACCGCTATAAAGCACTGCTTGATAGTGAGACAAGTCTGCACTTAAATATTCGAGCGGACGGGACAATCGCGATGGATTACCGGTTTACACCGAATCGTGCGTTACCTGAAATACCAGCAGTTGGACTTGTCTTTGGCCTAACAAAAGACTATCAAACATTAGACTATCTTGGTCGCGGACCAGAAGAGTCGTATATTGACCGCTACACGTCTCAGTTATTTGGTCATTATACCGGACATGTTAAAGACCAAATCGTGCCGTATTTAAAACCACAGGCATGCGGCAATAAAATCGATGTCCGCCGTATCAACGTTACAAATAACGCATCAGACGTGATAGTCACAAGCGAAACACCGTTTGAAGTGAGTGTTTTACCGTACCGAAGTGACCAACTAGAACGAGCAACGCATCACCACCTGTTACCTGAAGTGACTGAAACGGTGATGACAGTTAATGCCTGTCAGATGGGAATTGGAGGCGATGATTCATGGGGGCAAAAAACACATCCTGAATTTACACTCTACCCAACGCATACGTATCGGTTGTCCGCTACATTCATAGTGGCAGAATCCAGTCATTAAGTTAAGGCAAATAAAATGAAAGGAAAAAAGACACGCATTTTGGGTGTCTTTTTTCATAGTATAGGAAAGTATAAAATTTTCGTTGATATACCAAGGGTTGGAACGTTATGAAGAGTTGAAATTTATTGAGGAAAAGGGTTAAGATAATAGT
>NZ_FOXC01000071.1 GCF_900115605.1 Halolactibacillus halophilus
AATACCATTAAAAAAATGAAAAATAATTTAAAGCTATCCAGAAAAGCAAAATAGTACTCACTTTTTCAAAAGCGAAAAAACTCTCTAAACCCCTGTAAAATAAGGGGTTAGAGAGTTTTTGTTTTAATTAAGTGTCAAACTCGAGATATTTTATTATAGTTATAGTATAGCGCGACTTATGAAAAAAGTGAAGCCTTTTGCATGAACTTTTTTCACAAAGTTTAAAGTTATGTATCTAAAGTCACTAGCGTCGCATAAATATAATTAGAATATGCTGAACAACCTCCAATTATTTTTTTGACAAAAAAGGAAGCACCTGAATAAAGGTAGTAATCATCCGTTTTTTAACTATTTTAAAATTCAGAGCGACAGATAGTGGGTTAGATGCCTCACGGCACTGATTTTCCTTGAATCGCACTTATCCACACATGAGGAGAATTCCATAAACTCGCTTTTAGTGAGCGTGTAATCCTTAGATAGGTCTTTTCACTATTTGTTTCAAGGTGAATGAGAACATACAAACAATAAGTAATCAGCGCGGCATATATCTGATTATGTACTGCTTGCTCACTTCTGCCATAGAAAGTCTTAATGTTCAGATGTTGCTTAATCCATTTGTAGAAAAGTTCGATGGTCCAGCACGATTTATACATGTCCGCGATATGTTTAGCACTTAAGTCAAATCGATTAGTAATGAGATTCAGTATGTCATCTTTGTTGTCATAACACGCGTGTTGATTAACCGAATACTTCCAAACTAAACACATGAAAAAAAGAGACGCCTCTTGTAAAATGTAAGTGACTAAACCAACATTTACGAAACGAGGCATCTCTCATGAACAAGCATACCACGCTCAGGACATTAATTCAAAACTTTCTTACAGAAGAAGAACTTCAAGCAATCCTAGAAGAATTTCAGTACAAGGAAAAGGCACGTAAGTGCACGGTTGCTGTCATTTTATCTTATCTTGTTCATTCTGCGGCAAATGAATGGAAGAGCCTCCGTCATGCGGCGGATGTTGGCAGAAGTGTTGGATTGACGGCAGTTGATCATTCTTCTTTGTCTAAACACTTGAAAGGGCTGAATTATGCGATTGTTAAACGTGTCATGGAAGTGATGATTGGTAAGTTAAATCGTGCGGCCCGTCGCAAATTAAAACTTCCCAAAGCGCTTCTTTCGATTGACTCCACGACAATTACAGTCGGAAAAACACGCTTACCATGGGCTTTATATCACGGAGAACGTGCTGGTATTAAACTTCATGTCGGGTTCACGAATGAAACCGACATGCCTCTCCACGTCGTCGAAACGACCGGTTTAAAACATGATGGCCCTATCGGAAAAGAACTCGAAGATTCTCGTTTCATTTTAGTTGGTGATCGTGCTTATTTCTCCATCGATAAGGTCGATGACTATCTAGAAAATGGGCAAGACTTCGTCTTTCGCTTAAAGGATAATATTCAACTGAACCGGAAGAAATCTTTAAAAGGAAGGCGGCCCGAAGGGTCCAACGTGATCGCTGATTTCACTTGTAGACTCGGAACACCGCAGAAGCAAACCAAACAACGTCATCGCGTTGTACAGTTTCTGGATTACGAAGGCCAAGTACTCAGCGTCATTACGAGTTTGATGAATGTGACAGCTGAAGAGGTGGCCGGCATGTATAAATCTCGATGGGCAATCGAATCTTTCTTTCGGTGGGTAAAACAGAACTTAAATGTACCGGTTCTATTTGGTACAACTGAAAACGCGGTATTCAATCAACTATTCGCTGCATTGATTGCGTATGTTCTACTGAAATTCCTACATACACACGGAAGCAAAGGAGCCTACTGTAAGCCCTTGTCCTTCACAGGCTTCTTACGCCTGCTTCTTTGTGATGCCTTGCCGATAGAATGGCGCTTAGAAATCAGCGAATTAGCGAAATGGCAGCAGAAACTCGCGACTGGAAATCTGTATAATTATGGTTAATCAACACGCGTGTTGTCAT
Organism: Halolactibacillus halophilus; assembly: GCF_900115605.1. Lineage (GTDB taxonomy): Bacteria > Bacillota > Bacilli > Bacillales > Amphibacillaceae > Halolactibacillus > Halolactibacillus halophilus. The sequence continues at coordinate 1,992 of NZ_FOXC01000071.1, forward strand.
AAATCTTTATCAATCTAAAAGTGTTCTCGCATCGTGCTTGAGTGGAACCAATAACAATCATTTCGTCAGAAATGGCATCTGAGTTTTCAGGCAGTTTGATGGTCTTTAACGAACGAATAACGGCATTTTTTCGAAGACGCGTAAGAAAGTAATAGCCTTCATCAGCCATTTGGTCAAATTTTTTGTAGTCTAAATATCCACAATCAAACACATACATGTAGGATTTATCATCAACAAAGACTTCTAGTTGCGATCGGTCGTGCGTCTTAGTCTTTATAAGAATCACTTGATCAGGATATGAACAACCCTTCTCAACAAAGACAAGGCGCAGATGTAATTTCGCTCCCACTTTTATCTGTCGAAACTCCGCCCATGGATATCTTTAGAGATTCAATGGTAGCGCACTTGAATCAATAACCTTAAGGTGCATTGTCACTTTTCGTTGATGATTAAAATCCGTTTTTACCTGGATATCGGCAACTAACTTAAGAAAAAGAGATCTAAAAAATTCCGTTGGAATTTTATTTAATCGACGTCCTAATTGCGAAAAGCTGATTGAACCAAGGTCCGTTTCTTTTTGAAGATTCTCAGAAAATAAGTGGTCACTTAAAGCACGTAAACTGTTCAAAATTAACAAGCAAAAATTGTTCAAAAGTTCTTGACGGTGACATTGATCCTTTCGTTACTTGAAAAGCAACGGTTGATTTCGTCTGTGTTTTTTTATTGTTCATTTGGTGCTGCGATTCACTCTTTAAAGTGACGGGTACAATATCTTGTTTATTGGTCATAAAATTATCCTCCATTTCAATAAAGTTAACTTTATTGTAAATGGAGGATGGCACAAAAGGTATATACTCGTTCAATTGGCGCTTACATTTGTTCTTTTTTACTACGTATGTACACCTTCTTCAATTCTTTTTGCGCAGATAGAAGCGCGCGTCCTTCTTGAACAGCGCTATTCGCATAATAATCATTTAATCCGTAACGTTGCTTTAACCGTTGATGGATGGAGACAGAACTTTTCGCTTTCACGCCCCTAAGCTCCCGGACCTCCGCTTGATAGCGAAAATGTTTAGCTTGATTAAACACCCGGAGGGTGTGATCCATGGACATAACAAAATCAGGGTCGATTTTATGCTTATATAAGCGATTTGAAAAAATAGCCTTCATACCCATGATACCCACCTTCTCTTTGTTTTGTGACGATCACTGTTAATGCTTTAATTATACCATTAGGAATATATGTTTGTCACTTCAAAAATATTCAAAACAAGCGATTCATCACCCACCTCGTGCTAACGCACTTGAGGAAGGTGTCTTCTCGCCTTAATGCGATAAACATTATAGCACCAAGAAAAAAGCGCCTTCTCTCTTTAGGAAATAACCGTCTGTTTCAAACTATTTATCCCTTGATATATTCTCTTTAAGTGTATAGATTATTGTAATTCCTGCACCTACAATAAAACCAATCCAAGAAAAGTATGAGATGCCAAATAGACGTTCAATACTACTTTTGTTTAGGATTATTCCATCAACTAATATTGATAACATAACAATAATAAATCCTAACCACTGCATTACTTTATTAATTCTCTTCTTCTGCTTTTCCAAATTAACGCCTCCTTACTCAATATTTCTGCGTCTATCGTGCATGAAGAAATATTCTAATAGAACAATTGCTCCCGATACTTTCTATAGAATGTTTATTAATGCTTTTAAGAGGGGGAATTTAGGATTCCTAAATTAACTTGGTTCCTAACGTGTAATTGTTGAAGTTTCTATATAAATATCTCCTGCTTTGAAGTATATAAATAGTCATTTTTGAAATATTATATTAACTGATTAGTAGTTAACTCAACTTTCGCACCCCAAAATTGGCAGGTAGGCCTTGATGTAGCTAGGCAAGGCATCATACCATTGTTGGAGTTGCTTTTTGATAATATTTTGTATTTTATTATTTGTTTGTTTAAGGGTATCTTCAAGAAGCTCGAAGAGCTGATATAATGCATGAGGCCAATCAAGTTCATTAATTTCGTCACTTAATTCATAAAAGATACCACCTAGTGTTCGATCATCATTATGGCAGCGGTTTTGCCATGAAAGGGTGA
>NZ_FOXC01000016.1 GCF_900115605.1 Halolactibacillus halophilus
CATGTTTCAGCTGCATAAAAAGAGCCGAAACATGTGAAATATAAACTTGAAATTATTGGTTAAAACTTCTCACCAACACCATTTGACAAAGAACCCTTTCATCGTATTAAATAAATTGTATTAACCAGTAACTAATACTTGAGACTAGGCCACCTAACGATGTCCCCCAAATTAAATCAATGATGGTAATTTTAATGGGCCAACCTTCAAGTGTAGCAAGATTGGTTAAATCGTAGGTCGAATAGGTGATAAAGCCAAATAACATCCCGCGTAATAACGCCTCAGTAAAACTACCAGAATCAAGAGCTGGATTAATAACAAAGTAAATCAAACCGAAAATGAAGATGAGATAAAAGATAATCGCTGCCACCCAATTCGGTTTTTTACTCATGATAAAGCCAATATGTTCCTGGTAAAGATTTTTAGCAATAAAGCCTAACCAGATCAAATCAATCACAATAAAGACGACAAATGTAATGAGATAAATAATCAAAAAACGCATCGAATCCCTCCTTATAATTGTTTCGTTCCGTTTTTCTCGCTTACTCTTCGTTTGTAATATAGCTCACAGCAACAGCGCCTACCCCAGCACCCATCGCGATAATACCTGAACTCTTTGTCATATAAACAGGTGGTCTGCCTAATGCTTCTGTTAAAGACTCCGTGAAAGCTTCACCGAGTGATCGATCATCGACATAAGTAACGGCGTAATGTTTAATTCCTTTCGTCTGATCTAATTTCTTTAGATGTTTTAAAATTTTCTTTAACGCTCTATCAGGATGAAAGGCAATTTTGAAAATCCCACCATCACCTTGTTCATCCAACGTAATAATTGGGCGTAAGCCGACCTTTTTTGCCAATGAGCCTGCCCTTACACTTAATCGACCGGAAGCAATCATGTTATCAAGTGTATTAATTTTAACTAAAATCTTTGATTGTTTAATCGACTGCTTCGTATTTAAGATTAATTGCTCAACCGGCGTCTTAGCCTTTAATTTCTGCGTTGCTTCCCATACAAGTAGCCCTTCTGCGACTGAGTTTTGTTTCGTATCAATCACATGGATGCGATTTTGTTCATGGGTAAAGCTATTACGTGATTTTATAAATGCATTATACGTCCCACTTAACGCACTAGCAACTGTAAACACAATAATATCATCGTAGTATGATAGTAGGTATCGGTACATGTTTTCGATACTTTTAATAGTCGGTTGGGATGACGTTGGGTGCGTCTTTTTTTCTTTTGCTAGTTCAAATAATCTCTCATTCGTGACGGTGAGTTTATCAAGGTACGATTCATCACCAACAAGGATTGATAAGTTAACCATATGGATTTGTTCATCATCAATAACTTCTTGTGGTAAATCAGCAATAGAGTCGGTCACAATAACAGTTTGATATTTCCGGTGGTGAATACGGTTATATTGCCCAACCATATCATCAACTTTTTGTTCTAAGATTTTACCGTACTGGCTTAAGCGCTTAAACATTTCACTTGGCTCATTTGTATGCACATGCACCCGTACTTTTTGCTTGCCATTCACTTGAACAATCGAATCACCTAAGTCATGAAGGAGCTGTTTCAAATCTGGTAAGTCTGTTGTTTTTTCAATCAGTGCTTCAGTACAGTAACGGTATTGTAATGAGGCATCCTCATGTTCATGCTCAATCGCCGGTAACACTTCTTCACTCGTCAGCGCGTCACCCACAATCAGCTTGCCTTTGAGCCCATCTAAGAAGCCTTTCACAAAATAAGCAAATCCTTTTGCCCCTGAATCAACGACGGCGGATTGTTTCAAAATTTTTAATTGATCGGTTGTATGATCAACCGCAATATCGACTTGAGCTAACGCATTCTCAATCAGCGCATCAAAGGCACTAATTTGTTGACTCGCTTGATACAACGCATCATGGAACGCCTTCATAATTGTAAGCATTGTTCCTTCTACCGGTTTTTCAATTGCTTGGTAGGCATAGTCCATACCGGCTTTACTAGCGGCAATAAAAGCTTCTTTGGTCACATCGGTATCATTTTTCATTGCTTCACTTAAGCCTTGAAAGTACTGCGCAAAAATAAGTCCTGAGTTTCCTCTTGCACCAATAATAGCTGAATCCGCAATCGATTCTAACGTTAATTTTGCATCTTCTTTTAACTCAGCATGAAAAACAATGCTTTGCATTGTCGAAAAAAGATTACTGCCTGTGTCACCATCAGCAACGGGAAAAACATTAATCTTATTTAAAAACATTCGATTATGCATGACCTCTTTTGCTCCGTTAAGTAAACTCTGATAAAGTGTTTCGTTTGTAATAGTATCCATCATCGTCCCCCCTGTTAACTCTTGACTTGAACTACTTCACCTCAATTTCTTGCGAAATTTGAAGATGAGGGGTTCCTCGCCTAATTTAGATAATAACATTAACAAGTTGGTCTATGTTTTGTTAAAACTTTCTCGTTAATGTACACTCCTTATTCCCCCTTTTATATTGGTATAAACACCAATTATGAGCACACGTCATGAATAGATCGTCATAAACGTGGTAAAATACTAACATAAACCTTAACTTTAGATGAAAGCGAGATGATCACATGGCCCTTGACGTTATTGGTGATATCCACGGATGTTACGAAGAATTGGTTGAATTGATCGCACAACTCGGCTACATAGAAAAAAATGGGCACTTCTATCACGACGATCACCGCCGCTTAGCTTTTGTTGGTGACTTAACTGACCGTGGTCCTGCATCACTGAGAGTAATTGAGCTTGTCTATCAACTGGTTGTCGTTGACCAAATTGCTGTGTATGTTCCGGGAAATCATTGCGATAAATTGTACCGTTATTTCCTCGGAAATAACGTTGACGTTAAACACGGTTTAGAAACGACGATTACAGAATATAACCAGCTAAACCAAACAGACAAAGACCAAATAAAACGACAGTTTATGACACTTTACAATCAAGCCCCGCTCTATCACTATGACAAACATTTAAATGTCGTCATCAGCCATGCGGGCATTCTTAACCATATGATTGGCCAGACGAGTAAACATGTCAAAGCCTTTGTTTTATACGGACCCAAACCAAAAGAATATCACCCAGATGGTCGACCTGTGCGGATTGATTGGACACCGCACCATAATGGAGAAACGCTCGTCATCTATGGTCACACGCCGGTTTTGCGCCCGTATATTTCAAATAATACTGTCAACATTGACCTCGGTTGTATTTTTGGTAATAAGCTAATGGCAATGCGTGTCCCTGAACGAACGATGATGACCGTTGACTCTCGGCAACCTTTTCAACCGGAACGTTTCACTGATTTTGAAAATGATTAAACCTAAAACTTGACACCACTCGTGGTGTCAAGTTTTATTTATATTTCTGTCTTGTTCTCATTCATCAATAAGTTTTTGGGCTGTTAATGTGGACAAATCACCTTGTATTGCCGGTAAATCATCTGGCCACGGCGCGATAAATGATAGCACTTCATTTGTATAGGGCTGCGTAAAAGCTAAATGATAACAATGCAGCGCTTGCCGATTGGCTATATCTTTTGTACCGCCATACAAGGTGTCACCGATTAACGGATGCTGAAGATGACTAAAATGGACCCGTATCTGATGGGTTCGCCCTGTTTTTAGTTCAATATTCAACAAACTCCACGCATCTGCTTCTTCGACCACGCAGTAATGGGTTTCGGCGTGTTTACCGTCATAATCTACCGAGCGTTCAATAATCGAGCCAGGTTTGCGAGCAATCGGTAAGGTAATGATGCCACTTGTTTCTTTTAATTTACCTTCAACTACAGCTAAGTAACGGCGTTTTACTTTCATATCTCGAAAATACCCGTGGGCCAGTTGATGTTTAGCGACGAGCACGAGCCCTGACGTATCTTGGTCTAGTCTTGTCACAATATGAACGGTATAAGGGAGATTTATTTGATTGTAATAATGAATGAGACCATGTGCAAGCGAAGCTGTGTCATGGCCCATTTTAGGCATGACAGGTAACCCTGCCGGCTTATTGACTACAAGAATAAAATCATCTTCATAGATGATTTTAAGTGGCATCTCAACCGGATACAGGTTCGGTGAACGCACTTCTTTTGGTAATAGGCAATCAATCGTGTCGCCTTTTTTAACCGGTGCTCTTACATTGACTGGTGTGTTATTTAAGTAAATGGCTCCACCCGCAAACTTTATCTTCTTTAATGTTTGGCGAGACAAGTTTGCCTTAGTTAATAAATAATCACGGACGTTTAAGCCATCTGTTTGTACATGAAAGCGAATCATTTTCCGACTACCGTTCATCCGAAATAAACGAATCATGGACCCGCTTCCAGAATGGAAAGGCTCTAAAACGCGCAAATTTAATTTTTTCTTTAGCGACCGTACACTCGAGTAAGTTCACATGATCGACTGATTTTGTTAAGTGATCAATCGTCATTAAAAAGCTCTGTGCTTCATTCACCGGCTTAAATTGTACAACATGGTGGCTCGGAAAAATAAGTGGTGAGCCAATTGTTCGGTACACCCGGTTATTAATCGATGACATCTCTGTTAACTGCATCGTTGAAAGCGAAGGGTGAATAATCGCACCACCAAGTGCTTTATTATAAGCGGTACTACCTGATGGGGTCGACATGCATAAACCATCACCTCTGAATCGTTCAAACAAGTCGCCATTAATATTAATGTCCATCACGACAGACCCTTCAATTTTTCTTACCGTTGCCTCATTTAATGCTAAGTAACGCTCGTAGTCCTTGACATCCTTTTTAAATACTTTCACTTCGAGTAATGGGTATTCAGCAATATCAAACTTATCTTTTGAAATTTCAATTACGAGCTTTTCAATTTCATCAGGTAACCAGTCCGCATAAAAACCTAGGTGTCCCGTGTGTACCCCAATAAAAGCCGTATCTTTTAACCGGTGAAAATATTGATGAACGGCATGAAGAAAGGTGCCATCTCCACCAACGGTAATGACCAAATCAGGCGCATCTTCATCCATCACTAAGTCGAAGTCACTTAAATATTGATCAAGAATCATTTTAATCGCATTTGATTTTTCATCACCTTTAGACGTTACCACGAATCGTTTCATTCTTCATCCCCCATTTTCTTGAACTTTGGTCTAATTTGATTAAAGATCCACTGAGCCTCCTGGACTTCGTCCTTAATTTTCGCCATTTCTTCATCGAGTTGAAACGCTGCTTCCGCTGCTTTTTTTAATCGCTTTTTAATATCTTGTGGAATTTGACCTTTATATTTATAATTTAACGAGTGTTCATTGGTCGCCCAAAAGTTCATCGCAAGTGTTCTAATTTGAATTTCAGCCGTCACATATTTCTTCCCATGAATCGTTTGAACCGGGTATTTGATAATGACGTGGTAGGACCGATAACCACTGTCCTTTTTATGTTTTATGTAATCTTTTTCTTCTATAACCTGAAAATCGTCACGCTTTCTCAATAAATCAACAATCGTATAAATATCATCAACAAATTGACAAACAACTCTCACTCCGGCAATATCTTGTAATACCGATTCAATCTGATCATCTGTTAATTGTTTACGCCGGGCTTTATCAAACATACTTTGAACAGGTTTAACTCGGCCTGTCACAAGTTCGATTGGTGAATGCTTCTTTTCAATTTCAAACTGTTTGCGCATACCTCTCAACTTTACTTTTAATTCATCAACGACTTGTGTATACGGGACAAGTAGTTGGTGCCAATTCATTTCTTCAGTCATATCAATCACCTCTTCATCAATCTATATCTACCCTTATTGTACCATATTCCCTTTTTACAAGCTTTAAATCTCGACAGATCCGCTTATCTTCCTTATACTTAGAGAAAAACTCATAAAGGACTGACATGATGCAAGAACTAGAAATCGAGCGTAAAAATTTACTTACTAAAGACGAATACAATCATTTAATCACGGGGTTATCCCTCAGTGACGTTACGCCAAAAAAACAACGCAATCATTATTTTGAAACAGCTGATTTTCAATTAAAACAAACCGGTTCCGCCCTTCGAATCCGCGAGAAAAATGGCGCCTTCGTTCTGACACTAAAACAGCCTCAAGGCGATGGCTTGCTTGAAACACATGAACCACTTACAAAACAAGAAGCCAATCAGCTTATAGCGAACAATGGGACGATAAAACCCGCTATTGAGACACGCATCAAAGCTCTTGGTGTACCGATTGAGGCGCTTGTTTTCGGTGGCACTTTGGAAACGAATCGCATTGAGGTTAACCAAGATGGTGTTCTCGTCGTGCTAGATGAGAGTCACTACCTCGGTCAAGTTGATTATGAACTTGAAATTGAGGGTCCGAGCCTTAAGGTAACAGAGGCGCGTCTAGATGGATTGTTAACACGTTTTTCAATTACGAAAAAGGAAACACCAAATAAAATCGCACGATTTTATAGCGCACTAAATAACGTATCATAATCATATTAGTTGCCTATTTTTCAATGAGACTGATACAATAAGGTTGTTGAACACATCGTGTTTAATAAGAACTTGTAGGAAAGGAGAATCGATGTGAGCGCAAACCACACTGGGCCTGAACTTAATCACACTCAACCTAAAGAGGCACAGTATAGCTTCTTTGATCTCTTAAAAAAACCGATTGAAATATACATGTTTACTGACCCACTCTGCCCTGAAGCCTGGTCACTTGACCCAATTATCCGTAAACTTCAACTAGAATATGGACGCTTCTTTACGATTCGGCCGATTCTTACCGGGAAATGGTCAAATATTTATCAAGATGATTTACACACACCGAAAAAATTAAAAGCACAATGGGAGAAGACGGCTTGTGTTACTGGCGTTTGTTGCGACGGAGATCTTTGGATTGAAAATCCTATCAGTTATCCTATAAATGTTTCCATTGCGATTAAAACAGCTGAACTGCAAGGTATCAAAGCGGGCCGACGTTATTTAAGAAAGGTACAAGAAAAACTCTTCTTATATAAAATGGACATATCAACAGATAATGAACTGATTCAAATCGCCAAAGAAGTCCATTTAGATACAGATGAATTTAAGCGTGACCTTCATTCTGATACAGCTAAAAAAGCACTCCGCTGTGATCTGAAACTAACTAAAGAAATGGACGTTGATCACACCCCGTCACTTGTTTTCTTCAATGAAGATGATGAGGATGAAGGATTGAAATTATCTGGTGCATACCCTTATGAGATTTATGTTAAAATATTGAAACAATTACTTGAACACGAGGTTTATCCAATGGAGATACCTGATTTACTTGACTTTATTCGATATTTTAAATTTGTAAGTTCAGTTGAAATAGCTATTATCTTCGATTGGCCTGTTGAAAAGGCATGTAAAGAAATGAAAAAACTGAAATTACAACGCATTGTTGAACATATACCGGTTAAACATGGTATGTATTGGCGTTATTTAGAAGATTAATTTCCCCCTCCACTATCATGTGGAGGGTTTTTGATTAAAAACAGACAGAAAAAATACGCACACAATGTGTGCGTATGATGCCATGACAGATTGTCATGGGGGGATGGGAGAAAGTTTTAGATCAAACAAAGGGGTTTTGTTTGTTAAACATCTCACAAACTACTATAACAACGTTTTCCAACTTATGCAAGCGTTTCTATATACATTTCACAAAATTGTCATACTTGGTACGATTATTCCGCTTTTACTGATTGATGTGTTTACTAAAAAACAGGCTCGCCTCAAGAGGCTAACCTGTTTTTTTAGTTTACATTATTAATTAAACTTCAAGTTGTTCAAGTAACGCTTCAAAATCATTTAATTTCTCTTCGAACACATCTAACGCATGTAAGATTGGTGCTTTCTCAGTCATATCGACTCCCGCTTGTTTTAAGACATTAATCGGTTCATCAGAACTACCAGCCTTTAAGAAGCTTAAGTAGCGTTCAACCGCTGGCTCGCCTTCTTTAAGGATTTGATGGGCGAGCGTTTGAGCCGCACTATAACCGGTCGCATATTGATAGACGTAGTAATTGTAATAGAAGTGCGGGATTCTGGCCCACTCCTTACCAATATAATCATCATACGCGACAGCATCACCAAAGTACTTACGGTTTAATTGATCATACTCTTTAGTGAGACGGTCTGCTGTGAGCGCTTCACCTTGTTGGTCTAACGTATGAATCAAGTGTTCAAATTCACTAAACATCGTTTGTCTAAACACAGTGCCTCTAAAGCCTTCTAAGAAGTGATTCAGTAGATACAGTTGTTGTTTTAAATCATCTGTTTGCTTTAACATGTATTCATTAAGAAGTGCTTCATTACATGTTGAAGCAACTTCTGCGACAAAGATAGAATAGTCACCATAACGGTAAGGTTGATTCTCGCGTGTATAATAACTATGCAGGGAATGACCAAATTCATGGGCTAAGGTAAAGACATTATTCAAGTTATTTTGCCAGTTCATTAATACGTATGGATTAGTGCCATAAGCACCTGAGGAGTAAGCTCCACTACGCTTACCCTTATTCTCATACACATCTACCCAGCGGTTATTAAAACCTTCCTTTAGTCTAGATACGTATTCTTCTCCCATTGGCGCCAGTGCATCAAGAATGAGCGTTTGCGCTTGGTCATAAGTGTATGTTACCTCTACATCTGACACAAGCGGTGTATATAAGTCATACATATGCAATTCATCTAACTTGAGTACCCGCTTTCTTAGTGCAATGTAACGTTGGAGTAGGTCGAGTCGTTCATTCACCGCTTCAACGAGTTGGTCATAGACAGTCTCTGGAATATGGTTAGATGATAGCGCTTTTTCACGCGCTGATTGATAATGTCTCACTTTCGCATAAACGTTATCTTTTTTAACTTGATTGCCTAACGTCGCACTAAACGTATTAATAAACTTCCCGTACGTTTCATACATTGCCATATAAGCGTTTTTACGTACTTCTTCATCTTTGGATTCCAAGAAGTTTATATAGCGTCCATGCGTTAACTCAACAGCCTCTCCGTCTTCATTCGTAACATCCGGAAAGGTGAGGTCGGCATTGTTTAACATCCCAAAAGTTTGGCTTGCTCCACCGGTAACTTCACTCATGCTTGCCAAGAGCTTTTCTTCATCCTCTGATAAGATATGTGGTCGTTTTTTATTTAAATCACGTAAGACTTTATCATAACCTTTTAAACCATCGTGACGTGTTAAGAAACCTTCAAGTCTTGTTTCATCGATTTTTAATATCTCCGGCACAATAAAACTCGTTTCACTAATCGCTTTTGTCAGTAACATCTGTGCTTTTTGATTCATTTCTTGATAGTGAGCATTCGTTGTATCTTGGTCATAGCGCATATGGGCATATGTATATAATTTACCGATTCGCTCTGAAATCTCATCATCAAAAATAAATAGCGCATATAATTGTTCTGCCGAATCACCGAGTGTGCCTTTATAGTCATTAAACTGTTCAAGTTCAGTTTGTAAACGTTGACGTTCCTCTTCCCAGCGATCATCACTTTCAAAAATATCTTCTAATCGCCACGTATCGTTTACTTTTTGTTCATTACGCGTCATTAACTTCTGACTCATCCTATCCACTCCTTATTTTATCTTATTTATTCATTATAACAAATTTATCGCAATCGATTCGACTATCACGCCTTTTCTCTCGTTAAGTTTTTAGATGTATTGATAATGAAGAATGAAACAGACGCTTATTAATCCCTCTACGTAAAAAAACCCTAATAGTCATAAACATCACCATTAGGGGAAAACATATAACTTATAGGTCAAACAAATGCTTCATCGCGGTTAAACCATCTTCTTCAAAGATCGGCTTGCCGTACTCTAAAATCATCGCAATCGATTGTTTTGATTTAGTGCTATACTCCTCGATTTTACTCTTTAATCCGTCTTGGGCAATATCGTCAAGATGAACATCATCAAACGTATAAATCATAAAGTAGTTATCTATATAGTGATAAATCGCATGATCAATAAATTCTGCATCGATCGCATGACTTAATCGAATCACATCTTCAAAATCTTTAAAACTGACTAAGTTCGGCAAGATTTTATACGCTTCGTCATCATAATCCTCTTGATTCGAGTGATCACCCTTATGATCTTGTTCCAATAAACTTTCAATTTTGTCTTGAATCTGATCTTGAGACACCATCTGATCGACTGGCACCTCTAAGTTCTGCCCATCTTTCGACATTTGTGCTTTTGTCACAGTAATCTCCAAGCCTTTTTCTAACGCTTGTACTTGAATCCATAAAGGGCCTTCAATTTCAAAATCCTCTTCTGCGTGATCAGCTTCCTCCATCACCTGCCAGAAGAGCTGTTCACTGCGTTCTCGGTTATACCAAATTTCTTCGCGATTAAAACCACGATCTTCAATATCCATATACGAAATATAAAATTTAATCGTGTTATCATTGATTCTTTCTATTTTCATTCTCTCTTCTCTCCCTTCTGAAAAGGTGGTGGTAAAACATGTCCCTATATATTACCATACCCGAAAAAACCTGCCTTAAGCTTGTAATTATAACTATTGAATGTCTATTTTATCGTATTTATGACGTCTTGTCACTCGATACACACAAAAAAACAAGACCCAAACCCAAAAGGTAGCGTCTTGTTTCAACCGTTGCTTAGTTGACCATTTTTTGCGCTTCACGTAATTGGAACGTTCTTACTTTACGAGGTAAGAATCGTCTAATTTCATCTTCGTTGTAACCGACTTGAAGACGCTTTTCATCTAAGATAATTGGACGACGTAAAATACCAGGATGATCTTTAATGACATTAATAAGATCCTTTAATGGCATTTGATCGATATCCACATCGAGCTTTTGGAATACCTTTGATCGCGTTGAAATAATTTCATCCGTGCCATCTTCAGTCATGCGTAAGATTTCCTTTATTTCATCCACAGATAAATTATCTGAGAATATGTTGCGCTCTTGGTAAGGAATATCATGTTCTTCTAACCATGCTTTAGCTTTACGGCAAGAGGTACAGCTTGGTGAGATATAAAGTGTTACCATCAACCATCACTCCTCAATTATTATATAGTTAAATCATTTGTATACAGTCAATTATTAGATTAAAATAATTATAATCTAATTTACTACTCATAGTATACATCAAAAGCATACCCATTGGATAGGGTTTTTCCTCACTTTACATATAAATTACACAAATCCACGAATATAATGTGTATACTGGTATAACTTTTCCCATCATTGTGATAAGTTAAACATATTTTTTGAAAATAACTTTCTCAACCTTTTCTTATTATAAAGGAGTTAGTTGAGAAAGACAAGATATTACCTTGGATTCAAGATAAATTCTTTTCCTCATATTTCTATCCTTCTGCATTGTTACGATTTTCGAACCATTTTAACGTCGCATTGCCTCTTGACTGAAAAGGATAGCACCTTAATCTGATTACTGATTAAGGTGCTAGCTTTTAGTTTAAGTCATCTAAAATATTTGATTTTTTAACCGCATCGCCATATGAAAGGACTTCATCGGCTTTTTGATAGCGCTTGCCATAGATTTCTTTATCTTTATAGGTATGGATATGTTCATACATATGACGCATTTGATTATAAATGCCTTCCTCACCCTGATTTGATGGCGACCAAAATAGGATTTCTAGAGGCGCATCTTCGTTTGTCACTAGTGATCGTCGATTATAACCAATTGAAGCTGCATGAGTAAAGCCTTCACGTTTATAGAAGTGTAGACGCTTCTTTGTATCGGTATCTGAATAATCAACGGGTTCAACCTCTAAAATAATTGGTTTATTTTTTTGTTTTAGGTTTTTAATTAATTGGTGACCGATTCCTGTTCCTCTCGTATGACTTGCCACATATAAGTAGTCGATGAAGATAAACTCATCAAATTCCGCATACATCATCACATGGTCATCCGATTCATCTTTATAATAGACATCCCCACGTTCTTTTAACAACATCTCCATATGCTCTTTTGATTTCATTTCATGTACTGGAAAGTACTCATTTAATTTTTCAAACCAATCCATTTAAAACATCCCCTCTCTACTATCCTTTTGTATTATAACAGAAGCTGCTTTTTTTAAAAAATTCGCTTTTACTCTATATACCCTGCTTATCAGGGATTTATTCGGTCCTACATCAAAAAAGCTCCCTTTCACTTAAGAAAGGGATGCTTTTCTCCTTAATTCAGATTATGTGTCAAGCAAGACTCACGAACCAATGGCAAAACAAGCGACCAATTATCTAGTCTAACTCATTAGTTCGTCGGCGTGTAATCAACGCCTTCTGTATACTTATTGCTTGAATTCCATAATAAGAATTCATTGATTCCATTATCATTTAATGCTCGAATTTGATCCTCAACCTCTTGTTTACCATAAGTAAAGGTAGCACCGCTATAGATCCATGGCGCAGAAAAATCTTGAATCCATGGACGAGAGGTTGGTGCGTTCTCACCAAGCGCCCCTAATACCTCATTTTCTACCTTCGCATATTCATCAGTAAGGCGATACGGTTCTTTATCAGGTACTGGAATATCAAAATAATTATTAGACCAGTGGCTAGGATAAATCATTGATGAAATGACATCAACGTGTTCTGAGATACGGGTGAAGTTTTGGCCAATTCCTGGTGTTTCCTCTACAGTTGCAGCGTAACCAAAGATATCAACAGATATTTCGACCCCATAATCATGCAACTCATTCTTAGCGTATTCAACGAAATCAGAAACCGCTTCAACCCGTTTTTTAGTGTTATTTAGCTCACCACTTGAATAATCACCTTCAGAATAAGTGAGTTGTTCATCACGGCGCTCAAAACCTTCTGGGAACCGGACATAATCAAATTGAATCTCCATAAAGCCCATTTCAACCGCATATTTCGCAAGTTCAACGTTGTACTCCCAAACTTCTTTCATGAATGGATTAACAAAAGCTTCGCCGCGGTTGTTTTTCCATATTTGTCCGCCATCTTTAAACGAAAGTTCAGGACGCTTTTCGGCCAACACTGTATCTTTAAAGACAACAATTCGGGCAATTGGATAAATACCATTTGCTTCTAAGGCATCCATCATCGCTTCAGGTTCGCTAATGTAGTTTTTCGCAATGTCATAGTAAGGTGATGATTCATCTGGCTTAAAGGTTAAGTTACCGTGATCATCTTTAATATCAATAACCATCGCATTAAGCTCGGTGTTGTTAAGTAGTTCAACAAGTGTTTCAAAGCGACTTCCACCAGCGGAGTGACCTGTTAAATAAATCCCTCTAACGGCATCAGGATATGTAAATGTATAACCTGAATCAAATCGAAAACGCTGCAAGCTCGCCTCTTTCATCGTTTGGTCTAAGGTAATTGTTCGCTTCTGATTAAAACTAACATGTAAAGATTCCGTTTCTTCAGCATAAGTTTCGTTTGTATTTACACCGAACCAGATGCCTAAACTAAAGACAAAAATCGCTAGCATTCTAAGTTGTTTCATTATGTATAACCCCCGCTATTTAATAAGTGACTCTTTTGTCTATTTTAGCCGATTTGGTTCTGAAAAGAAACCGTTGTTTAAAAATGTTGTAAAAAATAGTCTAAAGTCACAAACTCGTGTATTGTCATATTAATATTCATTAGATTTATTGAAAAACTGCGATTAACATTAATGTTAATCGCAGTCACAGATTATTTCATTTCAGTTTTATATTGTTCAAATTCTTTTTCAGTACACAGCACCCAGTGATCTTTTTTAATTTCTCTGAACACTGGTTCTTCACTATGGTCATGATCTTTTTCAGGATCATACTCTACGCGGCGACGGGTCCGCTCATAGTCAGGGTCGGGTAGTGGAATCGCTGAAAGTAACGAGCGTGTATAAGGATGCATTGGATTCTTATACAATTCATCACTATCGGCAATCTCTACCATTTTACCAAAGTACATAACGCCAATACGGTCACTAATGTATTTAACCATCGATAAATCGTGGGCAATAAAAAGATACGTATAACCGAAACGGTCTTGTAAGTCTTTAAGCAAGTTAACGACTTGTGCCTGAATCGACACATCAAGTGCTGAAATCGGCTCATCGGCAATAATAAATTCAGGTTCTACCGCAAGTGCACGGGCGATTCCGATACGTTGACGTTGTCCCCCACTAAATTCGTGAGGGTAACGGTTCGCGTGCTCTTTGCTTAAACCAACGGTTTCTAACAGTTCAAATACACGCGCTTGACGTTCCTTAGGTGATTTCACAAGACCGTGAATATCTAAACCTTCAGCAACAATATCCATAACCGTCATACGTGGATTTAATGATGCATAAGGATCCTGGAAAATCATTTGCATTTTTTGATTGAATGTTTTAAGGTCTGCTTTATTTTTCTTGCCATGAACACTTTCGCCTTTAAATAAAACATCACCTTCTGTAGCGTTATAAAGACGAATAATACTACGGCCAGTTGTTGATTTACCACAACCAGACTCCCCTACAAGCCCAAAGGTTTCACCTTTAAAAATATCAAAGGTAATTCCATCAACGGCTTTAACGGTAGTATGTCGCCCTGTTTTAAAGTGTTGTTTTAGATTTTTTACTTCTAATAGTTTTTCTTTACTCATGAACGGTCACCTTCCTTTTTACGTTCCCCAGGCACGTTCGCATGTAGATTATCTTTCATTCGTGATTGAACCGCTAAAGGCGGCTCCACTTTAGGTGCATGTTCATGGAGTAACCACGTTGCCGCATAATGTGTATCTGATACTTTAAACATTGGCGGTTGTTCAACAAAGTCAATTTCCATCGCATATTCATTACGCGCCGCAAAGGCATCTCCTGTTGGAGGGTTCAACATATCAGGTGGTGAACCCGGAATCGCAACCAATGATTCTTCTTCATTATCCAGTGTTGGCATTGAACCAAGTAATCCCCATGTATATGGGTGTTTTGGATTATAAAAAATTTCATCTGCTGTTCCGATTTCTACTATTTTACCTGCGTACATAACGGCCACACGGTCAGCTACGTTCGCAACAACACCAAGGTCGTGTGTAATAAAGATAATCGAACTATCAACTTTTTTCTGGATATCTTTCATTAATTCTAAAATCTGTGCTTGAATTGTAACGTCAAGCGCTGTTGTTGGCTCATCGGCAATCAGAATCTTTGGACCACAAGCAAGCGCAATCGCAATCACAACCCGTTGACGTTGTCCACCAGAGAACTGGTGGGGGTATTGATCAATTCGCTTCTCAGCATCAGGTAAACCAACCAAATCAAGTAATTCTAACGTACGCTTACGCGCTTCTTTTTTACTGATTTTATGGTGTTTAAGTAACCCTTCCATAACTTGTGAGCCGATTTTCATTGTTGGGTTAAGTGACGTCATCGGATCTTGAAAAATCGTTGAAATATCTTTCCCCCGAATTTTTTGCATCTCGCGTTCACTTAACTGCGCAAGGTTTTTACCTTCAAATAAAATTTCGCCTTCTTTGATGCGACCAGGAGGTGAAGGAATCAGTTTTGCAAGTGCACGTGTTGTTACTGATTTACCTGAACCTGACTCACCTACAATAGCGAGTGTTTCACCTTTCTTTAAATCGAAAGTAACACCGCGTACCGCTTGCACTTCACCACCGTAGGTATCAAAAGAAACATGTAAATTTTTAACTTCTAAAATATTTTCCATGGATTTTTTCTACCTCCTATTCTCTCATTTTCGGATCGAGTGCATCACGTAAACCATCAGCAAGGATATTAAATCCAATCATGATGAGTGACATAACGATCGCAGGGAAAATCATGATGTATGGATTTACTTGAAGTGCTTTAAATCCATCATTAATTAATGTACCGAGCGATGTATCCGGTGCTTGTAAACCTAAACCAATAAAGCTTAAGAACGCTTCAAAGAAGATCGCATTCGGAATTGTAAACATCGCGTTGATAATAATTAAACCAATTGTGTTTGGAATTAAGTGTTTTGTCAAAATTCGCGTATGGCTCGCACCTAGTGTTCGAGACGCCAGCACAAACTCTTGACCTTTAAGTTTTAAAACTTGACCACGAACTATTCGGGCCATCCCTGTCCAGCCAGTAATGGTGAGAGCGATAATAATCGCGACAATACCAGGGTCTAAAATCATAATCATCAAAATAACAACAACTAAGTTTGGAATACCAACTAAGACTTCAATAATACGCTGCATGATTGTATCGGTACGTCCACCAAAGTAAGCGGAAATACCACCATAAGCAACCCCAACAAGCATATCAATAAAGGCTGCGACAAAGGCAATCAGTAAGGAAATACGCGTACCTAACCAGACACGAGTAAATAAGTCACGGCCAAGTGTATCGGTACCAAACCAATAATATTCTTCTACACCTTGAGCTGCATATTTATCAAACGCATACTTAACAACCGCTGGTTCACCTGTTTCACTGTTCGGTTCTTGTTTTACATCTGCTTCAATAAATTCCATGTCAGGTTGTTGGAAACGCGCGAGCGCACGTTGATCTGCTAATTCAAGTGTTTCTGCTTCAAACTCTTGATAGTTTTTTCCATCAAGACCTAGCCAAGAGATATTTTCTAATCCTTGAATCTTAGGATGCATTCTAGAAAGAGATAAATCTTGATCATCCAGCCCGTGTGAACTAAAGACTGGACCTAACAGTGCCATTAACACAATTAAAATCAATACAATCATGCCAAACAAGGCACCTTTATTTTTTCTTAACCGAATCCAAGAGTCTTGCCAGAAGGTAAGACTTGGGCGATTAATTTTCTCACTTGTATCTTCACGGTCTTCTGCCATGACAAACAAATCTTTATTTGGTTCGTTACTCATCAATCCTCACCTCCAGATAGACGGATACGTGGATCGACAATACCGTAAAGTAAATCGATAATTAAAATAACTAGGATGAAGAAAAACGCAAAGAATAGCGTTGTTCCCATAATAATTGAATAGTCATTTGTTAATACCCCACGTGTAAATTGCTCCCCTAAACCGGGAACAGAGAAAATTTGTTCAATAACAAGTGTCCCTGTCATTAAACTAACAGCCATTGGTCCCATGACAGTAATCAGTGGAATCAATGCATTACGTAACGCATGTTTGAAAACTAATGCGAAATTCGATACACCTTTCGCTTTCGCTGTAACCATATAGTCTGATCCCAATACCTCTATCATTTCTGTCCGTAGGAAACGTGAAGAAATGGCCATTGGGAAAATCGAAAGCGAAATGATTGGCATAATCATTTGCTGTGGTGTACCCCAGAATGCAATCGGAAGCCAGCCCAATTTCACTCCGACAAAGTATTGCAGTAATCCTGCAAAAATAAACGACGGGATAGAAATCCCTAATACGGAGATAATGTTTGCTCCATAATCAAAAACCGTATTGTGTTTAATTGATGCCAATAATCCTAATAACATACCAAAGAACGTTCCAATAAATAACGCCCAAATACCTAATTGCGCGGATACGGGAACACCGGCCATTAGAATTTTAGTTACAGGTTGGTTTTTCAGTTGGAAAGATACTCCTAGATCACCTTGCACTAAGTTACCGATATATTTGAAATACTGAATTAAAATTGGTTGATCTAATCCATACTTCGCTTCAATGATCGCACGTTGTGCGGCTGTCACCTTTTGTTCGGCAGTTAGCGGAGAACCTGGGAGCAACTTCATGAGGATAAATGAAAATGTGGCGATAATAAATAAAGTAATCAGCATGTATCCTGCTCGTTTTGCAATGTACTTACCCATAAATTTCCCTCCTAATCAATCTTATTGATTATTCTACAAGAAAGTTCAAACAATTCAAACTTTTCCTTAACACGGAAAAAGAGAGTATATGCCCGTAAGGGCAGTACACTCTCTTCCAAGAACAAGTCTTGGCCTTCCGCGGTTGTTATTTTTTACTATTCAATAAAAGCGTATTTATATGTGAAATCTGCTCCCATTGGGTTAGAAATAACACCTTTTACAGATGGACGCCATAGATATGCACGAGAACGTTGGTATAGAGGTGCAATAGCTGCATCATCCATTAATACTTTCTCAGCCTCTAAGAAGTTGTCATAGCGTGCTGTTAAATCTGTAATCAATTCATTATTTGCTTCATGAATTAATGTATCGTATTCTTCATTGTTGTAGTTCATTGTCATGTAAGGTGAATCTGATGTCCACATGTTTAACCATGTACTTGGATCAAGGTAATCAGGACCCCAACCAGAGTTTTGGATATCATATTCACTATTTTCATCACGTGAAATACGTTCTTCAAATGGTACTGATGTTACTTCAACTGTTAAACCGTCTAAGTTTCCTTCAAGTTGATTCTTAATATAAGAATCCATTTCTTGAGCTACTTCACTGTCACCACCAAGGTAACCAAGCTCTACAGTATCTGTTCCAAGTTCTTCAAGTGCTGTTGCCCAGTACTCTTTTGCCGCTTCTTTATCTTCTACGATTAAATCTCCATTAATTTCACGGAAATCTTCACCAGTATCTGGGTGAGAAGTAAAGCTTGATGGTACGGCACCATTTGAAACTAATGAGCCATTTGCTAAGATAACATCAACAAGACCTTGCTTGCCAATTGTCATCGAAATTGCTTTACGTACATTAACGTTTGATAAGAATTCGTTGTCATGGTTAAACTTCAAGTAGAATAATACCGCTTCACCAAGTGTTCTGTAATCTTCAGTACCTGCGTACTGTGCTACATACTCAGCAGATAAACCTGCGCGGTCAACTTCTCCCGTATTGTATAAGTTTACACCAGTACTAGTCTCTTTTACAATACTTACATTGATATTTTCTAATTTTACATTATCTTTATCCCAGTAGTCATCATTTTTAACAAGTGTCCATTGGTTAGCATTTTCACCTGTTGGATTCCATTCAGTTAATATGAAAGGACCATTGTAAAGTAAGTTTTCTGAGTTAAGTGCGTAATCTGATCCCATTTCAGTAACGAATGCCTCGTTCTGAGGTAAATACGTACCAAATGTTAATAAACTGTGGAAGTATGGTACTGGCTTTTCAAGCGTAATTTTAAGTTCATAATCGCTTGTTGCCTCAATACCTAATTCTTCTTTTTCTGCTTCGCCATTTGAGATAGCTTCGGCATTTTTAACAACACCGTTCATCATGAATGGACCGTATTCAGAACCAGTTTCAGGATTCACGGCACGGCGCCATGCAAATACGAAGTCATGTGCTGTTACTGGGTCACCATTTGACCATACAGCATCTTCGCGTAATGTAACTGTCCACTCTGTACCGTCCTCTGAAACAACCGGATCACCATCAGCAATCGCTGGAACTGGTGTTGTGTTTTCATCTAAACGATAAAGACCTTCCATTGTTTCATTTAACCATTGGAATGCAACTGCATCCGTTGCCATTACAGAGTCCATTGTTGGAATCTGTGACCCTTCCATTAAGTTTAATACTTGTTCTGCATCACCTGAAGTTGAATCATCATTACCTGAATCATCTTGCTCAGTATCAGAACCTCCATCATTTCCACTATTGTCGCTGTCTGATGTATCATCTCCACCACACGCAACTAAAAACATACTCATGACTAATCCTAAGATTAGCAGCAATAAGCTCTTTTTCTTCATCTTGGAAAGACCTCCCCTATTTTTTAATTTTCTAAATATTTCGCAGATGAATTGTACTGCAATTTGAATTATACTACCTTTTTCTGAATAATGCACTGATTTTTTAGAAAATTATAAACATACAATATCAAAAGTGTTGATATAACAACTTTTACAAAAAATAAAATAGTTCTTTTTTACCATTCAATGTTCGGGTTTGAATTTGAATATATTGGCGTCACCCATCTATCTCTTGCATAAGTTCAATGCCGACAAGGGATAACCATTTTACACTCCACTTATTCGTTTTCTTTTTACGAACAATTTCTTGTGGTATAATGAGTCTAGTTTTATTGAATATGGAGGGAAAGAATGAAAAATTACATACATTTCATTGCATTTTTATTACAACTACTCGGGTTATTGGTTTATAGTTTGATCGAGGGTGACGTATTTTTAACACTATTTAATATCATTACGTACGTCTTTTTATTTCATCTCGTTGTCTATTTATCACTCACAACACTTCATGCACGCTTTTTTGACGGGTTTATGTACGGGATGCACCGTGTGTTTAGAAGTAAAAAGCGCCCCGGCTCAATGGACACAGCCTTCGAACCTGTCTCAGAAAAAATCAATCAACCGGTGATTACTTTCTTTAAATATCAAACAGGACTGTTTCTTGTTTTTAACATTCTACTGTTAGCTGTTTATCTAACCTTTTAGCTCCTTTAACAACCTTAAAAATAAACAAGCGAGATCCTGATGTTTTAGGATCTCGCTTGTTTATTTTGAGTCACTTAGTCGTCGTGCATCTAGCTAATTTTTAAATACTTTTTAAATCTTTACGCTCGATCTGAAATCAACTGCTTAATCGATTTGGCAGCAATGACCTTTCCTTGACTAACTACTTCATCATCAATCACTAGACCTGGCGTCTTTAATACGCCGAGTCGGGCAATTTCTGCATAATCCTCTACCTTTTCGAGTGTAGCTTCAATGTTTAACTCTTTGACGGCCGCTTCTGTATTCGCCATTAATTTCGTACAATTTTTACAGCCTGGTCCTAAAATTTTAATGTTCATTTGTCATTCTCCTTCTATTATATAGTTTTTTAGTTACTTGCCCGCATAACTAGACACAGTTGGTTCAGATATTCAGAAGATTAAACAAGTAACCAATCAAAATAATACCCGTAAACATAATTGAAACAAAGGCAATCATTAACCTGCCTTTAACTACTTTACTAAGCATAATCAGTGATGGCAGTGATAGCGCAACAACTGACATCATAAAACTTAGAATCGTACCCACGCTAACACCTTTAGCAAGCAGTGCTTCAGCAATAGGTAACGTCCCGAATATGTCAGCATAGATCGGCATACCAATCAAGGTCGCAATCACCACCGCAAATGGATTATCTTCTCCCAAGATAGCGGTAATATAACTTTCTGGAATCCAGTTATGAATCAGTGCACCGATAAGTACGCCTCCCAACACATATAGCCACACCCGCTTGAAGATATCTTTCACTTGTTCGATAGAGAAATCCATTCGATCTTTTACTGTTAATTCATCAATCGGTTTAGCCATTGCGGTATTGTAGCGCACGATATCACGCCCGAGATTAAACCGGTCAATTATATACCCACCTACAATTGCGAGTATTAAGCCCACGACAACGTAAATAATCGAAAACTGAAACCCGAAGAAACTCATTAACATAATAAATGACGCCAAGTCGACCATCGGTGACGATATTAGAAAACTAAACGTCACCCCAACCGGTAAACCACTTGATGTGAATCCAATAAAAATCGGGATACTAGAACAGCTACAAAACGGTGTTAGCGTACCGAGTAGCGCGCCCGTTACATAACCTAGAAAGCCTTTTACATTCCCGAGTAATTGTTTTGTTCGCTCGGGTGGAAAATAACTTTGGATATAAGAAATTAAGAAAATCACCGCAGTTAATAAAATAAAGATTTTAACTGTATCATATATAAAGAAGTGCACACTCTCACCAATGCGAGTCGTCATCGCCAAACCGAAGACATCTTCTACTAACCATTCGACTGTTTCAAATAACCAGGTCATTTTAAATAATTGGTCATTGATCCACTGAAAGATAACCACTATTCACACCTCTTCCCTTCTGTTAATAACTCAAGCAGGTGATGAACCAACGTCGCATCTGTTAATTGATAAACCGTGAATTTTCCGATTTTTTCTTTTTGAACAACGCCCCCACGCTCCAATAATTTTAAATGGTGGGTAATGGTTGAATTAGCAATACCTAAAGCATCGACCATTTCACAGAGACAAGCAGGTGCTACCGTTAAAAAACTAATCAATTTCAACCGAGTTTCATCTCCAAATGCTTTAAACATATCAGCATAGTTTGCGCGTGTATCAGCATTTTTCACTACCGGT
Organism: Halolactibacillus halophilus; assembly: GCF_900115605.1. Classification (GTDB taxonomy): domain Bacteria; phylum Bacillota; class Bacilli; order Bacillales; family Amphibacillaceae; genus Halolactibacillus; species Halolactibacillus halophilus. The sequence goes on from NZ_FOXC01000016.1 coordinate 22,067, forward strand.
AAATTTTCTAGCCCTCTGTCGTAATCAATATTTAACTTATCTTGTCTACGAATCTCATGTTGTTTTGTCATTGACTCATCCCCTTTTCAAATATGACTATAACATATTGTGAAAATATACACAACTACTTTTTTAGTTTTATAGTTTTATGTTTGTATTAACTAAATTACTTACTTTCAGATTTAGGTTATTTCCTTTTTCAAACGGTTATGCTATAATCTTGTCATTGAAACATTAATGACGTATATAGTGAAACGTGTAGAGATAAAGTTGGTTTATTATCTTACTCAAATGAGAGCGAGCCTGGACGGTGGAAGCAGGTGTTTTGAGGATAATAATGTGGGAACTTTTGAACATGTCTCGTTTATACACCGTATTTCTGGCGTTAACAGATAAGTTGATCTCATGCATTTAGAGGTAACAAGGGTGGTACCGCGGTTAAGTCGTCCCTTGAATCCTTTTAGGCATGTTTTTTTGTGTTTAAATCTTGTAATGTTTTTACTTTGTAACGATTACTAAATTTTAAAGGACAGGTGAACAATGATGGAAACTATTTTTTCAGGTATTCAACCCAGTGGCACACTCACATTCGGGAACTATTTAGGCGCGATGAAGCAATTCGTTGAATTACAGGAGGATTATGAATGTTATTTCTGTATTGTCGATGAACATGCGATTACCGTACCACAAGACAGACTAAAGTTACGTGAAAATATCCGCTCGTTAGCGGCTCTTTATCTTGCGAGCGGCATTAACCCGGATAAAGCGACACTGTTTATTCAATCAGAAGTGCCAGCCCATACTCAACTCGGGTGGATTATGCAAACGCAAAGCTATATTGGCGAATTAGAACGGATGACACAATTTAAAGATAAATCAGCCGGAAAAGAAGGCGTACCTTCTGCTCTTCTTACTTACCCGCCACTAATGGCAGCGGACATACTTCTTTACAATACCAATCATGTACCCGTTGGAAATGACCAAAAGCAACACTTGGAATTAACGCGGGACTTAGCTGAGCGATTTAACCGTAAATATAATGATATTTTCACTGTACCTGAAGTGAAAATTTCTGAAGTCGGCGCTCGGATTATGTCACTACAAGAACCAACAAAGAAGATGAGTAAATCTGATGCGAATCAAAAAGCAACCATCTATATGTTAGATGAACCGAAAAAAATCATTAAGAAAATTAAAAGTGCGATGACTGATTCTGAAGGTATCGTTCGGTTTGATCCTGTTGAAAAGCCAGGTATTTCTAATTTACTCACTATCCTTTCCAGTGTAACCAACACCCCAATAAAGGACCTGGAAAAACAATACGAAAATATTGGTTATGGTCAATTTAAACAAGATGTCGCTGATGCGGTTGTAACTGTTCTTGAGCCGATTCAGCAACGGTATTATGAATTGATTGACTCTGATACTTTAGATGAAGTGCTTGACCAGGGACGTGACACCGCTAATCGCGTTGCGAATAAAACCTTAGCAAAAGCCAAAAAAGCGATGGGTCTTGGCCGGGTCGTCAAAAGAAAATAATCACGTATTTTAAACGATTAAAAAACGGATCTTGAGGCTAACTCTAGATCCGTTTTTCTATTTCACATAAACAAAAAATGCTTAAATCAGAAGTTATTGAAGTAACTCTATCACGCTAAAAGTGCCAGCTTCTGCTTAAGGCAAAGCAAAAGCTAGCACTAGCTTTAAATATTATTAAAAAAATAAGGGCATTAATCGTTGTATTTTTTAAAGACTAGACACGCATTATGTCCACCAAAGCCAAGTGAATTACTTAAGGCATAGTGAATGACTTTTTCACGTTTTGTATTCGCTACATAATCTAAATCACAATCTGGATCTGGTGTCTCTAGGTTTATGGTTGGTGGAATAACACTATCCGTGATGGCTTTAATTGATGCAATCGCCTCAACCGCACCTGCTGCACCCAACAAGTGACCTGTCATTGATTTTGTTGATGAGATAAGCACCTGTCGGCTATGGTCACCGAAAGCGTCTTTAATGGCTTCAGTTTCAAATTTATCATTTAGTGGCGTACTCGTTCCGTGGGCATTAATATAATCAATGTCTGACGGTGTAATGCCAGCATCATGAATCGCTTGAAGCATCGCGCGCCGAGCACCTTCACCGTGTGGTGCGGGTGCAGTGATATGATACGCATCTGCCGCTGCACCATACCCTACAATTTCTGCATAGATCTTTGCTCCGCGCTTTTTCGCATGTTCAAGGGATTCTAACACAAGAATACCGGCACCTTCACCAATGACAAAACCGTCACGATTTTGATCAAACGGTCGACTGGCTGTCTTAGGATCAGGATTAGATGATAGCGCCTTGGCGCTGGCAAAACCGGCCACAGCCAAATTCGTAATCGGTGCTTCTGCACCTCCTGTGATCATCACATCACTATCACCACGCTCAATCACTTTAAAGGCATCGCCAATTGAATTCGTTCCAGTTGCACAAGCTGTCACTGTACAAGAGTTGATGCCTTTTGCACCTAAATGAATCGAAATCTGACCCGCTGCCATATCTGGTATTAACATTGGCACAAGAAACGGACTCACGCGGCGATAACCTTTATCAACAAATTTATGGAATTGTTCTTCATACGTTGTTAATCCTCCGATACCAGAACCAACCCACACACCGACACGTTCAGCATTCGACTCATCGATGTTAAGTTTTGCATCTTCAACGGCAACTTTAGCCGCCGCAAGAGCATATTGTGTGAATAAATCCATTCGCTTCGCATCTTTTTTATTCATATACTGCGTAGGATCAAAATCTGTTAATTCCGCACCAACTTTTGAAGGAAAATCATCTGGATTAACCTTTGTAAGTGGTCCAATCCCGCTCACACCGGCAAGTAAATTCGACCATAACGCTTCTATTGTAGAGCCAATCGGTGTCATTGCACCCATACCTGTAATCACTACACGATTTTTCGTCATTCTTTTATTCATCCTTTACTCTCGAATTATGTTATTTTCATTTCACTTCATTTTTTTCACTATATTTGTGGTTACTTTCCGTATGTCAATAAGACAGCGCCCCACGTAAGACCTCCACCAAAGCCAACTAATACAACGTTGTCTCCAGATTTAATTTTGTTATTCTGTACTTCTTCTGATAACGCAATCGGAATCGACGCGGCTGATGTGTTACCGTACTTATTAATAGAATAAGCCATCTTTTCTTTTGGAATATCTAACCGTGTTCGGGCCGCTTCCATAATACGCACATTCGCCTGATGAGGGACTAAAAAGTCGACATCATCTTTCGATAGTCCAGCTTTTAAGACAACATTCTCACTTGATTCAGGCATTTGGCGGACCGCAAACTTAAAGACTTCCCGGCCATTCATACGAATCAATTCATTTTCTTGATACAAAGCTGTATCACCCGTACCATCCGCCCCAAGTTCGAATGATTTAACACCAAAACCAGTACTTACTTTCCCCATCACACAAGCGCCAGCACCATCACCGAATAAAACACATGTATTACGATCTGTCCAATCGGTAATTTTTGATAATTTCTCTGCCCCAACGACTAATACTTTTTCATAACCAGCATTTTCAATAAACTGTGCCGCTGTAATCATACCGTACATAAAGCCCGCACAAGCCGCCCCAACATCCATAGCCGCTGCTTTTTTTGCCCCGAGGCGCTTCTGTAGTTGACAAGCGACAGATGGAAACGCCATATCGCCCGTAATCGTTGCGACTAAAATTAAATCAAGTTCCTCCCCGCTCACCCCTGCATCATTTAATGCACGCACACTCGCTTCATAAGCAAGATCTGATGTTTCTTCTTCCTCACTCGCAATATGTCTCGTTTCAATACCTGTACGTGATTGAATCCATTCATCTGATGTTTCAACAAGTTGTTCTAAATCTTTATTTGTCATGACGCGTTCAGGCACGTAATGACCCAATCCTAAAATTCCAGCTGTCATATCTATATACTCCTCGCTTAGTGGTAATCATTATTTTTATAATCAAATATTAAGACTTGGTACTAATATATATAATAATCACGTTTAAATCAAGTTCTTTTATAGAATTTCTCTCGTTTTCTTTCGAAACAAGTCAAATTGTTGGTTCGAATCATTTCATTTTAGCTGAAAGTTTGCTAGAATATATTAGTTATAATCTTTATATAAATGAGGTGACAACATGCGGGTAATTATTTTAATGGTTTGGTCATTTTTTATTTCTGTTCTTCTTGGTTATGTTTTATCAAGCATGGCAGGCTCGTCATTTGAATGGTGGCCAGTCTTAATTTTGACGGCTGTATTTACACTCATCGGCTTCTTTATTGGCGAGAAGTATATTGAAGACTAGCGCTAGAGATGATTATTTTAGTCAAAGGCCAAAGCTAGTAAGCTTTGGCTTTTTTGATTAAAATAATAATCCAATAAGAGTCCATAAGTTTGTATCTTGTTTTACACTTTTTTTATTTTAGATACAACAAGGGTGAAAGGTGAAAATTTATAATTATAATAGTGAGGTATCATATGATTTGTTTCCTACAGATTCAGAGCTAACAGGGCCAAAACATGTGACAATGATGGAGGAGTAATTATGACGATTGTTTCATTAGTTTTGTTTTATTTGTTTTTCGGTTTAGTCCAAGGTTTAACAGAACCGATCCCAATTTCATCAAGTGGCCACTTGGTCATTATTCAAGATTTATTTAACTTAAAACTCGAGAGTTTAACTTTTGAGGTTCTTGTGAACTTTGCTTCGTTACTTGCGGTCTTAGTCATTTATCGCCAAGATATTATTCGACTCGCGACTAACGGTTTAACCTTCTTATTCAGCAAAGAAAAGAAGACACCTGCAGTCAAGCAGGATTTCTTCTTTATTGTTTACTTAATGATCGCCACGATTCCAGCTGGTGTGATTGGTCTCTTATTTGAAGATGCGATTGCCGAAACATTCGCAGGGGCGAGTATGGTTGGTCTCACTCTTATCGTGACGGGGATTGCCCTGTTTATCATTCGGAATCTTAAAGGTCAAAAGTCAGATCGAGACCTGAGCTTAAAAGATGCGATCATTGTTGGATTAAGTCAATCTGTTGCTTTGATTCCAGGTATCAGTCGAAGCGGGGCAACAATTGTTGCGGCGATGTTACTCGGTATGAAACAAGAGACGGCTTTACGCTTTTCTTTCTTACTTTACATTCCCGTGTCACTCGGAACCTTTATTTTAAAAGTATCAGATATATTTACTGAAGGTGCAGGTGAAATGATTATCCCTTACGCCGTCGCCTTCGTCGCCGCACTTGTAGCCACGTACTTCTCTTTACGCTGGTTCATGAACATTATGGAGCGTGGTAATTTAATTTATTTCTCAATTTATTGTTTCGTTGTCGGCTCATTCGCATTTTTTATTTTGTAATAGGACGACCGACACGATTAATCATTTTAACATTTAAGTGAGGTGATTGTCATTGCCAACCTGTCCGCATATTAACTATCTTAATGAAGCGACAACAGCTTATTTTAATAAGCCTGATCATACGCTAGAGTTATCCAAAGACCAGTATTTATTTCGACAAGGCGATACTGTCACTGATCTGTATTTAATTCAATCAGGACAAGTGCTCGTTACAAAAACAACACCGGATGGCCGAGAATTATCGTTGCGGTTTTTAGGTCCTGGTGATTTAATTGGAGAAGTGCTGGTTACCGACGCCTCAACACAGTACCTCGTTGATGCCAAAATAACAGAACAGGCTACTTTAGCGGTATTTAGACAAGACAAATTAAAGCAAGACTTAAAACAAGACGCTGATGCCTTACTTGATTTACTCAATTATACTCAACTGATGTATCGAAAGGATCAAACGAAATTTCGCGATCTGGTTTTACACGGCAAAAAAGGCGCGCTTTATTCAACTTTAATTCGCTTAAGTAATAGTTATGGTCAAACAAAACCTGATGGCATTCACTTAATTAAATCATTCACTCATCAAGAACTCGCCAATTTTTGTGCGACATCGCGTGAATCGGTTAATCGATTGCTGAGTGATTTAAAAAAACAAGCGGTGATTAGTGAACAGAATCAACGACTGATCATTCACGATGTAGACCATCTCAAACAAGCGATCAATTGTGATCATTGTCCAGTTGTGCTTTGTACCATTAATTAATGATCATTGAGCTGTTTCATTTATCTCGACAAAAAAGAGAACCGATGACCGGTTCTCTTTTTTTATCAATCTGGAATACCTAAAGCAATCTTCGCATAACGAGACATGCGGTCTTTACTCCAAGGCGGTGACCAGACAATATTCACTTCTGTTTCTTTTACTTCTGGCAACTCCATTAGTGCACGTTTCACATCAGCTTCGATGTGTCCTGCAAGCGGACATCCCATAGCCGTTAACGTCATAGTTACAACCGCTGTTTCATCATTTAATTCGACACCATATATAAGCCCTAAATTCACAATATCTATGCCTAGCTCAGGGTCAATCACATTTTCTAGTGCCCCCAGCATGTTTTCTTGTAGCGCTTCATCCATTGGGTCATCCCTCCATCTTTTTTAACTTTTTGTTTAAGAAACTTACATCTAGTATATACAATTTCTCATTAAATTTAAATAACTTTTACTTATTCACCTTAATACTTAAAAAATTCACAACATTTTTCTTTCGCTAACCGGCTAACTTTATGTCCTTGATTCGGCTCTTTAATATAAGTGAGACGACCCTGATAGCGTTTTGATTCAGTTAGATCTTCTACGAATTGCTCGGTTAAATCAAACGGAACGTAATCATCTGCTTCTCCGTGCCAAATGAATAAATCGCGGTTATTTAAAGCATCGATATTTTGACTTAAGTCACGCGTGGCTATGTGGGATAATAACTGTTGTTCCTCTATTTTAGACAGAGGAAAGTCACTGTTTTTGATACTTGCGGTAATGTAGTAATAGAAATCAGTGAGTTTGGCTGTCCCCATCAATAACGCCGCTCGTTGAATGAATGGGTATTGGGTCAGGCTTATCGCTGTAATAATTCCCCCCATACTTGTGCCGCCGACATGAAGAACAGGGTGATCCTCACATGTCTGTTCTTTTAACCAATCATAAATTAATGGCAGACGTTGACTCGTCACATCAATGATCTCGAAAAAATGCCTGTTCTGCTTTGACCTAACGACGCGGTCTGTTTGACTATGTAAGTATGCATCCGGTAAAATCACCCGGTATCCTTGACTCACGAGTTGATAGGCCAGTGGTAATTCATCAATGCCTTCACCACCAATACCGTGGTAATAGACAATGGTTTCTAACAGACGTCCATCATTTGTCGCTGGTTGACATACTGTTAAGCTTTGGTCATTTAAGTGGAGTTTTTCTACGTGCATAATGATCCCTCTTTCATTCAGCTGCGATTTGATATGAATTATTCTCCTTCCTACTGTATCACGTCTCACTTTTTACTTCCACTTATAACCTTTTACGAGTTACGAGATATTTACTTTACAGGTTCACTTTTTTTCTTTACACTTATGTCTAGAAGTGGAGAGTGAAACTATATGAAAAAACATTTAATTGCCTTGGATTTAGATGGAACTTTATTAACATCTACCCAAACAATCAGTGACAGAAATAAACGCGCCATTGATAAAGTACGTGCTCTCGGTCACACCGTCGTGATTGCGACTGGACGACCGCACCGGGCAAGTATTGATTATTATCATGAACTCAGACTGGATACACCCATGGTGAACTTTAACGGGGCCCTCTTGCACCACCCAACCAATAAAGACTGGGAAGCCTTGCATTCACCGTTAGGGCTTCGAACCGCCAAAAAAATCATTCAAACGTGTTATGAGTTTGAAGTGAATAATATTATGGCAGAAGTAAAAGACGATGTGTATCTTGACCGGTATGACGATGAGATTATGACCATTCTGCATACACAAAAAGAAGATGATCCGATTAAAATTGGTAGCTTGAAAAACAGTTTAACAAGTGACCCTACTTCGATCTTGATTCATCCAAAAGATGATCATATCGACGCCTTGCGTAAACGCTTGGATGATGACCATGCTGATGTCATTGAACATCGACGTTGGGGAGCTCCATGGAATATGATTGAAATTGTCCGACAAGGGATGAATAAAGCCGTTGGATTAAAACGGATTGCACATTATTACCATGTTAACCAAGCCAATGTCATTGCTTTTGGTGATGAAGATAATGATTTAGAAATGTTAGATTATGCCGGCATTGGTGTCAAGATGGCCAATGGAAATGATTGCCTTAATACGGTTATTAATGAAACCACAACAACCAATGACGACAACGGTGTTGCGCAATTTTTAGAAACATATTTTAACCTTGAAAAGGAGTGATGCGATGTCTATTTTAGTTGAAAAGACACCTAACCCTCTCGCAATGAAATTCACTGCTCCCATCCAAATGTTTGACGGGACAAACAGTTATCCTGTTCATCAAAAAGATGTAAGTGACTACCTTATTCTGAATCAATTATTAACCATTGACGGGGTTGATCATGTTTTTGGGTTTCAAACGTTTATTACGATTATTAAAGAACCAGATGCTGACTGGGAAGTATTAATTCCGGCAGTGACAGCGCTCATGACTGCGTTTGGTTATGCTGGGGATGAATAGAGAATCTGACACAGCTTAATATAAGAAGTACAAACAGACCGTGACGCTTGTCACGGTCTGTTTAACCTGTTAAAAGTCCAATTTAACTAATATACCTAATCGCTTTCCTTCTGCGATCGCATCAGCACGAGAGGTCACGTGCAGTTTTTGGAAAATTTTTGTTAAATATCGCTCTACCGTTCGCTTACTCACATGAATTTCTTCCGCAATCTCATCGTTTGAGAAACCCTTTTCAACATAATGGAGTACCTCGTGTTCAACTTCAGTGAGTGAGACACGCCCCCCACTCCCCGCCATCACTTTTTGTCCATCACGTTTCAAAGTATCCAGCCACTCCTGTGGAATCACGGCTAAATCATTCAAGGCACACATCACCGCATAAATCAGTTGGTCATTTGAGAAGTTTTTACTTATAAAACCAACCGCACCGAGTTGGACTAATTTATTAAAGTAGGCAGTTGTATCATAGCCCGTATAAATAAGAATTCGCGCATTTGACTGTTCACTTTTAATACATTGAGTCAGTTCAATACCATTCATCACCGGCATATGTAAATCAACAATAAATAAGTCGTAATCACATACCATCATCTTTTCTAGCGCTGCTACACCCGATGATACATAATCAACCGTTAAATCACCGGTTTCTTCTAACAATCGTTTCGTACCTTCCCCGACGATTTTATGGTCATCGACGAGTAATATTTGATAAGCCATCGGCTCACTCCTAACTATATGGAATATAAATCTGTACCTTTACCCCCTCGCCAACTTGCGAGTTAAATGTAAATGTTCCTTTAAAACTTTTTATACGTTCATTTAATGCGAATAACCCTAAGTGATGGGCACCATCAGGTTGTTTTTGTGCTAAATCGACGCCAATCCCGTCATCTAAATAATCAATCGTCATGCCGGTCTGTTCATTCGTAATCGTTAAGTTGACTTTGCTTGCTTTCGCATGTTTATTTGCATTTGTTAAAAGTTCTTGAACGGCTCGGTAAACAAGAAGTTGAATAAAGCGTGATTGATAAAAGTCTGCATCTAGATTTGTCTCGAGAACGAGTTTACTATTACACTGTAGTTCGAATTTTTCAATCAATTCTTTAATCGCTTCAATTAGACCGACTTCATCTAAAATCGTTGGGTACAGATGACGTGTTGTTTCTCTTATATCAAAAATGATATCTTGCATCCGCTCTTCAATACCCTTATATACATCCATGCTTTTGGTATTTGATTTACGTAAACTTTCTAAGTCACGCTTTAATACAATTAAATCTTGTAAAAATGTATCATGTAAATCAAGTGCGAGTTGTTTCCGTTCAATTTCTGACCACTCAAACAACAGCCGTGATAACCATTCCATGTTTTCGGTATGTTTTGCTTGTTCAAGCTCTTCTAGTAAGTCTTCAATTCTCGTTCTATTTTCCAATGCTAAATTCACAAATTGCACGAGTGTCGATACGTAGTTGAGTTGGTCTTGATCTAACGCTTGTTTAGGTTGAAAGAAAAAGAGAAACAATTCACCCTTATAATTATTTATCGGTATCGCATACAGACCAAAGCGGCCGTTGAGACGACCAACCACAAGACGTTGGTTAAGATAATAATTGAGTAAAGGAATATACCGAGCCGGTAAGCCTTCAGTTTTTTTAGTCGGCATCAACATCGATCGGTGCTTGAGCACTTTGAAATGCTCAAGTGGAATCACCTCTTTTATTTCTCTCACAAAACTCTGAATCACATCACCCCTAGTATGATGAGTCTGAAGTTGCGTGCTAAAACGATAATAGCTCGCTTGAAAATCATTGATTGAAACAAATAACTGCGGCTTAAAGTAATGATCTAATTGTTTCTTCGCAAAAAACAACCCTAAAATAAGTACCAACGTATAAGAAAACAGACTAAACTCTTTTCTAAATTGGAACGAACTTTCAAACAACATTAAGTGAAGTAACGTAATCACCGTCGCTAAAAAAATCGATATGATCAAATAATACGGTAACTTTTTAATCTGTACCCGCAGTAAGTACAATTGATTTGTTAAAATCATATACATGAGCCCCATAGGAATAAAGAAGAAAAATAAATTCACATACTCAAATGGAATAATCCCTTCTCCAATTACAAAATAAGGAATGATGTAAAAGAAGATATAAGGAAGCACCCCTAAACCAATCGCATATAACAGGCCATACAACGTATCTTTATTCGATTCTTTTTTTAATTGGGTTAAGCCACTAATCATTTGGACAAGAATCCAAAACACACTAATACTAAATGACGTTAAAATCAGGTCATTAATATTCAGTTTGTCATAAACGAATAATGAAAATACAATGGTGATCACGCTAAATAAATACAATGACTGTACCATCCACCAATTAAACCAGACCGCGTACCGTTCTTTAAAAAATTGATAAATAAAATGAAAGAACACACTGGGTGCAATTAAAAAATTGATTATAAGTATTAGTTCAGCTAATGGATAAAATTTAATTTGCGAGCTCGAAGCACTGTAGGCGAGACTAACCACAAACATCGTTAAGGTAATCAGTAGCGTACTTAAACCGGTATCTTGACGTTTAATATTAATATAGGCAAACACGATACTAATTAAAAAATATAAACTTGGCAGTATTAAATAAAAGAAATATTGCAGGAAAATATCCGAGACATATCGGACCTGGTAACTCAGTAAGCGATCATCTCGTTCAATGGTAAGTGAGGTTATTTGTTCAATCTTCTGTTTTCTTATAATCGTATCATGTTCAGCTGGTGAAGCCTCGTTGACTGACACGATAACGTCCCCTTCTGATAGGCCAACCGCTTTGCCCCAACCCAAACGATGTAAGCCAGTAATGACGTAGGTATCTGGTTCACTTGTTTCATCAACACTGATTCCGATAAAAGGTGCAAGGTTATTTAAAAATAGATAACTGAAAATGATGACCGTTATAACTGTCATCACCATCATGATTTGTGTATAGGATAAATTCAAGCGTTTGCCCATAACTGTTTACTCCATTTCTTAAATAATATTTTTTCTAGTATAGTGTAGCATACTTACAGGAGATTCTTCAGTAACATCCTGGTGGTTTGCTTCTTTTTAGACAGAAAAAAAGCTCGAGGGACATAAGCGCCACGAGCTTTTACCTTTACATTACCGAATTGTCGAAATATAGCCATTAGGGGAGGTAATGTTCTTCCTATGTAGTGACATAGTATTTATTTCCTCTTTAGTGTAACATAGCTAATAAACAATCGAACCGACAACCTTATACAACTTCCCGCCACATGGTGTCGGTTTGACAATTATGCAAATTATTAACTTGGATTTTTTTACTACTGCTCTCTTCTAAAGAAACCAAATACCCCTGCTGTTTGTATAATATTTGTAAATGCCTCTGGATCTTTTTCATGGATAATCCGCTCTAAATCGTATAATTCATATCGGGTGATCACCACCACTAACATGGATTTGTCTTCTTTCGTATACGCCCCTCTTGCCGGAAGAATCGTAATCCCTCTGACAACCTGTTCATGGATGGCGCTAGATAACTCGTCTGTTTTCTTCGTGACAATCATCGCGGTCACTTTCTCATGCCGTGTATGAATCCCATCAATCACACGTGTCGCAACGTAAAGTGCAAGTAACGTATAGAGCGCATTTTCTGGTTCATTCAGTAAGCCGGCGAAGAAGATAATAATCCCGTTAACAACCATAAGATACATGCCAATCGGACGGTCTTTCATCCGTGAGAGAATCATTGCTAAAATATCAGAACCACCTGTTGACGCCCCCCACTTTAAGGTAATACCAACAGCAAAGCCTCCAAGCACTCCGCCAAATACCGCATTTAACATAATATCATTAGAAAAACTATACACGGGAATAAGTTCTAAAAAGAACGTTGACATACCAACAGAAAGTATACTGTATAAGGTAAAGTGTTTCCCTACTTTAAACCACCCCATCAAGAAAACAGGAATATTTAAGAGTAAGAGCCAAATACCCGTGGAGATAAAATCAATATTGAAGAATTGACTAAACACAGTTGATAAGAGTTGAGCTATCCCAGTAAAACCACTCGCATAGACATCAGCACTAATGAAGAAAAAATTAAGTGCTACCGCATTAATTAGCGCACCGATAATGACGATGATAATTCGCTTCATTTCAAATAAAAACACGCACATTCCCTCCTAAACATATCATTTCACAAACACATAAGTCTCTATTAATTGTTACCCTGATTCACTCATTTTTACACTTTTGACTTATTCACCAAAAACCTTTGACGAACACCACCCTACACTATAAACTAGATAGTAATAGGATGCAAATCTTTTTCATTCGTCCTTAAGGAGGGAATATGTATGACAGTTAAAATTATCGCGGATTCAGCGAGTGACTTAAGTCAAGCTGACTTTTCATCACTTAATATAACGCGCGTGAGTCTTTCTGTGTTACTAAATGAAGAGACATACTTAGATGGTGAAAATATTGAACCACTATTGGTCTATGACCAAATGCGAGAAGGGCACAGCCCAAAAACATCACAGGTCACACCTGATCAATTTGAAGCCGTCTTCAGACAATGCGCAGAAAACAATGATACATGTCTTTACTTAGCCTTTTCTTCTGCGTTATCAGGTACGTATCAATCAGCTACTATCGCAAAAGAAGCCGTGCTCGATGAGTATCCAGAAGCTGATATTCGTCTCATTGATACACTTTGTGCGTCGTTTGGTTACGGTCTAATCGTAAAAGAAGCTGCCCGTCTTGCAAGCGCAGGTCAAACAATTGATCAAATCATTGCCCAAAGTCAGTATTACGCGGAACATATGGAACATATTTTTACGGTAGATGATTTGGAATACCTTTACCGTGGCGGACGTGTTTCTAAAACAGCAGCCTTTATGGGCACCTTACTTAAAATCAAGCCGATTCTTCATGTAGCTGATGGTAAATTGATTCCACTTGAAAAAATTCGCGGCACAAAAAAAGCTTATAAACGTCTCCTTGATATGATGGAAGAGCGCAGTGTTGATTTAAAAAATCAAATTATCGGCATCAGTCATAGTGATTGTTTAGACAACGCTGAGATGTTGGCTGAACAAATCAAAGAACGTTTTGACGTGAGAGATGTTGAGATTCGTATGATCGGTTCGGCTATTGGCTCACATACTGGACCAGGTACAATTGCGATCTTCTTCCCAAGTAACCCAATGCACTAATTCTAAATTTATTCAACTTAAACAACCCCGACTCTATTATGAGCGGGGTTACTTTTTTAGCTGTCTATCTACTGACGGACTTTCTACTTCCTTCACTTCCATCACATTTAGTATAGAGCCATGAAGAGACGATTCGATTCAACCCTATTGTACAACCAAAAATGAAGCCGTAAGAGCAATTACCTCTTACGGCTTCATGATATATCATTATTAATTAACGCGACGCACATGGCCGCTAAATTTACTTGCCCAGTAACCTGAGGTCATATCAGCAACTGCAACACCTGTTGATGTTTGAGAGCCGATGAATTTACCGTTACCTACATAAATACCAACGTGACCGTTCGTCTTATACGTATTAAAGAAAACAATGTCGCCTGGTTGAATTTGGCTATAAGCTATTTTTGTACCTGTGTACTGTAGACCTGATGTACTACTTGGAATATGAATGCCTTCTTGTCTAAATGCCCATGACACATAACCTGAACAATCAAATAACCCACGAGAAATGTCATACTGTGATCGTCCGCCACCAAATTTATACGTTGAGTTACCAATATATTTGTAACCAGCTGAGATAATATTACTTGTATTACCACTGCCTGCACTTACCGTTGGTGCAGCCGATGATGATGATGATTGTGTATATTGCGACGGGCTACTTGTCGATGCTTGCGACTCAGTATTACGTGCGCGAATATTTTCAATCATGCGATCAATGTCACTTGTTTCAAGCTCTAAATCTCTCACTAATTGTTCGCTTTTTTCTTGTTGCGCTGTTAAAGTATCAATATTATCCTGATGATGTTCTTTTTGATTTTCAAGTTGTGCTTGCATCAATTCTAATTCTTCCATTGTCTCTTCAAGTGAGGTTAATTTAGCTTCAACGTCACTTTTCTTAGTTTCTACTTCAGCTTGTGCATCACTGATTTGATCTAATAGCTTTTGATCTGACTGGGTAATTTTATTGATCATCGTAACCCGTTCAATAAAATCTAAAAAGCTATCAGACCCAAAGATGACTTCAATGTAACTCACTGTACCACCATTTTTTTGTAATGCGACCATACGATCTTTTAAAATGTCACGACGTTTTTCAATGTCTACTTCTAAGTCAGCAATGTCTGCTTCTAACGCTTTAACTTCAGCTTGTGATGTTTCAATCGCTTCGGTTGTTTCAGTAATGGTTGTTTCGTTTAATTCAATCGCTTCATTGGTACGTTCAATTTCATCTTCAAGTTCAACCATTTCTTCTTGTAACGTTTCTAATTCTGCTTTCTTTTCAGCAAGTTCTGCTTGGACTTCTTCACGTTCTTGTTTTAACTCACTTTCTGTTTCTGCTGAAACACTATCACTTAGCAATGGTGAAGCAAACAACAGACTAGATGAGACGATGAGACTTGCGAGAATTTTTTTACCGAACACAGACATTCACTCATTTCTTTTCGTATTTTGTCATATATTAGTTATAGAATCTCGTATTGCAAACGTTACCAAGATTCTTTCGTTTATTTACTCAGTGACGCCAGTATAACACGTAAAGGTGTCAAAACCGTTTTAATTTCATTACAGTTATGTTACAAAGTTTACACCTAGCTCATAATTATCAGATAATTATTAAGCATCTTCTTTAAACAAAAAACACTTCGTGTATCGATGATTCCCTAATGTTTAAGGGAACCGTCGATACACGAGGTGTCGTGAATTAAAAATAACGGTGCAAGTCTTTTAGTGTGTGAGTTAAATCCGTAACCGTCACCTGCCCTGGTGCGGAAGCTTGTGAGACCGAACCAAAAGTTAATACTGACCCACTCCACTCGCCGAGTAGACGGCTAATCACTCCTTCTTGCCCCATTGACATCGTTATGACAGGTTGTGAAATAACTTTTTTAACTTCAAGCGTCAATGACAATAGCGTGAGGACATCTTGTTTTGATTCAGGCATCACCGCGAGTTTGACAATATCTCCACCGTCTTCACTTAGAGCTTGAAGCAGCTTCATACCAGCTTTAAAATCGGGAGTAGCATTAAAATCATGATAAGATGTAATCACTTTGACACCATGTTCTTTCGCATAACTTTTTAAAATGGTTTTAGCTTCACCATCTCTGGCCCATTCAAGATCAATAACATCAACGGCCCCTGAATCGATGGCTTGCTTATAACGGGCCATATACTGATCCTTTTGATAAGGCCATTCCCCACCTTCTTCTTTCGTTCGAATCGTGTAAATTACTGGCCTAGACTCTGCTTTTAACCATGACAAAGGCGTCGCGCCATCTCCGGTATAATAATCCGCTCGCCACTCGATGACATCAATATCTGCTCGCCTTGTCTCTTGCCAGCGTTGGTTAAACATTGCTTCAGTTGTTGCGACAATTGCTACACAAACGTTAGGTCTTGACTTTGTATCAAATGAAACGTTCTTTATCTTCATTCTTTATCCCCCTGCCCATCATTTCACTCTAACTTTTCCAAACTTTATCGCTTTGTGATCTTCTATAAATCTAGACTGTGTTTTGATTATTCTGATACTTCGCTCTTTATTTTACCTTAAAAATAGACAAACTGCCAACACTTACTGTCGGCTGTTTGTCTATTGATTAGGACTTATTCTTTTGTTCAAGTAACCAGTGAGTGAGTGTTCCGGTTGCTTCACCTGTTAACTCTATCTTTTCCTCATCTGGTTGTGGATACATCCGCGACGTCATTACATATTCACCATCATTAATGAACACTTCAAGTGATGATTGATCAATAAAACACTGAAGTTGCTTGAGCTGTGTTAATTCAATCGTGCGTGTTTTACGGCCTCTCCCAGCTTCACCAAGTGCGAGCGTGAGTTGTTTTGTTTCATCATCATAAGTTAACGTGACATCTGATCGTATCGTAAGGGTTAGCTTTGTCACATCGTCTATTGTGACTAACAATTCAGCAGCTGTACCAGTAAAGTATTCATATGCACCCTCACTTAAGTGAAGACTGCGCACATCTTCTTGTTTACGGAGTACTTGATAGTTAGGGTGTGGCTTTTGGATTAGTTGATGATTCTCCACTGTTAGGACGCGTGGCAATGTCATCGCGTGTTGCCAGCCATACTCAAGTGGATTATCATAATCTGCATCAGGCAATCCCATCCAGGCCCACATGATGTGGTTACCCGCTTCATCTTCAAAGGTTTGCGGGGCATAAAAATCAAATCCGCGATCAAGTTCATTAAACTGACTGGTCGGTGTAAACGTCACTTCATCTGCGTTCATCTCACCAAGATAGTAGCCAGACTGATAAACATTTTGATACAAGAACCCATCTTGGTTAACACCTTGTGGTGAGAGTATCAATACGTCTTCACCATCTAACTCAAAAAAGTCTGGGCACTCCCACATATAGCCCATGCCTTTAAGTGGACCAAAATATGGGCCGTGGTATGTCCAATCAGTTAAGTTCGTTGATTGATATAAAATGACAAGGCCTTCATCATTTCGATTACGTGCGCCAAGAATCATGTAATAGACATCATTAATTTTTCTGATTTTCGGGTCTCGAATATGGTTACTGTATTCGGCCGGATAGTCACTAGCATCTATCACCACGTCTTTTTTCTCAATCGTCATGCCTTTATCATAACTAAC
This sequence comes from Halolactibacillus halophilus, assembly GCF_900115605.1. Classification (GTDB taxonomy): domain Bacteria; phylum Bacillota; class Bacilli; order Bacillales; family Amphibacillaceae; genus Halolactibacillus; species Halolactibacillus halophilus. Next base: position 39,612 of record NZ_FOXC01000016.1, read on the forward strand.
GGCGTGAATAGTATTTTGTTCACGACCAGACAAAATATAATCGTGATCACCTAAATGTTTCACATTACCCGTATAAAAATAATGCATCACACCGTTCTCCTCAAAAGCACTACCAGAGTAGACGCCGTGAAGATCATACGGTTGGTCTGGTAATAACGCCAAGCCATTATCCTTAAAGTGCACCAAGTCCCTTGACGTGTAGTGTCCCCAGTATTTGAGTCCTCCCGCTGCATCATACGGTGAGTATTGATAATATAAATGATAGACGCCATCCACGTGAATAGCCCCATTTGGATCATTTAGCCACCCTGTTGGTGGCATCACATGAAAATGCAGGCGATACGGGTCATCTTCTGTCTTTTTAAATGAGGCCATCATCGCTTCATAGCGCTGTTTTAATTCGTCATGTAATGGATTCATTGACTCATCCCCCTGTCAGATTGCTTTAGTTTTGTTCGCTAACAAATGTTTTTGTTGCTTCAATCGTTGGTAAAGACTCCACTGCTCCGTGTTTTGTCGTTGTCAGGGCCGCAAAAGCATTACTAAAGGTGAGCAGATCACGTGCTGTTTCTTTTGTTAACTCACTTAATAATTCTAATGTAGCGATTTGATATAAAAATGAACCAATAAAAGCATCTCCTGCTCCTGTTGTATCAATCGCTTCAACTTTAAAACCGTGATGCGAAACACTAAAATCTTGTGTTAATAAGACGGCGCCGTCTTTACCTTTTGTATAGATCACTAGTTTTACCCGGTCCTTAAATAGCGATTGTAAGGCAGCTTGTTCATCTTCAATACCGGTAATAAAGGTCAGTTCTTCATCTGACACTTTCACAATATCCGCTAACGGTAGAAACGATTGAATGGCCTCTTGACAACTTGCTTCATCTGGCCACAGGGGGAGTCGCACATTCGGATCAAAACTAATTATGGCGCCCCGCCGAATCGCATCTTCTATCACTTGTTTATGTGCATATTTGACCGGCGCTTCAATTAAGTCAACCGAACAAAAATGTATTAAATCGCCCTTTTGAAACGGAATATCTTTGACTTCGGTCTCATTCAACAGCATATCAGCACTCGGTTTCCGGTAAAACGAAAAGTCGCGCTGACCATCTTTTTTTAGCGATACAAAGGCAAGTCCTGTATTGGCTTCATCTGTTTTTAGTAAGTAAGTCGTATCAACACCATATTGTTCTAATTGTTCTGTGATATGATCCCCAAAAGCATCTCGTCCTAACTTAGAAATAAAATGACTGTTGCCTCCTAATTTACTCACCGTCATTGCCACATTGGCAGGAGCACCACCCATGACGCGTTTAAAACTTGGTACGTCTTTAAGATCCGAATCCGTTACACTCGGTATAAAATCAATCAAAGCTTCACCAATACTATAGATTTCACTCATTGTATCCACATTCCCTTCATCTTATTATTAAAGTTTATTGAAGTACTCCCATTGACATTCTAACCAATGTTTGAGGAAGGTATCTTCTCGCCTTAATGCAATAAATAAATCTTTAAGCCAGACGGCACATCTATAAAAGTCAATCGTCTATAAAGTCTCTGTTTAGGCTATACCCCTTATTTACAATGCTTACACGTCAGTAAAGGATCAACTAATACTGACAATAAGGGTATAAGGCATCTGCCCTATACCCTTATTTGTTCATATACCTAAAAATATAACATCACTTCATTTATTCTTCTTAAGCATTCAGATCTTCTGATATTTTTTTAGATTGCAGTCTAACAAGAACAAAACCTACACCAAAAGCAATGGCAATAACAAGTAGATAGAATAAGAGGTCTACTCCACCATATAGCAGTAAGCCAGGAATAAAAGTAATTCCCATACCTGTTGCTTTAATACCTAACAGGTAAGTAACAAAACCACCAATTGCACCTGCAATCATACCTGATGCGAATACTCTAAAGCTGCGTAAGTTAACCCCGAATAATAACGGTTCGGTGATACCAAATAATGTTGAAGCAGTTGATGAAAATGCATTTGTACGCTTCACTTTATTTTTCATTAACATCGCTGCAGCAACTGCGGCACCAAATTGACCCGCCATTGATGCTGTAATTAATGTTTGAACAACATTCTCACCACCATTATTTAAGAGATTGATCTCAATAATAGATAATGAGTGGTGAAGACCTGTAATAGTTAATAACTGTTGAAAACCTGCGAATACAATGTAACCAATACCAAATGGTGCTTCAAGAATATTAACGATAAAATCAATGACACCTGTTTCAATTAATTGAATGATTGGACCTAAAATAAATAACATAGCTGCAATCGTAATGGTAATCGTTAAGAATGGCGTCACAACCAAGTCCATTAATTGTGGTACAACTTTTCGTAAACTTTTTTCTAACTTAGAAATCAAGTAACCTGCTACAATTGCTGGGATAATTGATCCTTGATAACCGATAATATCAATACCAAAGACTGTTAGAGGATTCGCATCGCCACCAGCAACAGCCCAAGCATTCGGTAATTGCGGTGCAACCATCATCAAACCAACAACAATACCTAAGAGAGGGTTACCACCGAATTTCTTAGTTGCACTATATGCAATAAGGACTGGTAAGAATGCAAAGGCCGTATCGGTAAGCATCTGGAATAATATAAGTGCTTCATCTGACAAGTCCATACCTAATTCAATTAATAAACCACGTACCCCCATCAGTAAACCAGTGGTTACCAACGCTGGTATTAATGGTACTAAAATATCTGCGAGTGTTCGCACTACTTTTTGTGCTGGACTCAAGTTCTTATACACATCATCCTTAAAGTCACCGTTTGATTCATTGCTGTCACTGTCACCCATAACTGTTTGTAAATCAGCATAGACAGCGTTAACTTTGCCTGTACCAAAAATAAATTGATGCTGACCCGTGTTAAAGAAATAGCCTTTTGATTCAGGAATTTCCTCTGCTTTTGCTTTGTCTACTTTGCTATCATCTTTTAAGATGATCCGTAAACGGGTGGCACAGTGTTCATAATTTTTAATGTTGTCTTTACCACCAACAACTTCAAATAACTTATCGAGCGTTTGTTGATATTTCATCTTGTTCGCCTCCTAGTATTTTTTAAAAATATATGATGACATACTTGGTATTCCCCAGTATGAGACATCCTAATCCTGATTTAATCGATAAACTGAAATCGATTTCACATTCCTGTAAAAAGAACACACTGCTCTTTTTATAAAACTCTTACTGACGCACGCGTTTTTAACTCAAACGTCGTCATCAACGTGTCGCCTTGTTTTTCTGGGTTCTTCATCAATTCAAACACGGTCTCTGCCGCCATCTTCCCACTGGTCTTAAACGTGTAATGGACAGTTGTAAGCGGCGGGTTTAAATATTCTGCCAGCTTAATGTCACCAATACCAACCACTGACACGTCGTTTGGTACATCGAGCCCGGCATCAAGTAAGGCATGAATCGCACCAATCGCTAAGTGATCCGTCACTGCTAACACAGCCGTTGGCGTCTTATAGCTTAAAATTTTCTGCATCATTTGATAGCCAGTATCAATATCAAAATCACCAATCGCCATCAATCGATCGTTGACGTCAATCTTGTAGTTGTTTAAACAATCCAGATACGCTTTTTTTCTTACGATTCCAACCGCTTCATCCTTCTCATCTACCCCAATAAAAGCAATGTCTCGGTGGTTTTGTTTCACCAAATACTCAGTCATAGTATAACTTGCGTCATAATCATTATGAACAATCGATGTATACCCTTTCACTTTCTGTCCTAAAATGACAATCGGCACAATCAACTTATCCATCACCGCTAAGTGTTGATCCGTTACTTCAGTCCCCATCATGATAATGCCATCAACAGATTTATTCGATAAAAACTTTAAATAATTAATTTCCTCATCGATATCTAAATCAGTATTGGCGATTAACACTTGGTAACCATGTGCCCTTGCTACCTCAGTCACACCTGCCACCACACGGCTGGCGGTTTCTGTACTAATTTTTGGTACGATAACACCTAACATTTGAGACTTTTGGTTCTTTAATGATTGTGCAATCGGATTTGGTTGATAGTCAACATCTTTAATGACTTTCAACACAGCTTCACGTTTTTCTTCTTTGACATAGCCATTGTTGTTCATAACTCTTGAAACTGTCGCAGGTGAAACACCTGCCAATCTTGCAATATCTTTAATCCGCATAGGTATCACCTCTCAATAGTCACTTGGAGACATAACTGAAATCGATTTCACATACACATTATATCAAATCCTCTGTCTGTGTCAACCGGTTTTCATGAAAAAATGTATTCGTTTACAAAAATACTTGCACATTTTAATTTGTTGCTTTACATAAAAAAGGGAGAGTTCCCAAAAGAACTCTCCCTTTTATCATCTAGATTTAAGTTTTTAAATCAAACTACCTTCATGCTCTTCACTTTCATCAACAATTTCGTAGACATTGTAATATTCTTCTGACTGTTGTTCCCAGTCAAAGTTTGTATCAAATGCTTGTTTCACAAAGCCCTTAAAACGTTCTTTCTCATCATCGTAAATACGTTTTGCCCGTCTGATTTGTTCAAACATCTTATGGGCATTGTACTCATCAAAGATGAAGCCATTACCTTCATTTGAATCAATCTCAATATGACTAACGGTATCGTTTAAACCTCCAGTCCGATTCACGACCGGTAACGCCCCGTATTTAAGAGCAATAATTTGACTTAAACCACAAGGTTCTATACGTGATGGCATTAAAAATAAGTCACTAGCTGCATAAATGTTAGAGGCAAGCGCATTACTAAACTTAATATGAATCGATGTTTGGGTCGGATACCGGTTTTGAACATACTTAAAGAATTCTTCATAATGGTAATCGCCTGTACCAAGAACAATCAATTGAATGTCTAAAGCCATTAATTCCTCAATCATTCGCTGAACTAAATCAATCCCTTTTAGTTCAACTAAACGCGAGACCATCCCAATCGTTAACTTATCGGGATCGAGTCCTTGTTCTTTTAAAAAGGCTGCTTTATTTTTCTTTTTCCCCTCAACGTCTTCGTAAGGGTAGGCTAAAGCTTTGTCTGTCATTGGGTTAAACACTTCATAGTCAACCCCATTTAAAATGCCTGTCATCTTCCATTTCACATCGCGGATGACCCCGTCCAACCCTTCACCAAAATAGGCGTGCTCAAGTTCTTTAGCGTAAGTTGGCGACACTGTTGTGACGTAATCTGAATAATAAATACCCGCTTTCATGATATTGATCGCACCATGAAATTCGAGTTCCGATGTGATATCTGACGGATAAAGACCTAACACTTCATATAATGTCTCTACTCCGTAAATCCCTTGGTATTTAATATTGTGAATCGTAAGGACCGTCTTCACTTGGTGACCGCAGCCTGCGTGCCCTTGTTTTTTTAGTAACATGGGAATAGCAGCTGTTTGCCAATCATTACAGTGAATGATATTTGGACAAAAGTCGTACTTTGGAATAAACGAGAGAATCGCTTTTGAGAAGAATAAAAACCGTTCGGCCTCATCAAAATATCCATAAAGGCCCGGTCGACCAAAATAGTAATCATTTTTAATGAAGTACCAAAACACGTTATCGTATTTTAAATAAAACAATTCACACTGTTGGTGGCGCCAGTTTAATTGAACAGTAAAGTCACCAATCTTCGGCATTTCTTGCTTATACTCATCTGGAATATCTTGATACAAGGGCATAACCGCGCGAATATCGACATTGTTTTTCTTTAATGTCTTTGGCAAAGAACCAGCGACATCACCTAATCCTCCACTTTTCGCAAATGGAAAAGCTTCCGACGTTGCATATAATATTTTCACTCGTATTTTCCCTCCTATTACGCTCGTTTTTGAATTAAGATCGGTTCTTTTGTTGTACTGGTAATGAATTCACCTTGTTTAACAACGGCATTTTTATCTAAAATAGCATTAACAACAACAGCATCTTTTTCTACTACTGCCCCTTGCATAATGACACTGTTTTTTATTTTCGCGCCTTCATGGATGGTCGCATTACGAAAAACAATGCTTTCTTCAATCGTACCATTGACAATCGCACCACTCGCGACAAGTGCCTTTTTCACTTTCGCTTCTTTACCATAGACGGTAGGATGATTGTCTTTTGCTTTGGTGTAGACTTTACGTTCTTGTTTAAACAATTCAAGGTTTGTATCACATGTAAGTATATCCATGGAACAATTAAAGTAGGCTTGAATGGAATTAATAATCTTAACATAACCCGGAACGTTATAAGCCTTCACTTTGTAATCACTCAGACATTGATCTACGAGTTCAATAAAGTCAACAAGACCTCGTTTTTCTGCTTCGGCTAATATCTGCATAAATAACGTGCGATTAATGACGAGCGAATCAATGAACAGCTCACCGCCTTGTCGTTTATCATTACCGTAAATGATTTCCTTAACATCATCACCGTCCACAACGAGACGTACTTCTTTATTTTGAATCTCGCCGTCATAATTTTCTTTATATAACAACGTCATATCTGCTTGATTGGCATCGTGCTTATCTAGAATGGCTCTATAATCAATGTTACTGACGACATTGGTACCACTTAAGACAATATGTTCAACATCATCAGAGAGTTTATCGAAAAATTCACGGTTATCAACAAAGTCTTGAATCGAAATACGGCTCACTTGGCCGATTTTCGCCGAGCGGTCTCCTTGTAAAATGAGTAAGTCATTACTTTTTCGGCTTAAATTCCAATCTTGACCTTGTTTTAAATGATCCACCAGTGACCGGTAGTTATAGGAACCTATGACCCCAACATATAAATCTTGTGCCATATTGACTAAATTCGACAACGGAAAGTCAATCAGACGATATTTACCTCCAATTGGAATCGTATGAATACTGCGATGCTTTACGAGCGCATCTAAGTCAAGTTGATTTGAGCTATTGATAATGATACCTGCAATTTTTTTCATGATTGATCCCCTCCTACATGTAAAGTGATTTTTCCTTCAGCGTTACCAACCGCTTCACCTGGCTTCACTGTGACGTCATCGGCGACGATGGCACGCTTAATAACTGAGCCACTTTTCACCCTTACATTACCAAAGAGAATCGCATCTTCTACAACCGCACCTTCTTCAATGACAACATCATGAGCTAAGATGGAACGTGAGACTTTACCATTAATATAACAGCCATCCGCAATTAAGCTATTATACACATCCGCCTTTTCACCAACGAAGTGTGGATCGCGGTGTTCATTGTTTGAGAAGACTCGTAAATAATCACTTGTTAAATCAAGGTCCTCACGTGTGTCAAGCAGGTCCATATTAGCATCATAATAACTATCGACTGTTCCAACATCACGCCAGTAACCGTCAAAGGCAAAGGCATATAACCGCTTTTGTTCTTCTAATAATGTTGGAATAACATCATGACCAAAGTCATTTTTAGACTCAGGATTTTGATGGTCTTTTTCAAGCGCTTCTTTTAAAACAGACCATTTAAATACATAAATCCCCATCGAAGCCAAGTTACTTTTTGCTTCTTTTGGTTTCTCTTGGAACTCTGTAATTTTAAAGTTTTCATCCGTATTCATAATACCAAACCGGAAAGTTTCTTCCCAAGGAACACGGCGGACACAAATCATCAAGTCAGCATCTTTTTCACGCGCTGCTTCAATCATGGGATGATAGTTCATTTGATAAATATGGTCTCCTGATAAGATCACCACATATTCTGGGTCATACATCTTAATGAACTCAAAGTTTTGATACACAGCATCGGCTGTTCCTCGGTACCATTCAGCGTGGTTTTCACGCATGTACGGCGGGAGTATATAGGCGCCTTGATTTACCTTATCAAGTGCCCAAGCATTACCGTTACCGATGTAACGATTTAATAAAAGTGGTTTATACTGCGTCATAACCCCCACAGTATAAATCTCTGAATGAAAACAATTACTTAAGCTGAAGTCAATGATTCGGTATTTCCCCCCGAACATGACACCTGGTTTTGCATTCTCTCTTGTCAGTGCTTCTAGTCTTGTCCCTTGTCCTCCAGCGAGTAACATCGCAATAGCATCTGTTTTTTTCATCTGAATTCCTCCCCCGTTGTTGTAAAATCAATCTATATCACTTACTCACTGTCAACTTCTGGATGATAATGAGCAAACAACACACATACACTACGCGCTTTGACATTTAAATGAGTGGCATCTAACACCGTGAGGTGTTCTTCCATAACGACCGCTTTCTTTGTTTGTTTGGCTGTATCAATATGTTTTTGCCAGTGGTAGCCTTTTGGTAAGACAGGTAACTCAACCCTATGGTCTTCCCAGTGACTGTTAAAGGCGATATAACTATAATCATCAAATCGACCGGTGTCATCACGGCCACTAAACATGACCCCAATCACGCGCTCAGCCTCTAAATCTGATAAATACCAAGGATTGACGCCATGCTTCGAGTAGTGGGGATACCCGCTACGTGATGGTTTTGTTTGTGAGCGTAAAATCGGATGTTTTTTTCTAATTTTAATCAGATGTTTAACGAATGCCATCATCTCTTTGTTTGCTTCTAAGAACGTCCAATCAACCCAGGAGATGTCATTGTCTTGACAATAGGCGTTATTGTTACCTTTTTGCGTGCGTAAAAATTCGTCTCCTTGTGAAATCATCGGTGTCCCACGACTCATTAACAGTAATGTGAAGGCGTTACGAACCATTTGATGTCTAAGCTCTAACACTGCTTTATTATCCGTCTCACCTTCTATGCCACAGTTCCATGACATGTTGTGATTATCACCATCGGTGTTATTCCAGCCATTCGCTTCATTATGTTTCTCGTTATAACTATACAAATCATTTAATGTGAAACCATCATGACAAGTAATAAAATTCACACTTGGTGAGTTTTCGCGCCTGCGCGGTGAATAAATATCAACAGAGCCTGCAATACGATCACATACCGTATGAGCGAGTCCCGCATCACCTTTTAAAAAGGCACGAACATCGTCACGGTATTTGCCGTTCCACTCTGACCAGCGATTCCAATCAGGGAAGGAACCGACTTGATACAAACCACCTGCATCCCACGCTTCTGCAATCAACTTAACATTGGCGAGTATCGGGTCAAACGCTAAGTTTTGTAACAGCGGCGGGTTGTTCATTGGCGAGCCGTCTTCATTACGCCCTAGAATTGATGCTAAATCAAATCTAAATCCATCAACACGGTACTCAATTACCCAGTGACGTAAACAATCGATAATCATCCGCCTCACAATCGGATGATTACAATTTAACGTGTTGCCACAACCACTAAAGTTAAAGTAGTGGCCATCTGGTGTCAGCATGTAATAGACGCTGTTATCAAAACCTTTTAAGTTAATACTTGGCCCTTGTTCATTTCCTTCTGTCGTGTGATTAAAGACGACATCAAGAATGACTTCAATTCCATTATCATGCATTTTCTTCACTAGTTTTTTAAGTTCGGTGCCTTCATGATTGTACTCATGATTGGATGCGTAGGCCGTATTGGGCGCAAAAAATGATAACGGGTTATAGCCCCAGTAGTCATAAAGCTTTTGACCGTCATGGTGTCGCATCCCACTCATCTCATCAAACTCAAAAATCGGCATCAACTCTACTGCATTTACGCCAAGTGATTTTAAGTAGGGGATTTTTTCTGCTAAACCACTAAACGTCCCCGGGTGCTCAACCCCTGAACTAACATCTTTGGTAAAACCGCGGACATGTAATTCATATATAATCAAGTCTTCCATTGGAATCAGTGGAGCACGTGATTTCTTCCAGTCAAAGTCACTTGCGACAACTCTCGCCCGGTAACTCATCCCATAATCCGGTTTTTCGCCCCATTCGCTTTGTCCACTGACAGCTTTTGCATATGGGTCGAGTAACACATTTGAATCATCAAAGATATGACCTTTTTTTGGATTATACGGTCCATCAACGAAATAAGCATACTCAATCTCTTCTATATCTAAACCAAAGACAATCATCGAATACACGTTACCGACGCGATAAGAATCCGGAAACGGTAATACAACAAACGGTTCCTCCGCCCGCCGTTTATAAAGCGCAAGTTTAAAACTTGTCGCGTGCTGAGAGTGAACGGTAAAACTCACCCCTCCTGGAATCACGGTAGCGCCAAATTCATCGAAAAAACCCGGTCGTACTTTATAACCTTCAACCTCATCAATCGGACCGAGTCGTTTCATATATTGTTCAAGAAATAGAGAATAGGGTTTCATCAGCTTGGTTTTCTTGTTTGTCATCGTGTCATTCCCCTTCAAATCGAAAGTTTACAAGATCTATTTCTTCTTTCTTACCGCTTTTTTCTTTTTTATAACAACACCTTCAAATGCCCCGAGTGGAATCAAAATAGATTGGTCCTGCCCATGCATTGAGACGGCTTCTGTTTTAATGTATTGGTAACGTTTGATTCGGTACGGCGCTTCTTTTGTCGTAAACATGATTCGATACTCACCCGGTATTTCTACACCTACACGAAACTCACTGTATTCTACAGGGGTAAAGTTAAGCACAATTGTAAGACACTCATCTGTCGCTTTTCTTTCATAGATATAGATCGATTGATCGCGGTTATCCGCATCGACCCATTTAAAACCTGCTGGGTTGTGGTCTTGTTCATAAAGACTTTTCTCCTGCATGTACAGACGGTTTAGTAAGCTATTAAATTGGCGTTGATCTTCATGCTTTTCATAATCTAATAAAAACCACTCGACTGGCTCATAGTAACGCCACTCGATAAATTGACCAATTTCATTACCCATAAAGTTCAATTTTTTACCTGGGTGCGTGATTTGATACAACATTAACAGTTTTAATGTTTTAAATTTATCTTCATAGTTACCGACTGGTTTATCAATGAGCGCTTTCTTACCGTGGACAACCTCATCATGTGAGAAAGGTAAAATAAAGTTTTCACTGTAACCGTAATGCATCGAAAACGTGATTTTGTCATGACTTCCTTTTCTAAAAAGTGGGTCGAGCTCAACATAGTCAAGCGTGTCATTCATCCAACCCATCTTCCATTTATAATTAAAGCCGAGACCACCTTTGTCTACGGGATGCGTCACCATTGGCCAACTCGATGATTCTTCAGCTGCCATAATCGCAAATGGGTAACGATCAAAAATCGCGAGATTTAATTCTTTTAAGAACTGAATCCCCCATAAATCTTCACCGCCTCCAAATTCATTTTTATACGGGTTATGGTCAAGTCCAAAATTCAAGTGCAGAATAGACGTCACACCGTCAACCCGGATGCCGTCAATATGGAATTTTTCAAATAGAAAACACGCATTAGAAATAAGAAAGTTGCGGACTTCACTTTTATAGAAATTAAACTTTTTCGTTCCCCACTGTGGGTGATCAATATCGCCATACAATTCTGTCCCATCAAAATACATAAGACCATGTTCATCACGACAAAAATGTCCAGGTACCCAGTCAAAAATGACACCAATACCTGCGTTGTGACAGGCATCAATCAAGTACATGAGATCACTCGGATTGCCGTAGCGACTCGTCATGCTGTAGTAACCCGTTACTTGGTAACCCCAAGACCCGTCAAACGGATGTTCTGATAAAGGCAAGACTTCAATGTAATTGTAATGCATTTCTTTTAAGTAAGGGATTAGTTCATCAGCGATCTCGCGATAGTTGTAAAAGCTTGATGGATCGACTGATTTAAATGCTTCATTTTCAAACTTCCCTACTTCTTTCATCTTCCAAGAGCCAAGGTGCAATTCATAAATGTTGACAGGTTGTTTATAGGGTGTGAATGTTTGCCGTTTTTCTAACCATTTGTCATCGTGCCAGTCATATGTATCTAAATCAAAGACTACCGATGACGTTTCTGGTCTAACTTCTGAGTAAAAAGCGTATGGATCAGCTTTATAAATTGCGCGAGTATCTGGTAAAAATAATTTATATTTATATACTTCTCCTGCTTGAATACCAGGAAAAAACGTCCCCCATACACCTGTATCGGTCACCCGTTCCATTGGATCACTTTCATCATTCCAATAGTTGAATGTTCCAACGAGCGCGACCCGTATGGCATTCGGCGCCCAAACTAAAAAGAGGATCCCTTGTTCACCGTTATGTGTGAATGGATGCGCTCCAAAATAGTCATAACTATTGTAAAGCTCGCTTAGATGATAACGTTGTAACTGGTCTTTTACTTCATTAGATAACTGCATAACATCCCCTGCTTTCATTTGTCTTTACTTTTTGACTTCTTCATTGAGCAAAAACACATACATACCACCATTTTACAACCCACTTGACTATTCCATCACATTTAATAAGAGAATAGTCTTATTTTTTTCTACTTATCTAAATTGTAAAACAATTCTTTAATAAGTACAATCAAAACTTGGATATTAAAGTTATTTTAACAAGTATTTACATACTTATTTTATATAATAGTAAAACAAGTCACACCTATCGCCTATGATATCGCGACTTATATCAATTAGGACCGGGTGAACATGTCTTGATACTATTAATAGTCTATTCCCTTTCCACCACTTGTGAAAACGCTTAATTATCGATTTTTAAACGTGCCCTCATGACTTTACTCACCGATTTTTTTATGACCAGAGTCATAAAAATCTGTCAGTGATTACAGTCAAAAAAAGATCCTATTCAACTTAAGGTGAATAGAATCTTTTGTTTACATATTAGGTTTTAAATCATCTATTTTTCCATCTTGTTGATACGGCCAGACAACAACCTTATTTCTCCCTTGTCGTTTTGCCTCGTAAAACGCTTGGTCAGCTCGTTCAATTATTTGTAGAATGGATTCATGGGATGATGTGTCAGTTAGTCCAATACTAATCGTCACCTTACCAACAGTCGGTATCGCTTCATTTTCAATCATATGCCTAAAAAAAACTGTTCTCTCCATAAAGGAAAGAACAGTTTAAGTATGTAATGTAACCACCAAAGTTAATTTTGGTGGAGACGGTGGGAGTCTACTGATACGGTATTGATATGTATTAAAAGTAACACTATACGTTTATTAATAAAGGTTTATTAACGTCACTGTGACTGTTAGTAAACCTTTTATTTTACTCACTTTGTATCATAATTGTATCACGATAAAAATTAATTTAAAAAGTTTTATATTTGTGTTGACGTGTCATTACATAGATAATATATTAAGGGTGTAGTTAAGAAACGGACAAAACAAAAACTCAGGAGGAATTACAAATGAAAACAATAAAAGAACAATTAAGCGAATTAAAAAAAGAGGTTTATCCAACGGGTTCCACGAGATACTCACACTACGACGAAGAACATGATGTGGTGCTAGACTTTTTTCAAGAAGAGAATAATAATTTGATTAACGTTTCAATCCATTCAGATAACTTTTTTACAACTAAAACAGTCGTTGATCTGGACGATGAAATTAATCTTAACGATATCGTAAACATCGTAAACGACGGCAACATTTATTAACCGACAGGGTGGCGCCCTACAGCCAATAAAAATATAGGGATGGTAGTATGAAAACTGTAAATCTAAACATTAGAATCGAAGAAGAAACTCGTAACAAATTTAAAAGAATAGCTGACGATAATGCACAAAGCCCGTCAGCGTTAATAAGAAAGTGGATAAATGACTATATAGAAACAAATAAAAAAGCCCCTCACGCTAAGTGAGGGGCTTTAACTCTGTCTATTTAAACGTACCTGCATTTAATCGTTTTTGAAGTTCTTTAACGACTACTGACGGACGACTTAACTTATTATCTTTAGTCGTACCTAAATATGATTGTAGCGCACCAATAGTTACTGGTCCAAGTAAACCGTCTTGTTTAACTTTAAGTAGCTTTTGTAACGATTTGATTACTAAGCTACCTTTTTTGCCGTCACCAAACTCAACAGTGTCGCCGTAAAGTGCTTCTGTTACATCATTGCGTGACTGGTCACTCAAGATGCCATCTTGCACAGTACCAAGTGCTTTTTGCAAAGCAGTAGTTGTCACGTTACCCCATTTGCCATCTACTGCTAAGCTAGACGTTTTCGCAGGGTATAGATCTTTTTCCAAGTATTGTTCCGGATCAACAGCATTAGACTTAGCCATATTCCAAAGCCCGCCTTTGTGGATCTCAAAGTGTAAGTGCTGCCCAGTCGAATTACCCGTATTCCCCATCTGTCCGATAACATCACCTTGTTTAACTCTTTGACCTTCTCTAAATCGTCTTGATTTCTCGCGCATATGAGCATAGACTGTTTCCCACGTGTCGCCATTAATAGTATGCTCAATCATAATCGTTTCGCCGTAGCTAGACGATCTATAGCTACGTCTAACAACACCATCCGCTGCAGCTAAAATAGGACGTGACCCACTTTTAGCAATATCAATCCCGTTATGTTTAGATTTAGCTTCGCCCGTGATAGGATTTCTACGCCATCCGAATGGACTTGTTACTCGTTTTGTGTTTGTTGGCCAGATAAATGTTTTTGTCATATTAAATCTCTCCCTTTTTAAAATTTAGTTTCGTGCAATGCTAGCGTTAGCCCACATAACCGACTGTTCAAGATTGGTGACCGCTAAAGACTTTTCACGGCTGTTCGGGCACTGCGAATCAATCAGGTAAGCCAATTCTTTTGCTTTTTCTCGGATAGCTGTGTATTTTTCTGGTTGCCCTTCTTTTGGAGCATGGTACATAAAATTATTTTCAATTTGTTTATACATTTTTTATCTCCCTTGTTTTAGTTAAATTAAAAAGATGCTGCACTAAGCAACATCTTTAGTCATACCGTCACGCTTATTCATAATTTCAAACAATCCTGTACCTGCAAGACCAGCAAAACCACCGGCCCACAATCGCAATACTAATTCAAATTCTGTAAACGGATAAGCGATAGCGCCGACAATTAAACCGACAACAACACTAATCAGCGGTAAATAGTTTTTCGGTAAATTGACTGTTTTCTTCACTAATTCTACCAATGCCGTTACAATAGGTAATAATACAGTTGCAAATAACAATACTTGTTCCATCATTTTTCCACTCCTCAATTATAAAATTGGTTAAGCATAACAATTAGTGTAATTAAAGCAAAAAGCCATCCGCCCCAATTGCGAATAGCTTCAAATACGGTTGATTTACCTTTATTAATTCCTTGAGACTCTTGGACCTGTTTCTTAACTTCTTCAATTTCTTCTCTAACTAAACCGACTTCTTCTCTCAGTCCATTGTATTGCTTTATTACCGCACGTGTTTCTCTCATTTCTGAACGTAAGTCTTTGAAATCACCAGAAATAGCGTTGATCTGTTCAAATAAATCTTTGTTTGTGTACCACTGTTCTTGCATAATCGACCTCCTAACTGAATATTTAGATAAACAAAAACACCTCAATTGAGGTGTCTAAGTCCATAAATCAATATAATCAATAACTTGCTCTTCACAATCCGTACTTAATCGCAATCGTTTTTCTAACACATTATCCTTCTCTACTTCAATAAAAGGAATTGAACTTACCTGGCGATCATAAAACTTCAACTCTACTTTCGAAAAAATATTGTCTCGTTCTGATTCGCTCTTGAATTCCCATTCTTTCATACTGTGTGGTGCCACTAATCTAATTATTGGTTTCTCGCTCATAGTACTGCATCCCTTCTCTAAAATTAATAGTGATAAATATAAAAGAAAAGAGCCTTAAATAACTTATCAGCTATTCATGTCATCTAACCACTGATAACGGAGCATCGGCTAAAAATCACTTGAGAAATACTATTCAGCAGAGTTTCTTTTGATTTCTTCCTTTTTCAAAATTAACATATCTAATAAACTAACCAAATATGAATATGTCTCCATATCCCTTTTATTTCTGGAATCCAACCAAATGAATGCAATAGAAATCATTGGAATGTATATAAACACATTAACAATTTCACCCCAGGCGCTTTGACCGGCTATTGCATTTAATAAATATGCAATAGCTATTCCAGCAAGTAGAACTATATATGTGGAAGATTTGGAATGCTCTGTTTTTGCCAAAACCTCTGCTCTAATAAACTGAAGCTCAAAAACTTCTTTGTCGGACACTGTACTATTTTTAAAATATTTTGTTTCTAGTATATTTTTATTAATTTCCCTTTCTAATATTTGTACTTCACAATTAAGATTACATTTTTGGTTTGTCATAGTTTATTCCTCCCTCAATACTAATATCGGAATAAACAATGAAAATATAAGTAAAAATAACATATTTGGATTTGTTTGGGCTGCTTATTGTTTTATCTGAAACTTTCAGTGTCGCAATCACTTGTAATATAATGAATGAGCTACTAACATTATGTTCAGTATCTTCACTGCTTTAATTTACGCATCCTAGTAAAGAGTTATATCACTCGTCACCTCTCTCAAACTGCTCACAAATATAATCATAGACAACAGCTTCTTGACCACTAAAGTTTTTATCACACTCATCAAGTACTCTTTTAATTGTTTTCAACATCTCTTGATGATCACCACCATCAATCACGAATGATTCATTTAAAAGTTCTTCGTAATCATCATGAAACGCCTGCTGATCAACGATAACGTACTTCTCGTTTTCAAC
>NZ_FOXC01000014.1 GCF_900115605.1 Halolactibacillus halophilus
TCTCTCTGACGTTGTTTTTCCTTATGGTCAAGATCATGTCAATCGTGCCATTCAGACACAAATGAACCTGAAAGATAAGTTGAAATATGGGAAGCGACTCGGTGTGTCCATTCACATGGCAGCCGCTTATGTCATTGCCCGTCGGGCAATGGGCTTTAAAGAAAAACTCCCACCGATATTGTATTCACTTGTTCCAGAGCAGAAACAAGGTCTACATCATTGGGCCGGGTGGGCGTATTTGACGCGTACCCTGTCTTTTGTCAGAACCTATACGTTCTATCAGACAGAACGATTCGACCCAAGTAAGTTGTGCTCCTGGAGCGCACTATTTCCCCAACATGCTTTAATAGATGTTGAGAAAATAGGTTTGCGGCGGTTGGAAAGTAGAAAAACCTATGCTTAGTTGAACGAGCATGGGTCGCCTTTAGGGTGTCCTTACGGAATCCCCTTCTCAAACATTCGTGAGAATGTTAGGTGGGGGTAGTTCAATCTATAACATAAAATTTTTAACTAAATCACCTATATAAGACTCTACTCAACCAACTATTATTATTAAAAAAAGAAAGCTGAAGTCCAAGAGGTTAATTAATCCTCTGGCTTCAACTTTTGTCATCTGTATCTTCACTCTAAAAGTATGAAAGCTTTATTGACTACCTTCTGGTCTCATGGATCACCGCTTCAGCCATCTGGCGGTAGATCATACCAATAACTTCATCTTCTGCATAGATAGAACCTCCCGATTGAGCGTTCTGGGGTTGACCTAATGGAATTTCTGCAAGTAATGGCGCATTTAATTCTTTAGCTAACCACTTACCGCCACCTTGTCCAAAAATATACTCGCGTTCATGTGTTAATTGACTTTCAAAATAAGACATATTTTCAATTACACCCACAATATCGTGCTGTGTATTTAGTGCCATCTTCCCGGCACGTGAGGCTACATGAGCAGCCGTCTCATGAGGTGTTGTCACGATAATTTCTTTCGAAGACGGCAAAGTTGTGTGAACATTTAACGCCATATCCCCTGTCCCTGGAGGCAAATCTAATAACAAGTAATCGAGGTCTCCCCATTCAACTTCTATAAAAAAACTGTTGAGCATTTTACCGAGTCGCGGTCCACGCCAAATGACAGGATCATTTCCTTCAACAAAGAAATCCATCGACATTACTTTTACACCATGTACTTCTACAGGTATGATTCTATTCCCTTGTAAGGTCGGCTTCTTTGTCACGCCCATCATATGAGGGATACTAAACCCATAAATATCTGCATCAATGATCCCCACTCGTTTACCCTGTCGCGCTAAATTGACCGCAAGATTGGCCGTCACTGTTGATTTGCCAACGCCGCCTTTACCACTGGCAATCGCGAGAAAAGTAGTGTCTGCTTCTCCATTTAATAACGGAGACATCATGACTTGATATTGAGGATATTTCTTTAACTGTTCTTCTGGCAACTTAGTGAAGTGAATAGTGACTTCACTTGCACCTGCTTGCATTAATTTATTAGTAAGTTCTTTGTTTAATTGATCATTTTCTGGTTGGTTTAATTTACTTAATGCTATATTAATCGTCAACTTCCCATTATCTTCATCTATTTCAACCGATTTAATCGCATCCGTTTCCACAAATCGTTTATGTATAAACGGGTCTTGGACCGGTCTTAAAATCGTCATCACTTGTTGTTTTTTCACGACAGTCTTCCCCCTTATGTTGTATCAGTTTCTACAAAGTAGTATAACATACTCCTCTTTCACTTTTGTTCACAGCGCATACGGCATGCTTTTAAGTCGGTCACATAGCTTTTACACAATTTCAAACACATCGACAACGCCAGCTATGAAGCCTTAACATAAAAAAATCTCACAAGAAAACGGATCGGCCGCTTTCTTGTAAGATCGTATCTTTGTTAATGAGCTTGAAACAAGGTCTGTACCCAATCATTCGCTTCTTGATAACATGTTTGTACAACTGCTTCTGTTAAATTTAATTGTTTCGTAAGAACATCGATCGCTTCCCAATCAACTTGTTCATAGCCCACAGCTAAACGCAAAAAGTCCGATAATTGACTTTGCCCTTCTGATAAGGCTGTTTCGATTGTATCATTTAACGACAAGGCCTGGAGCAATTGATCCATTGGCTGCCGTAAAATAGCCGGAAGCTGTGAAAAATAACCAACTAAAAAGGCTTCTTGAGTTTGATTAGGCAATAATTTTTCCGCTAGATTTTCACACATCTTAGCACGGTAATAAGAACTTTTAATCAATGGTTCCACATAAACCATATCTTGTTTTTGAGACATATCTCTTAACGCTAAGATATATAACCATTTCTTTAACTCTTGTTGTCCTAATAAGACGACGGCCCGTTCGATAGAGTTGATCTTTTGGACCCGTCTATACGCCGGAGAATTGATAAGCTTAAGTAATTTATATGATAATGATAAATCTTTTTGAATCGTCTTAGCAAGTGTCAGTAATTCTACATCACTACGCTCAATTTCTTTTACTAAGTTAAGGTAAGATAAATAATACGCAGGAATCTCAAATGTTTCTAATATTTCCGGCTCCATAAAGAAGAAACCTTGAAACAGATGGTAGCCTATCCGTTTAGCAAAATCAAAGTCATCCATCGTTTCGACCTTTTCTGCGATTAAACTCACAGATGGATAGTGGAGGCGCATGTCATTAATAATCCGTTCTTGATCAAGTCTTGTTGTTGTTAAAAAATCTACTTTCAAGTAGGTAAGACAATGAATCACACCTGCTTTTACCCACTTATTATAAAGGGGTTGTGTAACATCATCTAGTGCTAAGCGATAACCCTGTCTTTTCAGATATTTAATTTTTGCAATCATTTTGGGCGTCAGCTCAACATCTTCTAATATTTCAATCACGATATTTTGAGATGCAACATCATCAAAGCGTTCAGATAGTAGTAATGTTTCAGTGAAATTAACAAATACCGGGTAGTGTCCAGCTATTTGGTCAATACCAATATTTAAAAAAGCATTAATCACAACTTCTACCGTTGCCTTGTCACCATCCCACATTTGATTCACGCGATCAGACCGGTACAGTAATTCATACGCATACAGTTTTCTTTGACGATCTAAAATTGGTTGTTTCGCAACTAACGCTTTACTCAAAGCTCTCTCTCCCTATAACCATATTTATAAGCAAGCTCTTATATGTATTTTGTATTATAATTTATCCATACTTTAACTTAATATCGGATAATAATAGCCAGTGTTAATAGTTTTATAATTATTTTTTCACCTTATTTTTTAAAAATATACCATAATACAGCATATTAACGCACTCTACTCATTGATCAAAGGTTTTATAATATTTAGCGTTATTAAAGTGAGACAAAGGTTGCTCACACTAGCACCTCTATATTTTATACAGCCTTACTTCTTTCTATACATTTCTATATATGGATAACAAACCTATACAATCAGGAAATATTTTTTGACAACTCATCTAGCTTACTCCTCGATAAGCTATCAATCGTCTAAATCACTTCTAACACAAAAGAGCAACCTTCTTTTTAGAAAGTCGCCCTAAAATCACCCTATCAATATGACTGTATTAACACTCACCACATGTCTGTTGCTTTTTACTCTTAAACTTCGTCCATGTTTTTTCAAAGTTATTGCCACACCCACATTTGAATAATAACTTTTATGAATAGCCATGGTATTCCGTCGATAGTAATTACGAAAATATGGAGAAACTTATTGACGCTGATGAACAGCGCTGGGAAATTGAAGAGAGCTTAAGAATTATGAAAACGGAGCTTACATCACTTCCAGTCTATGTAAGGAATGACGATAGAATCGAAGCGCATTTCTTAACTTGTTTTCGATCTATCGTATTCTCAAAAAAAGTTGGACAATGCACCTCAGAAATCATTCTTCGGCCACTTAAAAGATGATATGAACTATCATCACTTTAAAACTATTCATGAATTACATGGTGTCGTTGATGATTATATTGATTATTATAATTATGAGCGCGGTCAATGGAACTAAAAAATTTGCCCCCCGTTAGTTACAGAGAGCAATATTTATTAAATATTTTATGAGAGTCTTTTTTTAATATCTGTGACAAAGGGTCCACATTATTACGATAACGGGCACTTAATATAAATACTCAATTATTTAACATGTCTTTTACTTGAGTAATAATATTATCTACCGTAAATCCAAATTTCTTCATCAATATATCGCCAGGTGCTGATGCACCAAAGTGATCTAAACCAATAATTTTGCCGTCTAAGCCAACAAATCGGTCCCAACCAAATGAAGCCCAGTCTCAATCGCCAGACGTTTCTCCACAGCTCGCGGCAAGATTTGTTCTTTATAATCCTGGGGTTGCGCCTCAAATAAATCAAAAGAAGGCATACTTACGACCGATGCATCTATCCCCTCTTGTTGTAGTTGTTTTTGAGCTTCAACTATAAGATGTACTTTTGAACCAGATGCAAGCAGTAACACATCTGGTGTATTTTGTTTAGATGGCGATATAATATAGCCGCCTTTAGAAACATTTTCAAAAACGTTTTCCGTTGTCCCTTCTAAGACCGGAAGATTCTGTCTTGATAAAACTAACCCCGTCGGCTTATCTTTTGATTTAACTGCTAATTTCCATGCCGCACTCGCTTCATTTGCATCTGCAGGACGGATTATTGATAGATTCGGCATAGCTCTTAGTGAAGCTAAATGTTCTATTGGCTCATGAGTCGGTCCATCTTCCCCGACGGCAATACTATCGTGTGTAAATACATACGTAACCGGCAGTTTCATTAGTGCCGCCAAACGCATAGCCGGTCTCATATAATCAGAAACAACGAAGAATGTTCCGCCAAAAGTTTTTAGACCACTATGAAGTGCAATCCCATTCAAAGCAGCACCCATCGCAAACTCTCTCACTCCAAACCAAATATTTTGGCCTGTATAATCTGTTTTTGAAAAATCTGCTTCTTTATTAATAGCAGTCTTATTAGAGCCTGCTAAATCAGCCGATCCTACAAAAAGATTGGGTAATACTTCAGATAAATAGTTAATCACTTTGCCCGACGCTTCACGAGTTGAAATAGATGTCCCTGCTTCGTATTTAGGTAAGCCACTTGCCCAGCCTTCTGGCAGAACATCATCAATATTATCCTCTAGTTCTTCTGCTAATTCTGGATATTTAATTTTATATTCACCAAAGCGTTTTTCCCAACTTTCCTCATAATATTCACCTTTTAGTTTTACTGCTTCTTTAAAATGAGTGTATACTTCTTCAGGAACATAAAAGTCTTCCTCAAATGTCCACTTGTAAGTATCTTCAGATAGTTTTGCTTCATCGCTCCCTAAAGGCGCACCATGGGAACTAGATTTACCACTTTTATTTGCTGAACCAAAACCAATAACAGTCTTCACTTCTATCAAAGTAGGTTCTTGACGGTGACATTTTTTTTGCTACGCTAATACTGTAATTAATTTGAAATAATAAATTAAATAAAGTTATGAGCAAGGAGCAAGGAGAAGAATTCAAAAGACAAATTCTTGCGGAAGTTAATCAAAACTCAACTGGTGGCATATCAATACAAGGTATAAGTAATTGTGGGGCTGTGAGTATTGCCGGATTCGCCCACACAACAGCATTTTCAGGTTTAGCGGCAGCTGCCGGCGTTAGTGGTCCAGTAGGTTGGGCACTTGGTAA
This sequence comes from Halolactibacillus halophilus, assembly GCF_900115605.1. Lineage (GTDB taxonomy): Bacteria > Bacillota > Bacilli > Bacillales > Amphibacillaceae > Halolactibacillus > Halolactibacillus halophilus. Next base: position 5,715 of record NZ_FOXC01000014.1, read on the forward strand.
TGCTGTTGGTACTGTTTGGTTAGCTGGTAGTGCAGCAGGTTGTTTATCTGATTAAATAGGAGGTTGCTATATTGGAAACTACATTTAGTCTTCGAAGATTTTTAGGAGGTAGATTAGATCTTTTTTCTAGAGGTACATTTCAGCAATTTACGTTTTTGATTCTTTTTTCTATCTCATTCACAAAAATGTTTTCTGAAAATATACTGCTATATACATTGATAACCTTGTTAATTACAATAAGTAATATGGGTATAGAAAGTTATTCAATTGTAAAGAAAGGACCAAAACCTCCTGAATATATAGTATTCTTTATGAAGATTAGTTTACCGATCAATATTGTTATCCTATCTTTATTCTTTTTATTTGAATGAGAGGTAAACGGATATATCAGATTGATCGTTAATTTATTGAACTACCCCCACCTAACATTCTCACGAATGTTAGGTGGGGGTAGTTCAATCCGATCGAGTTAACTGGTGTTATCGATTCTAACTGCATGTAGTATTAAGAAAGGGCAACCCTCTTTTTTAAGAAAGTCACCCTCAGTCACTCTATCAATATAATGGTACTAACACTCACCACATGTCTGTTGCTTTTTACTCTTAAACTTCGTCCATGTTTTTTCAAAGTTATTGCCACACCCACATTTGAATAATAACTTTTGTGAATAGCCATGGTATTCCGTCGATAGTAATTGTGCATCTGTCTTTGTTTCTACATATTGTCTAATTTCATCAATCGTCCAGCGTTTATTCATCTTCTTCCTCCTGTTAGGCGTTCATATAATGGTCATACTATCATACATATATTATATTTTAAGGTTTGCTACTGTAGGGATCAGTCAACACTCTATTCATCAAGAGACGTGACCATTGGACTGATTTACCGAAAAAAAGAACCCCTTTTGAAAAAAAGAGGTTCTTTTTGAATTCTTTAAACATATTAACGTTTTGAGAATTGTGGTGCACGACGAGCGCCTTTAAGACCAGGCTTCTTACGCTCTTTCATACGAGCATCACGTGTTAAGAATCCAGCGCGCTTAAGTGTTGCGCGGTATTCTGGATCTGCTTCTAATAATGCACGAGATACACCATGACGAATTGCACCAGCTTGACCTGTGAATCCACCACCATGTACGTTAACTAATACGTCATAAGTACCTTCAGTTTCTGTTGATACTAAAGGTTGCTTGATGATTGTACGTAATGTTTCATATGGGAAATAACTTTCCGCATCACGATTATTTACTGTAATTTGACCAGTCCCAGGTACTAAACGTACGCGAGCTGTTGAACTTTTACGGCGTCCGGTACCGTAGTATTGTACTTGTGCCACTATGCGTTACCTCCTTTAAATTATCCGCGAAGTTCGTAAACTTCTGGTTTTTGTGCTGCATGTGTGTGTTCTACTCCACGGAATACGTGAAGTTTTTTAGCCATTTTACGACCTAATTTACCTTTTGGAAGCATACCTTTGATTGTTAGTTCTAACATTTTCTCAGGTTTCTTCTCACGCATTTCACCAGCTGATGTGCTTGTTAAGCCACCTGGGTGATTTGAGTGACGGTGATACATTTTGTCTTTAAGTTTGTTACCAGTTAATTCAATTTTCTCTGCGTTGATGATAATTACGTGGTCACCAGTGTCAACGTGTGGTGTGTAAGTTACTTTATGCTTACCACGTAGTAGTGAAGCAACTTCACTTGATAAACGACCAAGTGTTTTGCCTTCAGCATCAACTACAAGCCATTTGCGTTCAATGTTTGTTTCATTTGCCATGAAAGTTGTGCGCATATTCATTACCCTCCTGTATATCTTGTCTTTCGATGTTTTTTGTCCAATTATATTGGTTTGATCTTATATTCTACACAATTAACTTTCCGGGGCTAATCGTGGTATAGAAATAAAATGCCATAGACCATCTTATCCTAAAAATGAAGGAATGTCAATAGCTGTTCGCCCGGTTCCGTTGTTTTTTTCAAAACTTTTTTTCATTTTTATCATAAACCACGTGTTTTAAGTATAAACCTTTAGCTGGCGCGGTTTTTCCGAGGGTATTTCTGTCAAAATTCTGTAGAGCTTGCTGGATCACTTCAGGTGGTTTTCGGCCCTTCCCTACGTCAATTAAACTACCAACAATAATGCGTACCATGTTATATAAAAAACCACTACCACTGATTGTAAAAACAATCTCATCTGATTGGTATTCACATGTCGCATGAAAAATCGTTCGTACTTTAGAAGCTTTCACATTACTTTTCGCAGAACAAAAAGCGGTAAAGTCATGCGTGCCGACTAAATACTGACAAGCCTGATTCATCAATGCGACATCCAATGGCATTTTAACATAATGGCTGTAATGGCGTTTAAACGGATCAATGAGTGTTGTATTATACATACGGTACTCATACCACTTCTCAATCACGTTAAAGCGCGCATGGAAGTCATCAGCTACTTGATGGACATCGGTAATAACGATATCATCTGGTAATTGACTGTTCATAGCCCGTACCCAGTTTCCTTCAGGGATTCTTAACGTACTATCGAAGTGAAATGCTTGTCCTAACGCATGCACCCCGGCATCAGTACGGCCGGAAGCAGTAACTTTTATTTCGTTTCCTTTATGAATACGGGTTAAGGCTGCCTCAATCACAGCTTGAACTGTAAGTTGATTTGGCTGCACTTGATAACCACGATAGCGCGTGCCATCATAACTCACTCGAGCGAGTAAACGCATAACAATCATCCTTTATAACATTTTCCTTAATTTTTTATGTCCTCATCTTTGTACCATGAAACGGGTACCGGCGAAAAATCATCGAATAGATGTAAATCGCGCTCTAAGTAGTTTACCAGTAAATCGTCCATTTTCACCGCATCACCAACATAACAATCCGCCTCACCAAAGTGGGCTGAAGTCATACATCCTTTTGCCAAAAACGGTTCCGTCATTTTGACATATTTTTCAGCGATGCCACCTTTCACATGACGGTAAGTTGCCGCATGTTGTTGAGCACCGTTTGGTAACTTCACTTTAAACCGTACCGGACGATCCGTTAGTCGGTCCGGTACATCCATCCACTCTTCAACACTATGAATAAACGTATTTTTATCCATCCCTACACCGATAAGAAGCAACTTCGCCTTATAGTCATATAACTTACCAAAACAACCGTACCGATGACATGGTGTTCCGTGAGTATCATCATCACTTAAGTACTTTTCACTTTTTTCCCCAATCGCCGCTACAGAATGGGTCGGGTGAAGCGAACGACTCACCCCCGCTCGTTTTAGAAACAAATTAGATAACAGTCCCACACAACTCGGTTCCGTTTTTGGATCGAAGAGGAGTTTCTTCTCTCCCATCTGTTCCCACGTGTGCGTTGGAAAAATTAAGAGACCGTCTTTAAAGTAATCCATTAGGACATCGAGCACACCTTCTGCACGATCTTCTACTTCGCCAATAGCTTTCATTGATGAATGAACAAGGACTGTGTCAGACGGTTGTAACCCCATATTAACAAGCTGTTGTTTTAACTGGTCTTTTGTATACATCGGTACACCCCTTTATTATATCTATGTAATACCGTTTTTATCCAGTGACATAGTAAAACCTGGTATGACCTAAAAGGCCATACCAGTCATCACGTCAATCACTTTAACGATTATGTTCGAAGAACAAACAAACCGATCATCACAATTAAAAATAATCCAATGGCCATATAATCTCGTCTCACAATTTCAAGTTCTCTTAAACGTGTGCGACCTTCACCACCACGATAGCCTCTTGCTTCCATCGCCATCGCTAACTCTTCTGCACGTTTAAATGCACTAACAAATAGCGGCACGAGTAACGGCACAACTGCTTGAATCCGTTCTTTTAAGGGGCCTGTTTTAAAATCAACGCCACGCGAGGCTTGAGCTTTTGAGATTTTTTCTGTCTCTTGCATCAACGTCGGGATAAATCTTAAGGAAATAGACATCATCAGTGCCAATTCGTGGACCGGGAATTTAATTTTCTTTAATGGGTGCAACAATGTTTCAATCGCATCGGTAATTTCAATTGGTGTTGTCGTTAGTGTTAACAGTGATGTGATTAAAATTAATAAGAAAAACCGTAATGAGATTTGAAACCCTTGAATAAGCGCACCCGAGTAAATTGGCAACCCAAAAATAGTCGTGAGTACATCACCTTCCCGTGTCACAAATAAATGCAACAGAAAGGTAAATACAATCAAAAACCAAACTGGCTTTAGTCCTTTTAGTAAAAAGTGCGGCTTTATTTTTGTGAGCGCAGCTGCAGATAAACTAAATACCGTTAGCCATAAATAACTGTAAGCATTATTCGCGAAAAAGATGACGACGACAAAAGTAAAGATCATCATAATTTTCGTTCTTGGGTCCAGTTTATGCACAACAGAATCAGCTGGCACATATTGGCCAATAATTAAGGAACTCGCCATTATCTGCCACCTCCAATTTGTGCTTTTATTTCTCTAACTAAATCATCAACTGAATGTTTATCGTACGTTATACTAATCCCTAGACGTGTCTTTAAATCCATTAAAAACTGAATTTCTTCAGGCACATCCAGCTGCACTTGTTTTAAGCGTTCTTTTTGGACAAAGATTTCCTCCGGCTGACCCTCTAAATGTTTCTTTCCTTGCTCTAAAATGATAACATGGTCGGCATACTTTAAGGCATCTTCCATGCTATGCGTCACAAGGATAGTTGTTAAGCCTTTTTCATGATGGAGACGGTAAAACATATCCATCACCTCTTGTTGCCCTTTAGGATCAAGTCCTGCCGTCGGCTCATCTAAAACAAGTACCTCAGGTTCCATCGCAAGAACGCCAGCAATCGCCACGCGACGCATTTGTCCCCCGCTCAAATCAAACGGCGAGCGGTCAAGAAGCTTGGCATCTAAATTAACAGCCTCTAGCACTTTCGGTAGCCGCGTCTGAATCTCTTCTTCAGTGGCACCGAAATTCTTCGGTCCAAAGGCGATATCTTTTTCAATCGTTTCTTCAAATAATTGATGTTCAGGGTATTGAAACACAACCCCTACTTTTTCGCGTAAACCTTTAATGTTAGCTGTTTTCTCACCTGCTTTTAACCGGTAACCACCAATCATCACTTCTCCTGATGTCGGTTTAAGTAACCCATTAAGGTGCTGAATCAAGGTTGATTTGCCTGAACCAGTATGACCGACAATAGCTACAAATTGCCCTGACTGAATGTTGAATGATAAATCCTTTAACGCACGATATTCGAAAGGACTATTAGGTTGATAAGTGTGACTTACTGCTTTGAATGAAATATCCATAGTTGATCTAATAGCTCCTTTTGCGTTAATGGTTGTTGATCAAAATCAACGGTATCTTTTAATCGATTCGTTACTTTTGCTGTAAATGGGACATCTAAGCCAATCTCACGCAGCGATTCTTCTTGTTTAAACAGTTCCCGTGGAACCGTTTCTAGCCATATCTCACCATCATTCATGACAATGACTCGATCTGCCCCGACGATTTCATTTAAATCGTGGGTGATACTGACCAAGTTTACTTTAGTCTCTTCTCGCAAATCATTAACCGTCATCATAATCTCTTTTCTGCCACGCGGGTCAAGCATAGCAGTAGCTTCATCCAAAATAATTAAATCCGGTTGAATCGCTAGAACCCCAGCAATAGCTACTCGCTGCTTTTGACCACCAGAAAGGCGGTGAGGCTCATGAAATAGATAATCCGTCATGCGCACACTCTTCAAGCTCTCCTCGATCCGATTCAACATAATCTCTCGGTCAACCCCTCGGTTTTCAAGTCCAAAAGCAACGTCATCTCTGACCGTTGTACCGACAAATTGGTTATCAGGGTTTTGAAAAACCATGCCAACTTTTTCACGGATATCCCAAACCGTGTCAGGGGTTACTTCAATACCATGCACATAAATCGTCCCCTCATCGGGGAATAATAAACCATTCATTAATTTAGCAATTGTTGATTTACCTGAACCGTTGTGTCCTAAAATAGCTACCCATTCATCCTGTTTAATTGAAAAGCTAACATTTTTAAGTACCCAAGGCTGGTCTTCTGCATATCTAAATGACACATTTTTAAAAATGACTTGATCCGTTGCCATTCTCATTCCCCCAATATCGACAAATTATTTCCTAGGAAATGATTTATCAGTCTCTATAGTTGCTGTATCGTTACGACATTTTACATTCTTAACTGCTTATTTTATCACAATCTCAGAGCAATTGCTTATACAATAGCTAAACTAATAAATGGTAGCGTCTAAATCCGTCATTGCCTATCAGCTAAGTTTCTAGATACCCACCTGCAGCTACAAAAAAAGGGCCTGGAGTCACCTCGAAAGAGATCATCCTGCCCTTCATTCATCTTATTAAGTTAGACTAACTCAATAATCGCCATTTTAGCACCGTCACCGCGACGCTCTCCAAGTTTTAATACGCGAGTATATCCACCTTGGCGGTCTTCGTAACGTTTTGCGACATCATTAAATAACTTTTGTACAGCATCTTCGGTTTCACTTGCATCTTTACGATAAAGGAATGAAGCTGCTTGACGGCGAGCATGAAGGTCACCACGTTTACCTAATGTAATCATTTTCTCAACTACTGAACGTAGATCTTTAGCTTTCGCTTCAGTTGTTTCAATGCGTTCATGAATAATCAAGTCAGTTGCAAGGTTACGGAGTAATGCCATACGTGCATCAGTCGTTCTCCCTAGTTTTCTAGCCATCGATTATCCCTCCTTTTGTTTAAATCTCGATCAAATTTAAGACTATTCTTCTTTACGAAGGCCAAGTCCTAAGTCTGTTAACTTATTCTTCACTTCTTCAAGTGATTTACGACCTAAGTTACGAACTTTCATCATATCGTCCTCAGATTTATCAGCAAGTTCTTGTACAGAATTAATGCCTGCTCGTTTCAAGCAGTTATAAGAGCGTACAGATAAATCTAATTCTTCGATCGTCATTTCTAATACTTTTTCTTTTTGGTCTTCTTCTTTTTCGATCATGATTTCAGCATTTTGTGCTTCATCAGTTAAACCAACAAAGATATTTAAGTGTTCTGTAAGAATTTTCGCACCTAAAGAAGTTGCTTCTTCAGGACGAATGCTTCCATCAGTCCATACATCTAATGTTAATTTATCGAAATTCGTCATCTGACCAACACGCGTATTTTCCACTTGGAAAGTACAACGTGTCACTGGAGTGAAGATCGAATCCACTGGAATAACGCCAATTGGCTGATCATCATGATTGTTGACGTCTGCCGGGCGGTAACCACGGCCACGCTCTGCAGTCATTCTCATACGCAAGTGCGCATTTGCACCTAAAGTAGCGATGTGTAATTCCGGATTAAGAATTTCTACATCACTATCATAAGTAATGTCTGCAGCTGTTACAACACCTTCACCTGACACATCAATTTCAAGCGTCTTCGTCTCTTCTGAGTAGATCTTAAGCGCAAGTTTCTTGAGGTTCAGAATAATTGTTGTCACATCTTCAACAACCCCATCGATTGTTGAGAATTCATGAAGGACGCCATCGATTTGGATAGATGTCACTGCAGCACCTGGTAATGAGGATAATAGAATACGACGTAAGGAGTTTCCTAGTGTAGTCCCATATCCACGTTCTAGTGGTTCTACGACAAATTTTCCAAAAGTAGCATCATCAGCGATCTCTACAATTTCTATTTTCGGTTTTTCGATTTCAATCATTTATAAAACCCTCCTTTGAACGTCGAAACCCCGGTTAGACAAACGTCTAACCGAAATTCCTCAGGTAGGCAGTTCCCGTATCTGCACTATCTTTTATTCGTATTTTTCTGTCAGTACTTTTCTGCTTAATTAAAACTGTTAAAGTTTTAAGTCTTTAATCTGTTTTACCGAAAGCATTTATCATCCATTATAGACAAGCTGACAAATCCTATACGGATAAAATTATACACGGCGACGTTTTGGTGGGCGACAACCATTGTGAGGAACTGGTGTTACGTCAACAATGGCAGTAACTTCAATACCTGCAGCTTGAAGTGAACGAATAGCAGCTTCACGACCAGCACCAGGACCTTTAACAGTTACTTCTAATGATTTAATACCATTTTCTTGTGCAGTTTTTGCTGCAGCTTCTGCTGCCATTTGCGCTGCAAATGGTGTAGATTTACGTGAACCTTTAAAACCTAATGCACCAGCACTGCTCCATGTAATGGCATTACCTTGAACATCAGTAATTGTGACGATAGTGTTGTTAAATGTTGAACGGATATGTGCAATACCCGTCTCAATATTCTTTTTCACACGCTTTTTACGTGTATTAGTTTTACGAGCCATTAGAATCATTAACCTCCTTTATAGCTTATTTCTTTTTGTTAGCGATTGTTTTACTTGGTCCTTTACGTGTACGCGCGTTGTTCTTAGTCTTTTGACCGCGAACTGGCAACCCACGACGGTGGCGTAAGCCACGGTATGAACCGATTTCGATTAGACGTTTAATGTTAAGTGAAACTTCACGACGAAGATCCCCTTCAGTATTAAACTTATCAACCTCTGTACGAATACGTGTTAACTCATCTTCAGTTAAATCACGTACACGTGTATCTTCTGATACATCAGCAGCTTTAAGAATATCTTGAGCTGTTTTCTTCCCGATACCATAAATATAAGTTAAAGAAATTACTACACGTTTTTCACGTGGAACATCAATACCTGCAATACGTGCCATACTGTCATTGCACCTCCTTATTGATTAGCCTTGTTTTTGTTTATGCTTAGGGTTTTCGCAAATTACCATAACTTTTCCGTTACGACGAATAACCTTACATTTTTCGCACATTGGTTTTACAGATGGTCTTACCTTCATCACCCATACCTCCTCTATATTCGGAGCTTATCATTATTTATAACGGTACGTAATACGCCCTCTTGTTAAATCATATGGAGAAAGTTCAACCGTTACTTTGTCTCCAGGTAAGATTCGGATGAAGTGCATACGAATTTTACCAGACACGTGTGCTAGAACGGTGTGACCATTCTCTAATTCAACTTTGAACATTGCATTAGGTAACGTGTCAACCACGGTACCTTCTACTTCAATTGCATCGTCTTTGGCCATTGAGTTGATCTCCCTTCTTCAAATCAGTCACTACTTCTTTGACAAATTTTGATATAGCAAACCGTAGCTTACCATTCGTTACGCGACCTGTTTCTAGAAGGCTATTTTGAACCTCTGGAGAAATATAATTCATCGGTACGATGTGACTAAAGTTCTTCTTCTTTGGTCGATCATACTTCCGTTTTTCTCCGTCTGCAAGCAGCACAAAATGATCATCAACAATCTCTATGACGATGGCAAATTGACCTGCTTCTCGTCCTTTGAAGATTTGAACTACTTGACCGATCTTGGGACGCGACTCCGTATCATTCAAACATGATCACCTTCACTTAAGTTTTTGTTAATAAGATAACGAACTTATTGTTTAAACATGTTGATTCTCAAGCTTATATTCTACCATGTTTTTGTGCACACGTCCAACGATTAGAATTATATCCGAACCAAGAACGGTGCTAAGTTTATCTAATTACGAGGCTGAAAATAACCTCTTATCATCACTTGATGATTGCTATATCATTGGTGCAAATCGTACCACGACATGCTGAACATATTCGCGGCAAATTTCGCACGATAACAGTTTATGCTAATGTTTGAAGTTGCTTATCAACATCTTCAAACACGACATTAATGTCTTGATCACCATCTATGTTCACAAGATAGTTTTTGTCTTCATAAAAATCTAGTAGCGGTTGTTGCTGAGCAACGTTAACTTCTAGACGTTTAGAAACCGTTTCTGGACGATCATCTTCCCGTTGGATAAGATCTGCTCCATCATTGTCACATTTCCCTTCAACCTTTGGTGGGTTGTAAAGAACGTGATAAGTTGCACCGCACTCAGGACAAACACGACGACCAGTTAAACGGTCTACAAGCTTTTCCTGTGGTACATCAACATGTAAAACATAATCTAGCGGTGAGTTGAGTTCTTTTAATAAATTCTCAAGTGCTTCTGCTTGCGCAATCGTACGTGGGAATCCATCTAGTAAGAAACCTTTCTCACAATCCGGTTTTTGCAATCGTTCTTTAACGATCCCGATGGTTACTTCATCAGGAACAAGTTCTCCTTGATCCATAAATGACTTTGCTTTTTTACCAAGGTCAGTTCCTTCTTTAATTGCTGAACGGAACATATCTCCAGTCGAAATATGAGGGATCTGATATTTTTCTACTATCTTTTCAGCTTGTGTACCTTTTCCGGCACCTGGAAGACCCATTAGAATTAAATTCACTGCAATTCCCCTCGCTCTCATTTCATTCACATAGTTGTAGCGACTATTTATTTAATAAAGCCTTTATAATGGCGTTTTACTAATTGACTTTCTAATTGTTTCATTGTTTGCAGTGCTACACCAACAACGATCAGCATGCTTGTACCGCCAATTTGGACAGACTGTGGAAGTCCCGCAAGTCCACCTAAAATAATTGGTAATACAGCGACTGCAGCTAAGAAAATCGCCCCTACAAAGGTTAAACGATAAAGAACACGAGTAAGATACGTTTCAGTTTTCTTACCAGGACGGATACCAGGAATGTAACCACCTTGTTTTTTCAAGTTCTCTGCCATTTGCTCAGGGTTAGACTGAACGAATGTGTAGAAATATGAAAAGGCAATGATAAGAACGACATAAATGACCATACCAATCGGTTGCGTATAATCAAAAATACGTTCGATGGTATTAGCAAAACCGCCATCGAAGAACCCAGCAATCGTTCTAGGCGCCATAATGAATGACACAGAGAAAATAACAGGAATAACACCTGCTGTATTCACTTTCAGTGGTAAGTGTGTTGAATGACCACCTACTGGCGAACGATTGACTAAACGTTTCGCATATTGAATGGGAATTTTCCGTGTTGCTTGTTGGATAAAGATAACACCAACTGTAACACCTAATACAACTAACGCAATCAAGGCAACGATCACGACGTTAATGAATAACTCGTCATCACTTGCGCCTGTAAAATATTGCGTGATAATTTGGTTGATTGTATTCGGAATAGCAGCAACAATACCTGCAAAGATAATAATTGAAATGCCGTTCCCAACACCGTATGCAGTTATTTGCTCACCTAACCACATTAAGAAAGCTGTTCCTGCTGTTAATACGATTGCAATGACTAAGAATTTATCCACACCTGGATCAGCAATTAAGCCGCCTCCAACCATGGCATTAAATCCAATTGACATTGCAATGGCTTGAATAAACGCAAGTACAATCGTTGCATAACGTGTCACTTGAGCTAATTTACGTCGTCCAACTTCACCTTGCTTTTTCCACTCGGCAAATTTTGGTACGACATCCATTTGTAACAACTGCATAATGATTGAGGCAGTAATGTATGGCATAATTCCCATAGCTAGGATGGAAAAGTTTTGTAATGCCCCGCCTCCAAATGTGTTTAAGAATCCAAACACATTTTGTTGATTATTCATCATACTTAGTGCAGTGCGATCAGTGAAAGGTACCGGGATAAAGGTACCTAACCGAAACACAACTAACATAAGTAAAGTAAAGATAATTTTGTCTCTGATGTCTTTCACACGAAAGAAATTCGAGATTGTTTGGAACATTAGATCACCTCAGTTTGACCGCCCGCTGCCTCAATTGCTTCTTTTGCTGAAGCTGAGAACTTGTGAGCTTTTACAGTAAGTTTCTTTTCAATCGAACCATTGCCAAGAACTTTAATGCCAGCTTTTAACTTGCTTACAAGACCTGTTTCAAGTAAAAGCTCAGGTGTTACTACTGTACCTTCTTCAAATGTATTTAGTGCTGATAAGTTAATAACAGCATATTCTTTACGGTTGATATTTGTAAAACCGCGTTTTGGTAAACGTTGGAATAAAGGCATTTGGCCCCCTTCGAATCCTGGGCGAGTACCGCCGCCTGAACGAGAGTTTTGACCGCCATGTCCGCGACCTGAAGTCTTTCCGTTACCAGAGGACATTCCACGACCTACACGATTTCTACTCTTGCGAGTTTGTGATGGCTTCAATTCATGAAGTTTCATGCGAGCACCTCCTCTTTGCGCTAAATTAATTTACTTCTTTCACCGTTACTAAGTGTGATACTTTGTTAATGATACCTCGTACCGCAGGTGTATCTTCACGTACAACGGATTGATTTACTTTGTTAATGCCTAAAGCTTTAACCGTTTGCTTTTGTGTTTCAGTTCTACCGATAACACTGCGCGTGAGGGTAATTTCTAACTTATTAGCCATTTTTTTCCCTCCTTATCCTAACAGTTCTTCTACTGATTTACCGCGTAGTTTAGCGATATGTTCAGCAGGCTTAAGTTCAGATAATCCTTGGACAGTGGCACGTACCATGTTGATTGGTGTATTTGATCCTAATGACTTAGAAACGATATCACCAACACCAGCTAATTCTAGTACAGCACGAACCGGTCCACCAGCGATAACCCCAGTACCTTCTGGAGCTGGTTTAATTAAAATACTTCCAGCACCAAAGCGTCCAGTGATTTCGTGTGGTGTCGTTGTACCAACACGTGGCACTTCGATTAAGTTTTTCTTAGCGTCATCGATTGCTTTTCTAATAGCATCAGGAACTTCCTGTGCTTTACCAGTACCAAAGCCAACGTGACCATTTTTATCTCCTACAACCACTAAAGCCGCAAAACGGAAACGACGTCCACCTTTTACTACTTTAGCTACACGGTTGATTGTAACAACGCGTTCTTCTAAATCTAAATTGTTTGGGTCGATATAGTTACGCAATGTGTGTCCCTCCTTTTACTATTAAAATTCAAGACCTGCTTCACGGGCAGCATCTGCTAATGCTTGAACACGTCCGTGATAGAGGTATCCTCCACGGTCAAATACCACGTTTTTGTGGCCTTTATCTAATGCGCGAGTCGCGATTAATTTTCCTACTTGTTTAGCAGCTTCAACGTTACCAGTAGCTTCGCCTTCGAATGCTTTGTCAACAGTTGATGCACTAGCTAAAGTAACACCATTTACATCATCAATTAATTGCGCGTAAATGTTTTTGTTTGAACGGTATACGTTTAGACGTGCACGTTCAGGCGTACCAAAAAGGTTTTTACGTACACGTAAATGTCTTTTCTTACGCACCATGTTTTTATCTGGCTTTGTGATCATCTAGGTCACTCCTTTCTGCTCCGTAACAAACTTAACGTGAATTAAGTTATCAGATTAAGCTGCTTTATTTAGCAGTTTTACCTTCTTTACGACGAACATATTCGTCAGCGTAGCGAATACCTTTACCTTTATAAGGTTCTGGTTTACGTACGGCGCGAATGTCTGCTGCTATAGCACCAACTAATTGCTTGTCGATACCTTTTACAACAATTTTCGTGTTCGCAGGTACTTCAATTTCGATACCTTCTGGTTGTTCAATCTCAACTTGGTGAGAGTAACCAGCGTTTAGTACAAGTTTAGTTCCTTGCATTGCTGCACGGTAACCAACACCTTGAATTTCTAATGACTTTTCAAAGCCTTTGTGTACACCTTCAACCATATTTGCGATCAGGCTGCGAGTTGTACCGTGTAAAGCTTTGTGTAATTTAATATCTGACGGTCTTGCAACCGCTAATTCATTACCATCGATGCTAATTGTCATATCTTCATGAAGTTGACGAGCCAAAGTTCCTTTAGGACCTTTCACTGTCACAAAGTTGTTCTCATTTTTGATTTCAACGCCTTCAGGAATTTCGATAACTTTAAGACCTATACGTGACATCTACATGGCACCTCCTATCTTAATTAAAAAATACTTACCAAACGTATGCGAGAACCTCGCCACCAATAGCTTGCTCACGCGCTTCTTTATCTGTAAGAATACCTTTTGATGTTGAAACGACCGCGATACCAAGCCCGTTAAGTACACGTGGAAGCTCATCAGCTTTCGCGTAAACACGTAGACCAGGTTTAGAAATGCGTTTCAAACCAGTAATTACTCGTTCATCAGCTGCACCGTATTTTAAGAACATACGGAGTACACCTTGTTTATCATTTTTAATCACTTCATAATCGCGAATAAAGCCCTCACGTTTTAAAATATCTGCAATCTGAGTTTTAATGTTTGATGCAGGAAGCTCAAGCTTCTCATGGCGGACCATATTAGCATTACGAATACGTGTTAACATATCTGCAATTGGATCTGACATTGTCATAAAATTTACCTCCTTCCCTCAATCGGGTTTTACCAGCTTGCTTTTTTGACACCAGGAATTTGACCTTTATAGGCAAGTTCACGGAAACAAATACGGCAAAGTTTGAATTTACGATAAACTGAGTGTGGACGCCCACAACGCTCACAGCGGGTATACTCTTGTACTGGGTACTTAGCTGTCCGCTTTTGTTTTGCAATCATAGATTTTTTAGCCACTATTTTCCCTCCTTGTTTTAGCCTGTTAGCTTATTTTTGGAAAGGCATGCCAAGTGAAGTGAGTAATTCACGAGCTTCTTCGTCAGTGTTAGCAGTTGTAACGATGACGATATCCATACCGCGAACCTTGCTTACTTGATCATAATCTATTTCCGGGAAAATCAATTGTTCTTTAACACCTAATGTGTAGTTTCCACGACCATCAAATGCTTTATTTGAAATACCTCGGAAGTCACGTACACGTGGAAGAGAAACATCGACAAGTTTTTGTAAAAACTCATACATACGCTCACCACGAAGGGTTACTTTAGCCCCGATTGGCATACCCTCACGTAAACGGAATCCTGCAATTGATTTTTTAGCTTTTGTAATTAATGGTTGTTGACCTGAAAGCAGCTTTAACTCTTCTACAGCAGCATCAAGTGCTTTTGTATTTTGCACTGCATCACCAACGCCCATGTTGATTACGATTTTTTCTACTTTCGGTACTTGCATAACCGAATCATAGTTAAATTTTTCTGTTAGAGATGATACGATATCACTTTGATATTTTACTTTTAATGCGTTCATCTGAGTAGCCCTCCTTTCGTCGCTAATTATTTATCTAACGTCTCACCAGATTTTTTAGCGATTCGAACTTTCTTTCCATCACGATCTTCATATCCGACACGAGTTGGCTCGCCTGATTTAGGATCAATTGGTAATACATTAGAAACATGGATCGGCGCTTCTTGTTCAAGAATACCGCCCTGTGGATTATCTTGTGAAGGTTTTTGGTGTTTCTTAACGATATTCACACCTTCAACAAGTACACGTTCTTTCTTTGGGTATGCTTCAAGGATAACACCTTGTTTACCTTTATCTTTACCAGATAACACTTGTACTTTATCACCTTTTTTTACATGCATGCTAGACGCACCTCCTTACAAGGCTTTTCATTAAAACGATTATATTTCACATGTGTTTTGAACTTACAATACCTCTGGAGCTAATGAAACGATCTTCATAAACTTCGCATCACGTAGTTCACGTGCTACAGGGCCAAAGATACGTGTTCCTCTTGGGCTTTTATCATCACGGATGATAACCGCTGCATTTTCGTCAAACTTGATATAAGATCCGTCTTTACGACGCACACCTGACTTAGTGCGTACGATAACAGCCTTAACAACTTCACCTTTTTTGACAACGCCACCAGGTGTTGCTTGTTTTACTGAACAGACGATTACGTCACCGATATTAGCAGTTTTACGACCAGATCCGCCTAGTACTTTAATGGTTAAGACTTCACGTGCGCCAGAGTTGTCTGCTACTTTCAAACGAGTTTCTTGCTGAATCATACTGTTGTTACCTCCCTTCGGAATCAATCCGAGCGATTCTTTTCAATTAGATAATTACGGCTTCTTCTACTACTTCTACTAGACGGAAACGTTTAGTTTTAGATAGTGGGCGAGTCTCCATAATTGTTACGATATCATTCATTTTTGCTTGATTGTTTTCATCATGTGATTTGTACTTTTTAGAGTACTTTACACGCTTACCATATAATTTATGGAATTTATAAGTTTCTACTAATACTGTAATTGTTTTGTCTGTTTTATCAGAAACAACACGGCCAGTATACACTTTACGATTATTACGTTCTGTCATTTGAGGCTAACCTCCTCTCAAGTTTACTAGTTATTTACGCTAAGCTCTCTTTCACGAACGACAGTTTTCATACGTGCAATTGATTTACGAACTTCACGAAGACGTGCAGTGTTTTCCAATTGACCCGTAGCTAACTGAAAGCGTAGGTTGAAGAGCTCTTCTTTTAATGACTTGATCTTTTGTTCAATTTCGGCAGTGGTTAGTTCTCTGATTTCATTAGCCTTCATTGATTTCACCACCAATTTCTTCACGTTTTACGAACTTAGTTTTAATTGGAAGTTTGTGTGACGCTAGACGAAGTGCCTCTCTCGCAACTTCCTCTGAAACTCCCGCGATTTCAAACATAATCTTACCTGGTTTTACTACTGCTACCCAGCCTTCAGGAGCACCTTTACCAGAACCCATACGAACTTCTAAAGGTTTTTTAGTGTAAGGCTTGTCTGGGAAAATCTTGATCCAAACTTTACCACCACGTTTCATGTAACGAGTCATCGCGATACGAGCAGACTCGATTTGACGACTTGTAATCCATGCAGCATCAACTGCTTGCAAACCATATTCACCAAAAGTTACTTCCGTACCACCTTTGGCTTTACCTTTTAAACTTGTACGATGTTGTCTACGATATTTAACACGTTTAGGCATTAACATAAGTTGTGCCCCCTTCCTTACTTATTATTTTTAGTTGGAAGGACTTCACCACGATAGATCCACACTTTAACACCTAACTTACCGTAAGTAGTGTCTGCTTCTTCTGTACCATAATCAATATCAGCACGAAGTGTGTGTAGTGGAACAGTTCCTTCACTGTAACTTTCCGCACGAGCCATATCTGCGCCACCAAGACGACCAGAAACTTGGGTACGAATACCTTTAGCTCCCATACGCATAGCGCGTTGAATAACTTGCTTTTGCGCACGACGGAATGATACACGGTTTTCTAATTGACGAGCAATATTATCTGCTACTAATTTAGCATCGATATCAGGTCTTTTGATTTCAATGATGTTGATATGGACGCGTTTACCAGTTAAGTCATTTAATTTTTTACGAAGTGCTTCAACTTCTGAACCACCTTTACCAATAACCATACCTGGTTTAGCAGTTGAAATTGAAATATTAACACGATTTGCTGCACGCTCGATCTCTACTTTAGACACAGATGCATCTTTTAGACGCGTTTCAACGAAATCACGGATTTTAATATCTTCATGCAATAAGTCTGCATAATCTTTATCAGCGTACCATTTTGAATCCCAATCACGGATAACGCCAACACGAAGTCCTATCGGATTAACTTTTTGACCCACAGATTATCCCTCCTTCTTTTCTGATACAACCACTGTAATGTGGCTTGTTCTCTTATTGATTGCACTTGCACGGCCTTGGGCACGTGGACGGAAACGTTTAAGGGTAACCCCTTCGTTTACGAATGCTTCTGAAACGTAAAGATCTTCTACGTTCATGTCATAATTATGTTCTGCATTTGCGATCGCAGAGTTTAGTACTTTTTCTACAACTGGGCTTGCCCCACGTTGTGTATTTTTTAAAATTGCAATTGCTTCTCCAACATTTTTGCCTCGAATTAAATCAACGACTAAACGAACCTTGCGAGGAGCAATTCTAACAGTTTTTGCAACAGCTTTTGCTTGCATCAAGAGCGCCTCCTCTCCAATTAGCGTTTTGTTTTCTTGTCATCGCTCGCATGTCCTCTGAACGTGCGTGTCGGTGCGAATTCACCTAATTTATGTCCAACCATATCTTCTGTTACATAAACCGGTACGTGTTTGCGTCCGTCATATACAGCGATAGTGTGTCCCACAAAATTAGGGAAAATAGTAGAACGACGAGACCAAGATTTTACAACTTGTTTCTTGTTGTCCTCGTTCAATTTTTCAACTTTTTTCATTAAATGGTCATCTACGAAAGGTCCCTTTTTTAAACTACGACCCATACATAAACCTCCCTTCGTGATTGTCGGACGGGTGTTAATGCCCGTCTTTCAACCCCGTTATTTTTTACGTTTACGAACGATAAATTTATCTGATTGCTTGTTACGTTGACGCGTTTTCTTACCAAGTGTTGGTTTACCCCATGGTGACATTGGTGATTTACGACCGATTGGTGCGCGACCTTCACCACCACCGTGTGGGTGATCATTAGGGTTCATTACAGAACCACGAACTGTTGGGCGGATACCTTTCCAACGTGAACGACCAGCTTTACCAACACGAATAAGTTCATGTTCAACATTACCTACTTGACCGACAGTTGCACGGCAAGTACCTAATACTAAACGAACTTCACCAGAAGATAAACGTACTAATACGTATTTCTCTTCACGGCCTAAAATTTGCGCTTCAGCACCAGCTGAACGAGCTAATTGTCCACCGCGACCTGGTTTTAATTCGATATTGTGGATAACAGTACCCACTGGAATGCTCATAAGTGGTAATGCATTACCTGTTTTAATATCTGCATCTTCTCCTGAGAAGATTTCTTGTCCTACTTGAATACCTTTTGGAGCTAAGATATAACGTTTTTCACCATCTGCATAGTTAATTAACGCAATATTAGCTGAACGGTTTGGATCGTACTCGATAGTAGCAACGCGACCTGGTATACCATCTTTGTCACGTTTAAAGTCGATGACACGGTATTGACGCTTATGGCCACCACCTTGATGACGAACCGTTAATTTACCTTGGTTGTTACGACCACCACGTTTTGAAAGTGGTTGTAATAGTGATTTTTCCGGCTTATCCGTCGTGATTTCTGCGAAATCTGACGTTGACATGTTACGTCTACCGTTAGAAGTTGCTTTATACTTCTTAATCGCCATCTTTATTCCCTCCTTCTCTAACAAATTGAAATTATTCTACTGATTCAAAGAAATCTAGTTCTTTACTGTCTTCAGATAATTGAACAACAGCTTTTTTACGATTTGGACGGTAACCTCCGTGGCGACCCATACGCTTGAATTTACCTTTAATGTTAGAAGTGTTAATTTTAACAACCTTCACGCCAAAGATTTCTTCAACAGCATCTTTGATTTGATTTTTGTTAGCTTTTGTACTTACTTCAAAAGTATATTTCTTATCAACCATTTGGTCGGCAGAGTGTTCCGTAATAATCGGGCGCTTAATAATATCTCGTGCATCTCTCATTATGCAAGCACCTCCCCTGCTTTATCCGCTGCATCTTTAGTGATGATCAGCTTGTCATGTGTAAGTAAATCAAGAACGTTAAGACCACTTACAGTTAATACTTTAGCATTTGGTAAGTTGTTCGTACTCTTAGCTACAACGTCATCTTTATCAGCTGTAACAATTAATACTTTCTCACTTACTTTTAATGCGTCTAGTACTTTAACAACTTCTTTTGTTTTAGGTGCATCAAATGCTAAACCTTCTAAAACAACAAGGTTGTTTTCATTTACTTTCGATGAAAGTGCTGATTGAAGTGCTAATCGGCGAACTTTCTTCGGTAATTTATAGCCATAGCTGCGTGGTGTTGGGCCAAATACGACGCCACCGCCAACCCATTGTGGTGAACGGATTGAACCTTGACGGGCACGACCTGTACCTTTTTGACGCCATGGTTTACGACCTCCGCCTGCTACTGCTGAACGATTTTTAACAGCGTGTGTACCTTGACGACGTGATGCTTGTTGCATAACGACCGCATCGTGTAACACATGCTCGTTTGGTTCAATACCAAACACGCTATCGTTTAATTCTACATCCCCTACTTGCGAACCGCTTTGGTTATATAGTGCTACTTTAGGCATGACATATCCTCCCTTCGGTTATTATTTGCTAGCCTTTATTGCACTCGTAATTTTCACGAATGATTTTTTAGGTCCAGGAACGTTACCTTTTACTAATAGAAGATTACGCTCTGCATCTACTTTAACTACTTCAAGGTTTTGAAGAGTTGTTACAACGCTACCCATGTGTCCAGGTAATTTTTTACCCTTCATAACACGTGCTGGTTCTGCAGCTGCACCCATTGAACCTGGTGATCTGTGGAAATGCGAGCCGTGCCCCATTGGTCCACGTTGTTGGTTGTGGCGCTTAATCGCACCTTGGAAACCTTTACCTTTTGATGTACCTGTCACATCAATAATATCTCCTGCTTGGAATGCCTCTACGCTAAGAGCTTGACCTACTTCATACTCGTCAAGATTCACGTTACGGAATTCACGAATGAAGCGCTTAGGAGTAGTGCTCGCTTTTGCAGCATGTCCTGTCGCTGGTTTGTTTGCATTAACCGGTTTTTGGTCTGCAAACCCAACTTGAATCGCTTCATAGCCGTCGTTTTCTAAAGTTCTTTTTTGCAATACCACGTTAGGTTCTGCTTGAACTACTGTTACTGGAATTAATTCGCCATCTTCACTAAAGATCTGTGTCATGCCGACTTTACGACCTAAGATTCCTTTCGTCATCCGTTACACCTCCTATAAATTGTATAAATTATAATTTGATTTCGATATCCACGCCAGATGGTAAGTCTAAACGCATTAGCGCATCAACTGTTTGTGGCGTTGGATTTACAATATCAATTAAACGCTTGTGCGTACGCATCTCAAATTGCTCACGAGAATCTTTGTACTTGTGCACTGCACGTAAAACCGTATAAACTGATCTTTCTGTTGGTAACGGGATTGGACCCGATACACCAGCACCCGAACGCTTTGCAGTGCTTACGATTTTCTCAGCTGACTGATCAAGAATACGGTGATCATAAGCTTTTAAACGAATTCTGATTTTCTCATTTGCCATTATTTTCCCTCCTTTTCGCCCATTTTAATAATAGACATTCTCCGCGGAAATTTCTAGACTACCTTACCCATGGCAAAGGGGCCGGGTGTGCCGACAACCTTCCGCATCATCGCCTTTAATGACCAACATTGTTCATTATATAGAATTACAACATAGATTGCAAGGGAAATTACTAAAAATCTTAACTTTTTTTCACGGTTTATAAAGTGGGCGCTTTCATTGCTATAACTATCTTTAGACTTATCGATGCTAGTATAGAAAAGATGAATTTAAGAAGTATTTTTATCGGTTTGGGGCGAGAAGGCACCTTCTTCAAATGCGTCAGCTCTATGTGAGGATGGTTCAATTATGTTTCAACTACAAATTATTCAAAGTTAAGGCAAGTAATATCGTTTCATTTTCAATTTTAATCGCCTATCGAAGTTTCGATGACTTCATTGTTACTCAGTTTCAGTGACAAAACAGAAGCAATAAACGCCATTGTGATCGAGGTCAACAAAAGAGATGTCACTGCTTCAAGTTTAGAAGAAACAGTCATAAGTGACAACACCTCACTAAAGAAGATTTAAAGTTTAATCTAGTTCATGAGATGAAATCTCAATATACCTAGCATTGGTGCATCAAGACTTTTGGGTAGCATATCTAAGTATCATTTGAAATTCATTATTTTCACACACAAAAAAAGGTAGCACCGGAGTGCTACCTTTTCTCTATAAACAAGTAAGTCAAACTTACTTAGTGATTGATGCTACAACACCAGCGCCTACAGTACGTCCACCCTCACGGATAGAGAATTTAGTACCTTCTTCAATAGCGATTGGTGAAATTAATTCTACAGTCATTTCTACGTTGTCACCAGGCATAACCATTTCAACGCCTTCAGGAAGACGGATGATACCAGTTACGTCAGTTGTACGGAAGTAGAACTGTGGACGGTAGTTATCGAAGAATGGAGTGTGACGTCCACCTTCTTCTTTTGATAGTACATAAACTTCCGCTTGGAAAGTTGTATGTGGAGTGATTGTACCTGGCTTAGCAAGTACTTGACCACGGTTGATGTCTTCACGAGCAACACCACGTAGTAACGCACCAATGTTGTCACCAGCTTCAGCGTAATCAAGAAGCTTACGGAACATCTCAACACCAGTTACAGTTGTTTTAGATGGCTCTTCAGCAAGACCGATGATTTCAATTTCGTCACCAACTTTAACTACACCACGCTCAACACGTCCTGTAGCTACAGTACCACGACCAGTGATTGAGAATACGTCCTCAACTGGCATCATGAATGGTTTTTCAGTGTCACGGTCCGGACGAGGGATATACTCATCAACAGCATCCATTAGTTCGTAAATTGCATTTACATATTGCTCTTCGCCTTCAAGTGCTTTAAGAGCTGAACCTTTGATTACCGGTACATCATCACCAGGGAAGTCATATTCAGTTAATAGATCACGAACTTCCATTTCTACTAATTCAAGAAGTTCTTCGTCGTCTACCATATCACATTTGTTTAAGAATACAACAATTGCAGGTACACCTACTTGACGAGAAAGTAAGATGTGCTCACGTGTTTGTGGCATTGGACCATCAGCAGCAGATACTACTAAGATCGCACCATCCATTTGTGCAGCACCAGTGATCATATTTTTAACATAGTCAGCGTGTCCTGGGCAGTCTACGTGTGCATAGTGACGAGTTTCAGTTTCGTACTCAACGTGTGCAGTTGAGATTGTGATCCCACGTTCACGTTCTTCTGGCGCACCATCGATTTGGTCGTAAGCCATAGCTGTACCAAAACCAGATTTGTTGTGTAGTACTGTAGAGATTGCTGCAGTTAATGTTGTTTTACCGTGGTCAACGTGTCCAATTGTACCAATATTAACGTGGTCTTTTGAACGGTCAAATTTTTCTTTACCCATTATATAATTCCTCCTAAAAATAAATTGTTTTTATTATTTACTTGCATCGTTCACTTCATTACCGAAATAATGAAGCTCACAATACAAGTTATACTTTAAATTGAGATAAAAATCAATTATTGTCCAGTATTTTTTTTGACGATTTCTTCAGAAATACTCTTAGGTACTTCTTCGTAATGATCAAATGTCATCGTGTAAGTACCACGACCTTGTGTGTTTGAACGTAATGCTGTCGCATAACCGAACATTTCTGATAATGGAACATACGCACGAACAACTTGTGCTGTACCGCGTGCCTCCATGCCATCCACACGTCCACGGCGTGATGTAACATCACCCATGATATCACCCATATACTCTTCAGGAATAACGATTTCAACACTCATCATTGGCTCAAGAAGAACGGGGTTACATTTGTTTTTCGCGTTCTTAAGCGCCATAGAAGCCGCTACTTTAAACGCCGTTTCGTTAGAGTCGACATCATGGTAAGAACCATCATAAAGTGTCGCTTTAACGTCGATCAATGGATAACCAGCTACGACACCGTTTTCCAATGATTCTTTAATACCCGTCTCAACAGCTGGGATGTATTCACGAGGAACAACACCACCAACGATTTTATTAACGAATTCGAATCCAGCACCTTCTTCGTTTGGCTCGAATTTAACCCAAACGTGACCAAACTGTCCACGACCACCTGATTGGCGGACGAACTTACCTTCAACTTCCGCAGATCCACGGAATGTTTCACGGTAAGATACTTGTGGAGCACCAACATTAGCTTCAACTTTGAATTCACGTCTCATACGATCAACGATGATATCAAGGTGTAATTCCCCCATACCAGAGATGATTGTTTGTCCTGTTTCAATATTTGTTTCAGTTCTGAATGTTGGATCTTCTTCTGCTAATTTACCTAAAGCAATTGACATCTTGTCTTGGTCTGCTTTAGATTTTGGTTCGATAGCTACTGAAATAACTGGTTCTGGGAATTCCATTGATTCTAAGATAACTAAACCTTTTTCATCACATAGAGTGTCCCCTGTACTCGTGTCTTTCAAACCTACCGCACCAGCGATATCTCCTGCGTATACTTCTGCAATTTCTTCACGAGAGTTTGCGTGCATTTGTAGGATACGACCTACACGTTCACGTTTACCTTTAGAAGAGTTCTGTACATAAGAACCTGCTTTTAATGTACCAGAGTATACACGGAAGAAAGTAAGTTTACCAACGAATGGATCCGTTGCAACTTTAAACGCTAAAGCTGAGAACGGTTCTGAGTCATCTGCATGACGTTGGATTTCTTCATCACTATCAGGAACAATTCCTTCAATTGATTCGATATCAAGTGGTGATGGTAAGTAATCAACTACACCATCAATCACTAATTGAACACCTTTATTTTTAAAGGCTGAACCTACGAAGACTGGATAGAATTCAACAGCTAGTGTCGCCTTACGGATCGCTACTTTGATTTCTTCTTCAGTAAATTCTTCACCTTCTAGATAACGCATCATCATATCTTCATCTAATTCAGCAACAGCTTCAATTAGACTTTGATGAAGTTCTTGTGCTTTATCTTTTAAGTCGGCAGGAATTCCTCTTGCTTCTGCGCGTGTACCTAAGTCATCTTCATAGAAGTAGGCTTGCATTGAAACAAGATCAATAATACCTTCAAACTCATCTTCAGCACCAATTGGATACTGAACTGGGTGAGCGTTAGCTCCAAGACGGTCTTTTAATGTACCCACTGAGTACATGAAGTCCGCACCAGTCTTATCCATCTTGTTAATGAATACAATACGAGGTACCCCGTATGTAGTCGCTTGGCGCCATACTGTTTCTGTTTGTGGTTCTACACCTGATTGAGCATCAAGTACAGTTACCGCACCATCAAGTACACGAAGTGAACGTTCTACCTCTACAGTGAAGTCCACGTGTCCTGGTGTATCAATGATGTTGATACGGTGACCTTTCCACTGAGCAGTTGTTGCAGCTGAGGTAATAGTAATACCACGCTCTTGCTCTTGTTCCATCCAGTCCATTTGTGAAGCACCTTCGTGTGTTTCACCAATTTTATGGATACGACCTGTATAGAATAAAATACGCTCAGTAGTTGTTGTTTTACCGGCATCGATGTGAGCCATGATCCCGATATTACGCGTATTCTCCAAGGAGAATTTTCTAGGCATATGTGTTTCTCCTTCCTTTATTTCAATCTAGTTTAGTATAAATAAGTGAATCTAATCGGTTTGTTCCAAAGGAACAAACCAAATTAGATTACCAACGATAGTGAGCAAATGCTTTATTTGCTTCAGCCATTTTATGCATGTCTTCACGTTTCTTAACTGCTGCACCAGTGTTGTTAGATGCATCAAGAATTTCGTTTGCTAGGCGTTCTTCCATTGTTTTTTCTCCGCGTAAGCGAGAGTAATTTGTAATGTAACGAAGACCTAAAGCTTGACGACGCTCTGGACGTACTTCAACTGGTACTTGGTAGTTAGAACCACCAACACGGCGAGCACGTACTTCAAGTACAGGCATAACATTTTTCATTGCTTGTTCGAATACTTCAATCGCAGGTTGACCGCTACGTTCTTGAACAAGATCAAATGCTGAATAAAGAATTTTTTGTGACTTCCCTCTTTTTCCGTCAACCATCATTTGGTTGATTAAACGAGTAACAAGTTTAGAGTTGTATAACGGATCAGGCAAGACATCACGTTTAGCTACAGGACCTTTACGTGGCATAGTCTAACCTCCTTTCATCTTATAGTATTATTAAAAGTTAATTACTTTTTCTCTTTAGGACGCTTTGTTCCATATTTAGAACGACCTTGCATACGTCCATCAACACCAGCAGTATCTAACGCACCACGTACAACATGGTAACGTACACCAGGTAAATCTTTTACACGTCCCCCACGGATAAGAACAACACTGTGCTCTTGTAGGTTGTGACCAATACCAGGGATATATGCTGTAACTTCAATACCGTTAGTTAAACGAACACGTGCATACTTACGTAAAGCCGAGTTCGGTTTCTTAGGCGTTAATGTACCTACACGTGTACAAACACCGCGCTTTTGTGGAGATGATTGGTTAGTCAGTGACTTTTTGAAACTGTTATAACCTTTATTTAAAGCTGGTGAGTCAGATTTTTTAGACTTAGACACACGACCTTTACGAACTAATTGATTAATAGTTGGCATAACTTTTTCCTCCTCTCATTACTTTTTGTAATACCACACATCCAGGTGGTTCATTTATAAGCAAAAAACAAAGTTTTCATGAATTAACACCGTCAATTCACCAAAACTCTATTGCTTTATCGCTACGGCTGCTGTTCCTACTTCAATTCCGCAAGCTTTTCCAAGTTTAATCTTAGAGTCCACCGTTGTATACGGAATATCCATTTTTTCTACTAGTTGTAGAAGCTTTTCGACCATGAACGGATCAACATCCGCTGCAATAATCACTTCTCCTACGTGCCCGCTTTTAATCGCTTTGATTGTTTGTTTAGTACCAACAACTAATTGATCTTTAGCTTGGGTAACTTTTTCATAAGACATTTACATATCCTCCAAAGCCATGAAGGTAACAGAAGCACCTTGAATATAGTACCACGTATGAAAAGGGAATGTCAACTCAAAATATGAAAGTTTGACAACTATTTTTCATTCATACGCAGCACCTATTCAGGAAGGGCTCTTCATTTACCTTAATACCATTTATTCAATCGTTTCTTCAGTTTCTGTTGCTTCTTCTTCTACCACATTCACAACTGGCATTTCTGTTTCTGCCTTAATCTTACGGTAACGTTGCATTCCTGTACCGGCAGGTACAAGTTTACCAATGATAACATTCTCTTTAAGTCCGAGTAATTCATCACGTTTACCTTTGATTGCAGCGTCAGTTAATACGCGTGTTGTTTCTTGGAATGATGCCGCAGATAAGAATGAATCTGTTTCAAGTGAGGCTTTTGTAATACCGAGTAAGACTGGTCGTCCAACGGCTGGCTCATCACCATTCATTAACGCTTTCTTATTCGCATCTTTAAACTGGTGAATTTCCAGTAAGGCACCTGGTAATACATCTGTATTACCTGATTCTGTTACGCGTACTTTACGTAACATTTGGCGTACCATAACCTCAACGTGCTTATCACCAATCTCTACCCCTTGCATACGGTATACTTTCTGTACCTCTTTAAGGAGATAAGACTGAACACCGTCGACACCTTGGAACTTCAACAATTCTTTTGGATCAATCGAACCTTCAGTTAGTGCTTCACCAGAAGCTACTTCGTCACCAATAGCCACTTTTACACGCGCACCGTAAGGTACCGTGTACGTACGTGGTTCAATAACGCCTTGGACAACAATTTCTTGTTTATCTTTTACTTCCGTAATATCGGTTACCGTACCTTCGATTTCACTGATCAACGCTTGTCCTTTTGGATTACGCGCTTCAAAGATTTCTTGGATACGTGGTAAACCTTGAGTAATATCGCTACCCGCTACACCACCGGTGTGGAATGTACGCATTGTTAACTGCGTACCTGGCTCACCAATTGATTGCGCGGCGATAATACCAACAGCTTCACCGACCTCAACTTCTTGACCTGTCGCAAGGTTACGTCCGTAACACTTCTTACAAGCCCCGTGTTTTGTATTACATGTAAAGACTGTACGAATTAAGACTTCTTTAATACCGGCTTCATCAATCAGACGAGCGGTATCTTCATTTATTACTTCATTCTTCTCAATCAATACAGCTCCTGTTTCAGGGTGTTTCACCGTTTCAAAGGCTGTACGACCGATTAAACGGTCAATCAATGGCTCGATGATTTCTGTCCCTTCCGTAATCGCATGGACTGGAAGACCGCGATCGGTATGACAATCATCTTCACGAATGATCACATCTTGAGCAACGTCAACAAGACGACGGGTTAAGTAACCAGAATCGGCTGTCTTAAGGGCGGTATCGGCAAGACCTTTACGCGCACCGTGCGTCGAAATAAAGTATTCTAAGACCGTTAAACCTTCACGGAAACTTGACTTGATCGGTAATTCAATAATACGACCAGCCGGGTTGGCCATCAGACCACGCATACCCGCAAGCTGCGTAAAGTTTGATGCGTTACCACGGGCACCAGAGTCACTCATCATAAAGATTGGGTTACGGTGGCTAAGTGATTTCATCAGTTTCTCTTGAATAACATCTTTCGCTTGTGACCAGATAGATATAACGCGTTCATAGCGCTCATCTTCTGTAATGAGACCACGACGGAATTGTTTCATAACTTTATCTACTTTCGTTTGTGCTTCTTCAAGAATCTCTTTCTTCTCTTCGAGTACAACGATATCGGCAACACCTACGGTGATACCAGCTTTCGTAGAATATTTGAAACCTAAATCCTTCATACGGTCAAGCATTTTAGATGTTTCACTAATTTTGAACTTCTTAAAGACTTCCGCAATGATATCTCCTAAGATCCCTTTCTTAAACGGTAAGATACGCTCGCGCTTTTGAATCTCTTCTTGTACATCAGTACCTTTTGGTACAAAGTAATGCGCAGGCGTTTCTACCTCTAAGTTGTACATCGTTGGTTCATTCATATATGGGAATGATGGCGGCAAGATGGCGTTAAAGATCAATTTACCAATAGTTGTTAATAACAATTGACTGTTTTGTTCTTCAGTAAATCTTGGGTTATTCAGTGATGATGCTTGAACAGCAATCCGCGTGTGTAAATGAGCATAGCCATTTTGATACGCAAGCATCGCTTCGTCAATATCTTTCACGATTAAACCTTCACCAATTGCGCCTTCACGTTCAAGGGTTAAGTAATAGTTACCTAATACCATATCCTGTGACGGTGTAACAACCGGTTTACCGTCTTTCGGGTTAAGAATATTTTGAGCGGCTAACATTAAAATACGCGCCTCTGCTTGAGCTTCTGCTGATAACGGTACGTGAACAGCCATCTGGTCACCATCAAAGTCAGCGTTGTAAGCTGTACATACTAGTGGGTGCAGACGAATCGCACGTCCTTCAACAAGGGTTGGCTCAAACGCTTGGATACCTAAACGGTGAAGCGTTGGGGCACGGTTAAGTAAGACTGGGTGTTCTCTAATAACATCCTCTAACACTTCCCAAATCTCATCATGCAGACGTTCGATTTTACGCTTAGCTGATTTAATGTTGTGTGCAAGACCACGCTCAACAAGTTCCTTCATAATAAATGGCTTAAATAGTTCAACTGCCATTTCTTTCGGTAAACCACACTGATACATTTTCAAGCTTGGTCCAACAACGATAACGGAACGGCCTGAATAATCAACACGTTTACCTAGCAAGTTTTGACGGAAACGACCTTGCTTACCTTTAAGCATATGTGACAATGACTTTAATGGACGGTTACCCGGCCCAGTAACTGGACGGCCACGACGACCATTATCAATCAAGGCATCTACAGCTTCTTGAAGCATACGCTTCTCGTTTTGAACAATAATCGTTGGCGCGCCTAAATCTAATAGACGTTTCAAACGGTTGTTACGGTTAATCACACGACGATATAAGTCGTTTAAGTCAGATGTCGCAAAACGTCCCCCATCAAGTTGAACCATCGGGCGTAAATCCGGTGGAATGATTGGTAAGACATCTAAGATCATCCATGATGGATCATTACCAGAATGTCTAAATGCTTCCACAACTTCTAACCGCTTAATTGCACGGGTACGGCGTTGACCCTGCGCAGATTTTAACTCTTCACGAAGCATATCAGCTTCTTTATCTAAGTCTAAATCTTGTAAGATCTTTTTAACTGCTTCAGCTCCCATTTGTGCGTGGAAACTTTGTCCGTACTTATCACGGTACGCACGGTATTCTCTTTCAGATAATAGTTGTTTCTTTTCAAGTGCTGTATCACCAGCATCTGTCACGATATAAGCCGCAAAATAAATGACTTCTTCAAGTGCGCGTGGTGACATGTCAAGAACAAGTCCCATCCGGCTTGGAATCCCTTTAAAGTACCAAATATGTGAAACAGGTGCGGCAAGTTCAATGTGACCCATACGTTCACGACGGACTTTTGCCTTAGTGACTTCTACACCACAACGATCACAAACAACGCCCTTATAACGGACACGCTTGTACTTTCCACAGTGACATTCCCAGTCCTTCGTTGGACCAAAAATTCTCTCACAGAATAAACCATCTTTTTCTGGTTTTAACGTACGATAGTTAATCGTTTCTGGCTTTTTAACTTCCCCAAATGACCATGACCGAATTTTGTCTGGTGATGCCAAACCTATTTTCATAAATTCGAAATTATTTACATCTAGCAAGGGGTCTACCTCCCTTTTAGTATGTGGTAGGCCTAGCAAATGCTAGGCCATTAAACAGTATCTAAACAACCTTACTTTCCTTCAAGTTCTAAATTAAATTGTTCTTGTGAGGTATCGTCCTCATCTTCAATATCACGTAATTCAATTTCTTCTTCATCTGCTGATAACATCTTCACATCCATACCTAAACTCTGTAATTCTTTAATCAATACTTTAAATGATTCAGGAATACCTGGTTCAGGGATGTTTTCACCCTTCACAATTGATTCATAAGTTTTCACACGACCAACAACGTCATCTGATTTTACGGTTAGAATCTCTTGTAATGTGTAAGCAGCACCGTACGCTTCAAGGGCCCATACCTCCATCTCACCAAAACGCTGTCCACCGAACTGCGCTTTACCACCGAGTGGTTGTTGTGTAACAAGTGAGTAAGGACCGGTTGAACGCGCGTGTAACTTATCATCAACCATGTGCGCAAGTTTGATCATATACATGACCCCTACAGATACACGGTTATCAAAGGCCTCACCTGAACGACCATCATAAAGAATCGTTTTCGCATCACGCGACATACCAGATTCTTCGATTGTCTCCCAAACATCTTCCTCTGTTGCCCCATCAAATACT
This sequence comes from Halolactibacillus halophilus, assembly GCF_900115605.1. Lineage (GTDB taxonomy): Bacteria > Bacillota > Bacilli > Bacillales > Amphibacillaceae > Halolactibacillus > Halolactibacillus halophilus. Next base: position 36,568 of record NZ_FOXC01000014.1, read on the forward strand.
GGTGTTGCAACATGGATACCTAATTGACGTGCCGCCATACCAAGGTGTAACTCTAATACCTGTCCGATATTCATACGTGATGGTACCCCTAACGGGTTAAGCATGATATCAACCGGTGTCCCGTCTGGTAAGTAAGGCATATCTTCTTCAGGTAAAATACGAGAAATAACACCTTTGTTACCGTGACGACCCGCCATCTTATCACCTTCGTGAATCTTACGCTTTTGAACGATGTAAGCACGTACCAACTGGTTCACACCCGGTGGTAACTCATCGCCATCTTCACGGTTAAAGATTTTTACGTCAAGAACAATACCGCCGGCACCGTGTGGTACACGTAAGGATGTATCACGTACTTCACGCGCTTTTTCACCGAAGATCGCATGTAAGAGACGTTCTTCTGCTGAAAGTTCTGTCACACCTTTTGGTGTTACTTTTCCAACAAGTAAGTCGCCATCTTCTACTTCAGCACCAACGCGAATAATCCCGCGCTCATCTAAATCACGTAGGGCATCTTCACCGACGTTAGGAATGTCACGCGTAATCTCTTCAGGTCCAAGTTTGGTATCACGTGCTTCTGATTCATATTCTTCAATATGAATTGACGTGTAAACATCATCTTTTACGAGGCGCTCACTCATGATGATTGCATCCTCATAGTTGTAACCGTCCCATGTCATAAACGCAACGAGCACGTTTTGACCGAGTGCTAATTCACCGTCTTCCATAGAAGGACCATCCGCTAGGATTTCACCCTTTGTCACACGGTCACCAACACTGACGATTGGACGTTGGTTATAGCACGTTCCTTGATTAGAACGAATGAATTTTTGTAGTTTGTAGCGATCAACATCGCCTTTAACTTCTTGTCCATCTACAATTGAAATGCGTCTCACGCGCACTTCTTTCGCTTCAACACGTTCCACAATCCCTTCGTAACGTGCAACAACAGCAGCACCAGAGTCTTTACCAGATACGTATTCCATACCTGTACCGACAATTGGTGAGCGCGGTTGAATAAGTGGAACAGCCTGACGTTGCATGTTGGCACCCATGAGCGCACGGTTTGAGTCATCGTTTTCCAAGAATGGAATACAAGCGGTCGCCGCTGACACTACCTGCTTAGGCGAGACATCCATGTAATCAATTTTTTCACGGATAACACTTTTGTTCTCCCCACGGAAGCGAGAGATAACTTCTTCATCTAAGAAGCTTCCATCTTCGCCAAGACGTGCATTTGCCTGAGCAACAACATAGTTATCTTCTTCATCAGCGGTTAAATAATCATATTCTTCGGTCACTTTACCAGTTTCTGTATCAACACGGCGGTAAGGTGTTTCGATAAAACCAAATTTATTTACTTTCGCAAATGATGACAACGAGTTAATCAAGCCAATGTTTGGCCCCTCTGGCGTTTCAATCGGACACATACGCCCGTAGTGAGAGTAGTGAACGTCACGCACTTCAAATCCGGCACGCTCTCTTGTCAAACCACCTGGCCCTAAGGCTGATAAACGACGCTTATGTGTTAATTCAGCAAGTGGATTCGTTTGATCCATAAACTGAGATAACTGTGAGCTACCAAAGAACTCTTTAATTGACGCAATAACCGGACGGATATTAATCAATTGTTGCGGCGTAATCGCTGATGTGTCTTGGATTGACATTCTTTCACGTACCACACGTTCCATTCGTGATAAACCGATTCGGAATTGATTTTGTAACAATTCCCCAACATTACGCAAACGACGGTTACCTAAGTGGTCAATATCATCTGTTGAACCAACAGTATGCAAGATATTAAAGAAGTAGTTAACCGCAGCTAAAATATCTGCTGGCGCAATATGTTTCACGTCGTCTGGAACAATCGCATTACCGATGACGTTTAACGTACGTTCTCCTTCTGGGTCCGTTGGGTCAACAATCTTAATTTGTTGTAAGCGTACATCTTGGTCAATAACACCTTCATCTGGCGTGACATACATATCACCTAAGCGATCTTCTTCGCGCTCAAGTAATGGTAATAATTTATTAAGCAAACGCCGATCAATTGTTGCACCTTTTTCAGCGATAATTTCGCCTGTTTCAGGATCTGCAATTGTTTCGGCTAACACTTGATTAAAGAGACGGTTTTTAATATGGAGTTTCTTGTTCATCTTATAACGACCAACGTGCGCTAAATCATAGCGTTTTGGATCGAAGAAGCGTGACACAAGTAAACTTTTTGCATTCTCTACTGTTGGCGGCTCGCCCGGGCGTAGACGCTCATAAATTTCAAGTAAAGCTTTTTCTGTTGTCTCTGTGTTATCTTTTTCTAACGTATTACGTAAATATTCATTATCTCCGATCAAATCAATAATATCTTGATCTGTACCGAAGCCTAATGCGCGTAATAGAACAGTAATCGGTAATTTACGGGTACGGTCGATACGAACATGTACAACATCTTTTGCATCCGTTTCAAACTCAAGCCATGCCCCACGGTTAGGAATAACCGTTGCACCATAGCCACGTTTACCATTCTTATCAATTTTAGCGTGGTAGTATACACTTGGTGATCGAACAAGCTGAGAAACGATAACACGTTCCGCACCGTTAACAATAAATGTTCCCGTGTCTGTCATGAGTGGGAAATCACCCATAAAGACTTCTTGCTCTTTTACTTCACCTGTCTCGTTATTTAATAATCGGACTTTTACCCGAAGTGGCGCATTATACGTCACATCTCGCTCTTTTGATTCATCGACAGAATATTTTGGTTCACCCAAATTATAATCGACAAACTCAAGCGATAGATTCCCTTGGAAATCTTCAATTGGAGAAATATCTTTAAACATTTCTCGTAAACCTTCGTCTAAGAACCATTGGTAAGAAGCTGTTTGAATCTCAATTAAATTCGGTAATTCAAGTACCTCATGAATTCGTGCGTAGCTTCTGCGCTGGCGGTGTCGTCCATACTGAACTAGTTGACCTGTCAACTGCTTCACCCCTCAAATCAAGAATAAAAAACAAAAAAGCTTAATCAAGAAAAATTTTGTTAAGCCCCTATACCGCAAACTCACCTAACTGTCAACTATTGACTTATAGAATGAAATCGGTATAATTTAAGTCAGATAATACGTTCGGAACAAAACAGAACGTCCATCCGTTAAATATTTATAGTAAACACCGCTTGTTGGCGACTTAAGCCACGAATCAACAAACGCTGTTTAGCGACGATATAACTGGTAGATTTCTGAGCATATAAAAATAAGGATTAGTTCTTGACTGCTTTCATCAACGATGGTTAATCCTTGTCCTCTCTTAAACTCCATATCTACGCTACATATACATCATACACATCTATTCACGCTCAAAAATAGTTGCTTGAACATGAAAAACGTGCTATTGGCATTTTTCTATATTATCACAATAGGAACCAATAGTCAATTTTTTTACTGCTTATTCATCATTTTTAACTGCCCGAAGAATATAATACCCCTTATTTTTTAAGACAATATCGACCTCTCGAGAGAACGCTTCTAGTTTTTTTATCGCTGAGGGCGCCCCTTGTTTCTTTTGAATCACAACCCACAGCGTGCCACCTGGCAACAAGTGAGCAAAACTTTCTTCTAACATGAGATGCACCGTTTGTTTCCCTGCTCGGATCGGCGGATTAGTCAAAATGGCCGCGAAGGCTTGATTCACATTTTCAAAACGATCGCTCGAATAAATTTTCACATTCTCAACTTGGTTCACTCGGGCATTTTCTTTCGCTAAAGCAATCGCACGTTCATTCACATCAACCAAATGACAGATTCTTGTTCGATCAGCTTTAGCCAAACTCAACCCTATCGGCCCATATCCACACCCTAAATCAAGATAATCCCCTTCAATTCCCGGCGCCTCAAACGCATCAATCAATGTTCTTGAACCGAAATCCACTTCATTTTTTGAAAAAACTCCTGTATCACTTGTGAACGTAAATCGGTGACCCTTTAACATGAATGTCCATGTTTTACGGTCGCTTTTTATTTGGGGATTATGTGTAAAGTATTGTTCTGACACGTGATCACCTGCTTTTTTTGTGGTTAACTTTAGTTGCAGTCATACTGAGAGGGGCAATCGATGATTTAAACGAAAAATAAAAGCCCGTCTATAAAGACGAGCCATTATTACTTCAGATAGTCAAAAGACTATTTTAATTCTACAGATGCGCCTGCTTCTTCAAGTTTAGCTTTCATTTCTTCAGCTTCTTCTTTAGCAATGCCTTCTTTGATAGCGCCAGGAGCGTTATCTACTAAGTCTTTAGCATCTTTAAGACCAAGACCAGTGATTTCGCGTACTGCTTTAACAACTTTAATCTTAGAAGCGCCAGCGCTTTCTAATACTACGTCAAATTCAGTTTGCTCTTCAGCAGCTTCGCCACCTGCAGCACCCGCTGCCGCTACAGGAGCAGCTGCAGTTACACCGAATTCTTCTTCAATTGCTTTAACTAAATCGTTTAATTCAAGAACAGTCATTTCTTTGATTGCTTCGATAATTTGTTCGTGAGACATATTTGTTTCCTCCTAGAATAGTTTTAGTTTTTTAAGCCCGATTTAGGCTACGATGCACTTAGGCACCTTGTTCTTCTTTTTGCTCGGCAACAGCTTTTGTTGCGTAAGCGAAGTTGCGCATTGGTGCTTGTAGTACGCTGAGTACCATTGAAAGTAGACCTTCGTAACTTGGTAAGTCCGCAAGTTCTTTGATCTGATCAACAGAAGCAACATTACCTTGAATGACGCCACCTTTGATCTCCAACGCTTCATGATCTTTCGCAAAGTTGTTTAATACTTTGGCTGGTGCTACGACATCTTCATTACTGAAGGCGATCGCAGTAGGTCCTACTAACACTTCATTTAATTCTGAAAGTTCAGCTTCTTCAGCCGCACGACGAGACATAGTGTTTTTGTACACTTTGAATTCCACGCCAGCTTCACGTAGTTGTTTACGTAGTTCAGTAACTTCCGCTACATCAAGACCACGGTAATCAACTAAGATTGTTGATTCACTTTCACGAAGTTTTGTTGCGATTTCAGAAACAACCTGTTTCTTTTTCTCGATAACTTTTGACATTGTTCCACCTCCTACCAGAATTAAACATCATACCGATCCGCGTCCTTTTATTGAAATCAATAAAAAACCTCACGCCGAAAGTAGACGTGAGGGGAAATTGCGTGAATAGATAAGAGAACAGCGTTCTCTTTATTCAACACCTCGGCAGGCTGATTAAGCATAACGCCCCTGCTGTCTACGGTATAACGTATTATTTTAACCTTGTTGATTATAACGAAACAACCAACATAAGTCAAGTATTATTTTGCAAATTTTGTTGAGTCGATTTTAACACCAGGACCCATTGTTGATGTTACTGACACGTTCTTCATGTAAATACCTTTAGAAGATTGTGGTTTTGCTTTCACGATTGTGTTAGCAAGTGCGTTAAAGTTCTCAATGAGTTTCTCTAAATCAAATGACGCTTTACCAATTGGTACGTGTACGTTTGATTGACGATCCACACGGTATTCAACTTTACCTGCTTTAATTTCGTTAACAGCTTTTTCAACATCAAATGTTACTGTACCTGTTTTAGGGTTTGGCATAAGACCTTTAGGCCCTAAGACACGACCAAGTTTACCAACTTCAGCCATCATGTCTGGCGTTGCAACGATCACGTCGAAGTCAAACCATCCTTGGTTGATTTTATTGATAAGATCTTGTTCACCTACGTAATCTGCACCAGCTGCTTCAGCTTCTTTCGCTTTATCACCTTTAGCAAATACTAAAACAGTTTGAGTTTTACCTGTTCCGTGCGGAAGTACCATCGCACTACGGATTTGTTGGTCAGCTTTCTTAGGATCGACTCCTAAGCGGAATGCTGCTTCAACTGTTTCGTCGAAGTTAGCTGTTGCATTTTCTTTAACTAATTTAAGCGCTTCTTCTACATCATACAATTTTGTACGTTCTACTGTTTCCAAAGCCGCTTGTTGTTTCTTTGATTTTTTAGCCATTTTCATTTCCTCCTTGAATGTGGTTTTAACGGTTTAACCTCCCACTTAAAAAAGCGGACCTCACGCAAAATGCGCAAGCACTAGTTGACTACGCCTCCTAGCTTATCTGCCTACAAAAAGGTTGCGAAATGACTAGTGCCATAAACGCAACCTTCTTCACAAATCAACACACGTATATTAGTCTTCGATAACGATACCCATACTACGTGCAGTACCTTCAACCATACGCATTGCTGCTTCAACATCAGCTGCGTTTAAATCAGGCATTTTTGTTTCAGCGATTTCTTTTACTTGATCGCGCTTCAACGTTGCAACTTTGTTGCGGTTTGGTTCACCTGATGCAGTTTCGATACCCGCTGCTTTTTTGAGCAATACAGCAGCCGGCGGAGTTTTTGTGATGAATGTAAATGAACGGTCTTCAAATACCGTAATTTCTACCGGAATAATCAATCCAGCTTGCTCTTGCGTACGAGCGTTGAATTCTTTACAGAATCCCATAATGTTAACACCTGCTTGACCTAATGCTGGTCCAACTGGTGGTGCTGGGTTTGCTTTGCCCGCTGGAATTTGAAGTTTTACTACTTTGATTACTTTTTTAGCCACGAGACACACCTCCTTAAGTCCGTGATGTGGTCACAGGGTTTGACCCCTCCCACTCAATTTCATATTCTATCTAACCTTATACTCGAGGCATATAAGAACATTAGAATTTTATCATGCCCATCAAAATAATGCAAGGGTCGAGCGAATAAAAATTAATAAATATCTTAATCCATGTGTTTAATTTGTTTGAAATCTAACTCAACTGGCGTTTCACGACCGAAAAGATCAACAAGTACTTTTGCCTTCTGATGATCCATATCAAGTTCTTGCACAACAGCCTCGCGGCCTTCAAATGAACCGTCGGTCACTGTCACTTGGTCACCCTCATTAAAATCAATTTCAATGACAGTTTCTTTCATACCCATACGTTTTAGAATCGTTTCTGCTTCTTCGGGTAGTAACGGTGTTGGTTTTGACCCTGAACCTGTTGAGCCAACAAACCCCGTCACACCTGGTGTATTTCTAACGACATACCAAGAATCATCCGTCATAACCATCTCAGCTAAAACATAGCCAGGAAAGACTTTTTTCATCGCAACTTTTTTCTTGCCATCTTTGACTTCAGTCTCTTCATCTTCAGGTACAAGAATACGGAAAATTTTATCCTCCATCCCCATCGATGCTAAACGTTTTTCTAAGTTTGTTTTCACTTTATTTTCATACCCCGAATACGTGTGAACAACATACCACTGTTTTTCCATCATTTTCCCTCCTTTTGTTATTTTACTTATTCTTTGTTTCATCTTAAACATAACGACTTCAATGGTTGACATGTCTTGACAGACTTATTTTTCCCCAATTTAAAAAACCCGCATAAAGTGGACGGGTTTTTGACAGGTCAACATACATCTTGCTTAACGATATTCCTAGTATAACATAAAAGACCAGTTTCTACTCAAAAAACAGATTTAATATTTGGCTAATTCCTAAATCAATAACGACAAAGAATAGCGCGATGAATGTAACTGTCGCTATAACTGTTATGGTTGAATTCGTTAACTCTTTACCTCTTGGCCAAGATACCTTTTTCATTTCGCGTGAAACATCTTTAAAAAACGATACAATCTTCACTAATAGTTCCTCCAAACTCGGTTGAATTAATCTTTGTACAGTTCGTTACTTCGTTTCACGATGTACGGTGTGTTTATTACACTTTTTACAGAACTTTTTTAGTTCTAATCGTTCTGCTTCTTGTGTATGTTTATCTGAGTGGTAATTTCGACTCAGGCATTCTGTACAAGCGAGTACAATTTTCTTTTTCATCTTGTTCACCCTCTAGATAGATTACTATCCTACCTAATGTAGCACCTTCACCCCTATGTGTCAACGTTCTTAACGCAATTTATTGTATCACAACAAAATCACGACATCCTCTAAATGACGTTCGAATTTTTTCTTAATCCGCTGCAACGCATTATCGATTGCTTTCACATGACGATTGAGCAATTCTGAGATTTCTTGATAGCTCCGTCCATCTAAATAAAGCAGTAACACTTCGAGCTCTAATTCACTCAAGACCGCTCCTAGTTTTTCTTCCACTACTTGATAACGCTCCCGACTGATTAACAAAGCTTCCGGGTCAATCATGTCTTGCTCATTGGCGATAATATCGATTAACGTCCGCTCAGAATCTTCATCAAACATCGGTTTATCTAGCGAGACATAGGAGTTAAGCGGACCGTGTTTCATTCGTGTCGCCGACTTAATCGCCGTAATAATTTGCCGGGTGACACAGATATCTGCAAACGCCTTAAATGACGCTTCTTTATCTTGTTTATAATCACGAATCGCTTTATATAAACCAATCATACCTTCTTGAATCAAATCATCATAATCAGCACCCACAAGGAAATAGGTACTCGCTTTTGCTCTAACAAAGCCCCGATATTTTCGAATTAAAAAGTCTAAAGCAGTTGAATCCCCCTGTTGAACAGCATCAATTAAACCGACGTCATCCATCCGTTTGTAAGCACCTTGTTGACTGTTAAATGTGTGGTGGACCTCGCTCAAAAGCATTCCCTCCTGCAATAAACACATAATAGAAATATTATACTGTAAGCGTTTCCTACGCGTCAACTCTTAGTTCAATCTTTCCCGCGGCGCATTTTCTCTAATGCCGCCCAAGTCTCAGGGTCAATGATAGGATTACGCGACGACTGTTTATTCTGATAATCTTCTAAATCCGCTAAAATTTCCCGTTGAATGTGCCCCACTTCTAACTTCAACTCACGCGCACTCTTGCGATACGCCCCTTGCTGAAAAATGGTACGTTGTTCAGCATAGTCTGACGTTGCCACGTACACTTTTGTTTTAACGTTTTTTAATGATTTTACTAACCGTTCAATACATTCATCGGCGGTTTCTTTTTCTTTCGTATAAATCACTTCAACACCAAATTGGTCCTCGTTTGAACCTAATCCTTTTACTTCATAAGCATCGAATACCACAATGACCCGGTACCCCCGATACGCTTTATACTCGGCCATCTTTTCAATCAACAATTTCCGTGCTTGACTAAGGTCCTTATCCCTAAGACGACTGAGTTCTTCCCAGTCGCCAATAATGTTATAACCATCAACCAGTAACACATCCATTATCCATCACCTAAGGGGTTCCTTTTTCTAAACACTTCATACATCAATAGACTAGCCGCAACCGAGGCATTAAGTGAGGATACTTCCCCTGTCATCCCAAGTTTAATTGTCCAGTCGCACTTCTCTCTAACTAAGCGGCTCATACCTTTTCCTTCGTTACCAATTACTAACGCTAGTGGCATATCACCTTCTAATTCACGGTAATCTTTATCGGCTTCCGCTTCTGTACCAACAACCCATACGTTACGGTCTTTAAGTTCATCAATCGTTTTCGCAATATTTGTTACACGAACAACCGGCACATATTCAATCGCACCTGCCGACGTTTTGGCAACCGTTGCGGTTAAACCAACCGCTCTACGCTTGGGAATAATAACCCCATGACAACCTGCCGCATCAGCCGTACGTAAAATCGACCCTAAGTTATGTGGATCTTCAATTTCATCTAAGATCATAAAGAATGGCGCTTGTGCGCGTTCTTCTGCGACCTTAAATAAATCATCTAATTCATAATAGCGATACGCGGCCACACTTGCGACAATCCCTTGGTGTTGACCTTCAACAAGTTGATCTAATTTTTTCTTCGGTACTTTTTTAACAATGATCCCCGCTTCTTTAGCTAAACGCATTAATTGCTGGGTTGTTTTTGGATTCAAATGATCTTGAATAAATATCTTATTAATTGACCGTCCGCTTTTTAATGCTTCTGTGACGGGGTTCTTTCCAATAATCCATTCATCATTCATGTTGTTTCACTTCCTTTTTCTATATAGTTAATGGCCGCTTCTACTAACCACATCAATCGGTCATGATTGTCTAAAAAATAATGATAACCGAGTAAGGCTTCAAATGCCGTTGAATAGCGGTACGTCATCACATCGGTATTTTTCGGTACCGAGCCAGATTTGGCATTGCGTCCACGTCTGACAACACCTTGTTCGTCTTCATCAAGTACTTCGTTATCAAGCCATTGCCTTAAGACTTTCGCTTGTTGTTTCGCTTGAACGAATCTGACAGCTGATTTATGCAACTTATTAACGTTGACTTTACCTTGACGAAGGAGATAATCACGGACATAGTACTCGTAGACCACATCCCCCATATACGCAAGAGCTAAACTTTTCATCTGTAAAACGTGTATTTTTTCCATCGCCTAACCCCGACGCCAACGCGTACCGTTAGCGGTATCTTCTAGAATAATATTTTCAGCTTTTAATTGATCGCGAATCTCGTCCGCCCGGTTAAAGTCCCGATTTTTCCGTGCGTCTTCTCGCTCAATTAATAATTGATCAATCTCCTCATCAAGTAATTCTTTCTCTGCTTTAATATCTAACCCTAAAACAGCAAAGAAGCGATTCAACAGCTGACTGAAAGCTTCTAAATCTGACGTTCGAACGTCAGCCTTCGCCAAATACGTGTTGATGACTTTAACCGCGTCAAAAATCACCGCTATCGCATTAGCAGTATTAAAGTCATCGTCCATCGCCCGTTCAAACTTAACGGTCAAATCAGCAATATCCGGTGTCACAGATGCCTCTTTAGACGTTGCTGTATCTAAACGCTCTACTAAACTTTTAACTGTATTCTCAATGCGTTTCAGCCCTTGTTCTGATTGCTTAATGAGCTCATGGCTAAAATTAATTGGACTACGGTAATGCACACTCAGCATAAAGAAACGTAGTAACACACCTGAATACTGATCAATCAAGTCACGTGCCAAAACAACATTACCAATCGATTTCGACATTTTCTCATTATCAATATTAATATAGCCGTTATGCATCCAGTAATGGCTAAACGGATGACCATTGCACGCTTCTGACTGAGCGATTTCATTTTCATGGTGTGGGAAGGTTAAGTCTTGTCCACCCGCATGAATATCAATCGTCTCACCTAGGTGCTCTTTTGCCATTGCTGAACATTCGATGTGCCATCCTGGACGCCCTTGTCCAAATGGGCTTTCCCAGTATGCTTCACTCGGCTTTGCTTTCTTCCATAACGCAAAATCAATCGGGTCTTCTTTTCGCTCGTCTACTTCTACACGTGCTCCGCTCCGCAAATCATCGAGTGATTGGTGGCTAAGCTTACCATAATCGTCAAATTTACGTGCTCGAAAATAGACATCACCTTCAGATTCATAAGCAAACCCCTTATCAATCAACGTCTGAATAAACGTAATGATTCCATCCATTGACTCCGTCACGCGCGGATACACCGTCGCTGCTTTTACCCCTAGACGAGTCACATCTTCTTGGTAGGCAGCGATATATTGATCACTTAATTGTTTTAAATCCATCCCTACTTCTTGTGCGGCGCGAATGATTTTATCATCAACATCGGTAAAGTTTAATACATATGTCACTTGATAGCCGCGGTACTCTAAGTAGCGTCTAACCGTATCAAAGACAATCGCTGGTCTAGCATTACCGATATGGATATAGTTATATACCGTTGGGCCACAGACATACATCCGGACATGTTCCGGTTCAATTGGTTCAAAGGTTTCTTTTTGACGGGTTAAAGTATTATATAATCGAATCGTCATGATTTGTTCGCCTCCTTTAGTTCCTGTAATTCTTGTCTCAACTGACGGACGTCATCTTTTAATTCTTCCAGACAGTCATCTACAGGGTCAGGTAACTTGTTGTGTTGTAAGTCACGTTTAATTTTCTTACCATTTTGCATAACGACATGTCCCGGGATCCCTACGACCGTTGAATAATCAGGCACATCTTTTAACACAACTGAGCCTGCCCCAATTTTAGACTCTTCACCAATCATAATTGCACCAAGTACTTTTGCTCCGGATGCGATTAACACATTATTTTTCAATGTCGGGTGCCGTTTCCCTTTTTCTTTTCCTGTTCCACCTAAGGTGACCCCTTGATAGATGGTGACATTGTCACCAATCTCACACGTCTCACCAATCACAACACCCATGCCGTGGTCAATAAAGAACCGACGACCGATTTTAGCACCAGGATGAATCTCCACGCCGGTAAAGAACCGACTGATTTGCGAGATAACCCGCGCAATAAAGAAAAACTTCTTCCGGTAAAAAACATGTGCGAGCCGATGTGACCAAACCGCATGGAGACCGGCATATGTTAAAATGACTTCCACATAAGACCGCGCTGCTGGGTCTTGGTCAAAGATGACATCCACATCTTCTTTTAATTGTTTAAAAAAATGCACCAATCTTCACCTCTTTTTCTAACCTAAAAGTAAAAAAAGCGCCACTGTGACAAATAGGCACAGAGACGCTTTTTGGCGTGGTTCCACTCTGTTTAGGCTTTAAACCCCAAACGCTTTGGTTGATAACGGTCAACCTGACCGCTCTAGTCTACTTTACTGTTCAACTAAAGACTCCGAGGGGCAACACCAAGCAAAAGCAACCCATCACTTCCAGCCTAGGTGATGTTCTCTAGTCGTCGCTTTGTTTACTTGTTGATTCCTCATCTACGTGATTTTATTTATTCTTTTGATAATCTATTCTTCTACATCTTGATGGAGCACTTGACGTAAACGGGTAGACACAACATCTAGCCCTAATAAAGCAATCGCTTGTGGTAATTCTGGTCCATGCATTTGACCAGTTGTCGCAACACGGATTGGCATAAATAGACCTTTACCTTTCACGCCAGTTGCTTTTTGGGTATGCTTAATGGCTGCTTTAATTTCAGCTGCTTCAAATGATTCTAACGCCACAAGTTCCGTTAGGAAGTGACTAAGGACGATTGAAACATCCTCGCCTGAGAGTAGCTCTTCTTCTTTTTCACCGTGATGGATTTCTTCTTGAAAGAACAGTTCTGTGAGTTCAACAATTTCTTGCCCGTAACTTAATTGATCTTTATACAGTAAGATAACCGCTTCTGCCCAGTTTCTTTCATCTGCTGTCATATCATCTGATAGCTTTCCTGCCGCAATAAGATGTGGCATCGCAAGGTCGATCACTTCTTGTGCTGATAGCTGTTTAATATACTGATTGTTCATCCACTTTAATTTCACCGGATCAAAGATTGCTGGTGACGTTGATAAACGCTTCGCATCAAACATCTCAATAAATTGTTCTTGAGTAAAGATCTCTTCTTCGCCTACAGGTGACCAACCAAGCAAGGCGATAAAATTAAACATCGCTTCTGGTAAGTAGCCTAAGTTTTTATATTGTTCGATAAACTGTAAAATGTGTTGATCACGTTTGGATAACTTTTTACGGTCTTCATTTAAAATCAAGGTCATATGACCGTAACGCGGAGCTGTCCAGCCAAACGCTTCAAACACCATCATTTGTTTTGGTGTGTTAGAAATATGTTCTTCACCACGTAAGACGTGAGAAATCGCCATTAAGTGATCATCAACCACAACCGCAAAGTTATACGTCGGCACACCGTCTTTTTTCACGATAACCCAATCGCCGAAGTCACTTGATTGGAAGGTAATATCGCCACGCACCATATCGTCGAACGTATAGGTTGTTTCTTCCGGTACGCGGAAACGGATACTGTATGAACGACCTTCTGCTTCAAAGGCTTTGATTTGATCATCTGTTAAGTCACGATGCGCGCCTGAATATTTAGGCACTTCACCGTTTGCACGTTGTGCTTCACGTTCTGTTTCTAGCTCTTCTTCTGTCATGTAACATTTATAAGCAAGACCACGATCCAGTAAGTCCGCTACATATTTATCATAAAGATCTAACCGTTCCATTTGACGATAAGGACCATACTCACCACCGATGTCTGCCCCTTCATCCCACGTAAGTCCTAACCACTTTAAGTAGTTTAATTGGCTTTCTTCGCCGCCTTCAACATTACGTTTTTGGTCCGTGTCTTCGGTCCGAATAATAAATTTCCCGCCTTGATTTTTCGTAAATAAGTAATTAAATAGTGCCGTTCTTGCATTCCCAATGTGTAAGTGTCCGGTTGGACTTGGAGCATAACGTACACGCACGTCGTTTGTCATTTTTGTATGTTCCCCTTTCAGTATTTCCACATATCTTTTTTTATTTTATCACTTTTTCATATGTTTTGCCTTAAATATGCGTGATTTCTCTTCTTTAAGGTCACGAAGAAAAAGTGATAACACTCGTTATCACTTCACTCTTCTTTATTTTTATACCTTTTTTATTGAACTTTTTCAAGTGCCTTTGGCTTGGCAAAGATCATTCTGCCGGCTGATGTTTGTAAGACACTGGTAATGAGAACATCAATCGTTTGATGGATGTAATTACGTCCTTCTTCTACAACAATCATCGTACCGTCATCTAAGTACGCCACCCCTTGATTTTGTTCTTTTCCGTCCTTAATCACTTGGACAACAAGTTTTTCCCCTGGTAAGACAACTGGCTTCACCGCATTGGCTAAGTCATTAATATTTAAGACGGGCACGTTTTGAAACTCACAGACTTTATTTAAGTTAAAGTCATTGGTCACGACAATGCCGTCCATCACTTTAGCAAGTTTCACTAGTTTACTATCGACTTCTTGAATCTCTTCAAAGTCACCGTCATACATTTCAACGTCAACATCAATTTCTTTTTGCAGACGATTTAAAACATCTAAGCCACGACGCCCACGGTTACGCTTTAAAGCATCAGATGAGTCCGCAATATGTTGTAATTCCTCTAACACAAACATCGGAATCACCAGCGTCCCTTCTAAAAAGGCTGTCTGGCAAATATCCGCAATCCGACCGTCAATAATGACGGACGTATCGAGTAATTTGGGTTTCACACTTGGCTTTTTATTTTCTTCCTCTGTATTATCAGCTTTTTGGTCCTTATCTTTTTTCTGGATTAAGAATAAAAATTCATATTGGCGTCTAAATCCGACTTGAAACCCTAAATATCCGAGTAAGGCCGTCAAGAATAACGGACCGACTTGTGATATGACGAGAACATCAAAGTCCTGAATCGGCTGGGAAATAAAATAAGCAATAACTAACCCGAAAACTAATCCAAAACTCCCAAAAATTAAATTTGTTAACGGTGCTTTCAACAGCACCTCTTCTAACCATTGAATAAATTCTACGATGTGGTCAACAAACCAAAAAGATAATAAATATAAAATAAGTGCGCCTAACACGAGACCAACATACGGAGCAATATACACCCGGTCAATAAAACTGCCGTTTAAAAACTCAACCGCATTTACTAACGCTGGAAAATATAAAAATCCAATCGTTCCCCCAGTGACAAGTATAAACAATTGCACAAATCTTTTTAGCACCACATTCACCCCCTTATACATAATTGTTTGACCCATCAAGTGCGGTCATTTTTTCCTATTTTAATCATCAAGATGAGAAAAACCATACGTCTTCATTAAAAAAATTATTCATTTAGTGTCGCTTTTAACGCTTGTTGGATTGACTCAACACCGATGACTTCGATATCATCTTTAATTACCAAATCACCAACATTACGCTTTGGAATAATCGCTCGCTTAAAGCCGAGTTTAGCTGCTTCTTGAATCCGTTGTTCCATCCGTGATACGCGGCGAATTTCTCCGGTCAAGCCAACTTCACCAATTAAGACATCATGTGCACGACACGGCTTATTTTTAAAGCTAGAGGCGATGCTAATCGCAACAGCTAAATCAATCGCCGGTTCATCTAATTTCACACCACCCGCTACTTTAACATATGCATCTTGATTTTGCATCATGAGACCCACACGTTTTTCTAAAACAGCCATTAAGAGCGGCACCCGGTTATGATCAATCCCGGTTGCCATCCGGCGTGGGTTACCGAAACTGGTTGGTGAAATCAGGGATTGAATCTCAACGAGCACAGGGCGCGTCCCTTCCATTGAAGCGACCACGCACGACCCGGCAACACCCTCTGATCGTTCTTCTAAAAAGATTTCAGATGGGTTCATGACTTCCTTTAAACCTTCTTCTTTCATTTCAAATATACCCATTTCGTTCGTACTACCAAAGCGGTTTTTAACCCCGCGTAAAATTCTAAAACTGTGGTGGCGTTCGCCTTCAAAGTACAAGACAACATCAACCATATGTTCAAGCATTCTCGGCCCAGCAATGGCCCCTTCTTTAGTCACGTGACCGACAATAAAAATCGGGATATGTTTTGTTTTTGCAATCCGCATTAGTTCACTTGTACACTCTCTTACTTGAGAGACACTTCCAGGTGCACTCGTGACTTCATCTTTAAAGATTGTTTGAATCGAATCAATCACAATAAAATCTGGTGATAGCTGTTCAATCTGCGCTTTAATTAAATTTAAGTTTGTTTCAGATAATACGTACAACTCATCACTCATCGCCCCAAGACGATCGGCTCTTAACTTCGTTTGTCGGGTCGATTCCTCACCCGAAATATATAACACCGTCACCTTTTTATCTGCGAGTTGCTGCGAGATTTGTAGGAGCAGGGTGGACTTTCCGATTCCCGGGTCCCCACCGATTAAAACGAGCGATCCTGGTACAATCCCACCACCTAACACCCGGTTAAACTCAGGCATTTGGGTTAATATCCTTGTCTCTTCTCTTGTTTCAATCGAGGTGATTTTTTCTGGTTTTTGACTTGTATTTGAGCCAATTCCGGTATGTTTCGGGGATGATTTGACCACCATTTCCTCAACTAATGTATTCCATTGTTGACAACTTGGACATTTCCCCATCCATTTTGCACTTTCGTATCCACATTCTTGACAGACAAATCGTGTCTTTGACTTTGCCATACACTCACCTCTTATTTGTTATTATACATGAAATCACGCCCGCCATGGTTACAAACCGATAAATTAATTGTGTAAAAAAGATGGAATTTCTTATTTTTGTTTTATCGTTTTAGGGCGAGAAGACACCTTCCTCAAGTGCGTCAGCACTAGGTGGGTGATGAATCGCTTGTTTTGAATATTTTTGAAGTGACAAACATATATTCCGCATGGTATAATTAAAGCACTAACAGTGACCGTCACAAAACCAAGGGAGGGTGGGTATCATGGGCATGAAGGCCATTTTTTCAAATCGCTTATATAAGCATAAAATCGACCCTGATTTTGTGATGTCCATGACTCACACCCTTCGGGTGTTTAATCAAGCCAAACATTTTCGGTATCAAACGGAGGTCCGGGAGCTTAGAGGCTCGAAAGCGAAAAGTTCCGTCTCCATCCATCAACGGTTAAAGCAACGTTACGGATTAAATGATTATTATGCGAACAGTGCTGTTCAACAAGGACGCGCCCTTCTATCCGCGCAAAAAGAATTGAAGAACATGTACATGCGTAATAAAAAAGAACAAATCAACGCCGTTAAAAGAAAAATAAAAGCGACGAAGGCGCGCTTGACGACACTTCAAAAGATAAAAGCCTCTTTTGTCAAAGGAACACCGACGTTCAATAAAACGTCACGCGAACAACAAAAAGGGGCCTTTTTTGTTGTGACATATAAGCATTCCACACGCTTATTTTACTGCGCCTATGATTTTGAACATCAACACCTTGATGTTCAAATCAAACACCTAAAGTCTCGCTTGGGCCAATTGAACTTTAAGAAAGATCGATATGAAAAAGAACAGACACAATTGACAAGCAAAGTGGCAGGTGTGTGTTTCGGGAGTAAGAAACTCGCCCGTGGCCGGTTAACACAAAAGTCTTATCACGCTCATCCAGAGCGTTGGCAGAAAGATTGGGCAGCGGCGCGTTACGGTAAGATGACTATTTCGGGACGGAAAGATGCTAAATCAGGTAACTTTGTCTTTCATTATCACCCAGAGACGCATACCCTTACCTTCAAAGCGATCGACCAATGTGTCATTCGTCTCACTGACGTTGTTTTTCCTTATGGCCAAGACCATGTCAACCATGCCATTCAGACACAAATGAACCTGAAAGATAAGAAAAAGTACGGGAAGCCTATTGGATGGTCGCTTGAGGACCATGGTGACTACTATATCGTTAAATGCTTAATCGATGTGCCGGCTACACCCTACCTGAATACCTCAACGTCGACCGGTATGGTTGGTGTTGATTTGAATGTGAATCATCTCGCTGTCGCCAATGTCAACGACATTGGTCAATGTGTGGATGCCTTTACCCTTCCGTTTAATTTAGAGGGTAAAACCAGTGGGCAGGCGACGAAAATAATAGAAGCAGAGGTTATTGCCCTCGTTGACTATGCCGTTAAACATCATAAACCACTCGCCATCGAAAGATTGGATACGACGCGGTCCAAAGTGTCGCGTCCCTATAAATACAAAAAAGCTAATCGACGAATGAGTCAGTTTGCTTATCAAAAGATGATCCAAGCGATCAAATCAAGAGCTGAAAAAATGGGGGTGGCTGTCTACGTTGTTAACCCTGCTTATACCAGTCAAATTGGCAAGATGAAATATATGAAGCGACTCGGTGTGTCCATTCACATGGCAGCCGCTTATGTCATTGCCCGTCGGGCAATGGGTTTTAAAGAAATACTCCCACCGATGTTGTATTCACTTGTTCCAGAGCAGAAACAAGGTCTACACCATTGGGCGCAATGGGCGTATATGATGCGTACCCTGTCTTTTGTTAGAACCCATGCGTTCTACCAGACAGAACGATTCGACCAAAGCAAGTTGTGTTCCTGGAACACACTATTTCCCCAACATGCTTTAACAGATGTTGAGAAAATAGGTTTGCGGCGGTTGGAGAGTAGAAAAGCCTATGCTTAGTTGAACGAGTATGGGTCGCCCTTAGGGTGTCCTTAAGGAATCCCCTTCCTCAAACATTCGTGAGAATGTTAGGTGGGGGTAGTTCAATTCACACGATGAACCCACGAGAAAAACATCCCGGTCTTAGCTTTTCTTTAAAAAACAACAAAAAAAGACACCCTTTAGTGTGGTGTTTCTTATGGTGAAATATAATTTTGAATTTAAATTAGAAGTAGTAACTGCTTATTTAGCAGGCAAAGGAGGTTATAAATCATTAGCTAATCAATTTTCAATTTCTGATAAAAGCACTGTTAGAAAATGGGTTAAAGTTTATGAAACGATGGGTGAATCAGGTCTAAAAAAGAGAAAGTCACATAAAACTTATTCTGTTCAATTTAAGTTAGATGTTCTACAATATAAATTAAGAACAGAAGAGTCTTATCAAGATGTTGCATAGAAGAAACAGAAAGACTAGAAAACCGGATGACTTCCATGCCGATATTTATGTTTCAATTAATCCAAATATTATTTAACTGAATGAATTTCATAATTCTGAGGCCTTGCGGCCCAATGGTTTTGAAGCATAAAAAAAGAGTGGGCTAAATTTAGCCCACTCTTTTATATTAAATAGTTTCTGATTTTACTGTTCCCAGCGAACGGTGTCAGCTTCTACATCTGGCTATGTTTTATACTATATCAAATCCTCTTGAAAATTAAAAGCTGCTCAACTAGCGTTTTTTGCCATTACACTAAAAAAGCCGAGAGCTACCCAGTTGACAGTCAACTCTGTGTAGCTTTCGGCACGAAAATGCACAATGGCAAAAATCAGGACGTCAAGGCGGAAAGGTGGAGATTTTTGAGTGGTTTTCTCAAAAATACGACCTGTGCCTTTACTTCCTGAAGCTTTAACAGTCATTGCAGCACCAGGGCTTTTCAACTCTGGTTGCAAGAGGCTCTGGGGTTGTTAAGGGGAGGAAGTCCCCTTAAGGTTTTATTTTTATGACTATTTTGTATGTATATCTTTTGAATACAATTTTATTTGTGTTAAGGTGTTTATATAGTCATAAAATAAAAGAAAAGGAAGTGTTTTTTTGTCAATCAAGAAAATCTTAGTTGGAACAATTGCTTTTTTATTACTAGCTGGTGGATTTGCAACTACAGCTTCAGCAAGTGAATATGACGATACAGCAATTGAAAGTAGCGTTGTAGAGAAAAATGATACTGGTATTCAATTACCGGATGATATGCGTGTTGGAGATACTTACAAAGAAACTGTTTCTGTAAATGGTGAAGATGCTACATACACCGTTACAAAAAACAGTGAACAATTGGATAATGCTAATGATGGTATATCTATCATGAGTGAAATTGTTGATTATCAAACTGTGCCAGTTTCAGGTACTGCTTCGTTTACCGTTAGAGGAGAATTTGGGCAACAGTATGCTGAATTTGAGTTATATACCGATGACGGATTAATTGATTATGTTCTTCCTGGACCTTATTTCTTTATTATGGGAGTTGATTCAGCAGAACTAACTCAAAGAAGTACTAGATTAGCTACGTATGACTTCCAAACATCTGGTTCTGTTGATTGGATAAATGGACCTACAGTTGGATTGGGTGTTCGCGCAAGAATAAAAAGTTCCGTTAATCAAAATATTAACACTTTAACTACTGAAATTTATTAGACTTAAATTCGAAAAGGGGCTGTTTATAGAATGCATTCAATACAAATAATAAGCTTATTATCTACGCTGTTTTATATTCTTTTAATAATAGCCGGTTACATTATTAAAAGAAGTATAATTAAGGTTTTAGAAAGTAACGATTCTCTGAAGCCTGATCAAATTAGCAATTTAAAGACTGTAATAAATGTTATTTACTACACTATTGCAATAGTTCTTTTGGGAATGATTTTGTATCCGTATATTGTTAGTTTAAGTTTCAATTAAGAAAAGCTCGGCTAGGCCTCGCCCTTTTTGGGCTAGAGGTTAGCCGAGCTTTTCAATTCTGGATTTTTATAAGTGATGCCATGAAGGCTTGT
>NZ_FOXC01000022.1 GCF_900115605.1 Halolactibacillus halophilus
CCGCGCGCGAGTTTTTTACTCCCAAAACACACACCTGCCACTTTGCTTGCCAGTTGTGTCTGTTGTTTTTCATATCGATCTTTCTTAAAGTTCAATTGGCCTAAGCGAGACTTTAGGTGTTTGATTTCAACATCAAGGTGTTGATGTTCAAAATCATAGGCGCAGTAAAATAAGCGTGTGGAATACTTATATGTCACAACAAAAAAGGCCCCTTTTTGTTGTTCACGTGATGTTTTATTGAACATCGGTGTTCCTTTAACAAAAGAGCCTTTTATTTTTTGAAGTGTCGTCAAGCGCGCCTTCGTCGCTTTTATTTTTCTTTTAACAGCGCTGATTTGTTCTTTTTTATTACGCATGTACACGTTCTTTAATTCTTTTTGTGCGGATAGAAGCGCGCGTCCTTCTTGAACAGCGCTGTTCGCATAATAATCATTTAATCCGTAACGTTGCTTTAAACGTTGATGGATGGAGACGGAACTTTTCGCTTTCGAGCCCCTAAGCTCGCGGACCTCCGCTTGATAGCGAAAATGTTTGGCTTGATTAAACACCCGGAGGGTGTGATCCGTGGACAGCACAAAATCAGGGTCGATTTTATGCTTATATAAGCGATTTGAAAAAATGGCCTTCATGCCCATGATATACACCCTCTCTTTTTTTGTGACGGTCATTGTTAGTGCTTTAATTATACCATGTGGAATATATGTTTGTCACTTCAAAAATATTCAAAACAAACGATTCATCACCCACCTAGTGCTGACGCACTTGAGGAAGGTGTCTTCTCGCCTTAATGCGATTAAAAAATGATACGATTGCTTCACAAACTACACGATGACGGAAAGCACCATTTCCTAATACTATTAACTTAAGCAATTGATGCGTTAGACTACTAATCTTAATAAGTTTGATGAATAACCTGCTTTTCTTCGGTTCTATTTAACTTAGGCCTCGTTTCATTCCCGTGAGTGCTTTAAGTGGGGCGATATCTTGGACGTATTCTAATATACCCATATACGCACCGTCATCATCTCTAATGGCCACGTATGTGACATGAATAAATTGCCCGTTTTTTCGTTCAAACCACATCTGTTCTTTATCTTTTACACCACTGCGTAAATCTTCAACTAGTTTGAGCACCATCGCTAAACTTTTTGGCGGGTGACAGTTTTTTACTTCACGGCCAATTGCACTCGGTGCACGTAAGAAAACTTTGTCTTCATCTGGGATACTGTTGTTAAAGTATTTAAAGACATCATCTTTGTTGATGAACGTTAATTCCATCGGAATAAGATCAAGAATTTTTCTCACTTCTTTTAACGTTAAAAAGCCTTGTCCAAATGGGATCTCTTGTGTATCTGGTAGATTGTTTAAGTCCAGTGGTTTTTCTACTTGAGATTCAGAGTGATTGGCTTCTTTTTCTTCCACAAAGTCGACCCGTTCTGGTACCCATTTTTCTTCTGGTTCAACAATCGCATAGCCAAATCGTTCACTGTCTTCGGCAATATGAAGCCAGTCATCTTCATTAAAAATATCTAGCACTAGTGGAATCATAATTGCTTCCTCTTTAAAAATCATTTCCGTAAACTCATGGCTAAAGGTGTCGAAACATTCTTTTAATGCTGTGACACCTGTATCATAAATCGAATCCAGATGAGTTAACACCTCGAAAAATAGCGTCCGAATCTGGTCATCCACTCCCCACATCACTTTAGGAGGAGCTGTGTGATTGTATTTTTCCATCACCGGAAACATAACTTCTTCTTTTCGCTGATAATGCTGTTCGAATTGACCGAGTAAAGCCAACTGATTTTTCAACCCTCGCAATAGCCCCGGCTCTAACGCATCATCTGATATGTTCTTAATTAACCGATTGATTCGCATTAGCGCCGCTCGCATTGCTTGGTTTTCTGTCTTTAATACGTGAATCGGGTGACCTGGTTTTTCAAATTCACTGACATCACCCACACCATCGACCTTATTTTTAAAGAGGTTGGCATGCACGTTACACAGTTCCATCACATCTTCAAAAGTAATATCATTCTTCTCACTCTCAATTAGCTGATGCTCCATCAAAGAAATCTCAATCGCACTCACTCCTTGAAAATGTTCATCAAATTCCGCTTGGACCTCTTCTGGGGTACTGCCGTGATGCAGCCGCGTTAGAATATCCGTTAAAATGTTCATCCGTTGTTGTTCTTTATCATTCGTATAAGTCACTTTTCATCTACTCCCTTTACCTCATAGCCATTCCACTCAAGTTCTTTTCTAAGTGACGTTACATCTGCTTTAATCTTCCCCGCCCCTTGATTTAAACTAACTAAACGCCCTGCCGTGTTTAACATCGCTTTGTCTGTCAACGGCTTAAAGCCAAACTCAACTAAGAGTTGTTTGACCTCAGGGTGTTGTTTAATCACATCATACACTGGTATTTGGAAATCTATTGTATTGTCGATAATCTTCACGTCCTCTTCGTTTATATCTTATAACAATTCATCTATTGAATAACATTATGTTTGTACTTACTAACATGAAGTGCGTTATGCCATTCATTGTAACACTTTAACGCCCTTTATAACGGATCGAAATATGACGAATTGTTGATATTTTACCGATAAGTATATAAACAAATTTTAGGTTGTTTCGGAGTTAGCTACTTTTCATGAATAATCATCGGCACATTTTCATGATGAGATTGGGACAATATGCATTTTTTTGTCTTCTTTTCTTTTTTTCTGTTGACGGATAGATTTGATAAGACTATACTTTGATTATTGATTAAATAAGCGAAAAGGAGGTCACGATTATGAACACACCTATTACTCACCCCACACGTATGACACAAGTAAATGATTTCACCGTGATCTCCGCTGATATGATGTTTCTCTAAATAATTCGACTTATCTATATTTATCGTTACATTTTGTGGCGTTAAGTAGGCTTGTCCTATGTATTTAGCACATCGTTAAACCATGTGGTCACGAGCAAATTCGTGACCTTTTTTGCGTACGCGTACCCCCTTGGAGTACGTGTTTAGCACAGACGTCTCGGATGTCTGTGCTTTTTTTCGTTTAATCAAACATTAACGAAAAGGAGGAAAAAAGCAATGTTAGTAAGAACACACATGAAAAATGACAAACCTGGGGAAGGCTTTGGTTAGTCAAATAAGGATTTGTTTAAAAAAGGAGTGTGACACATGTTTCAAGTATTTAATAAATTAGCTTGGTTTTTTAAAGACCAATGGCTACGGTACCTCATCGCAATTATTGCGCTCGTGTTTGCAAGTTTTCTTGATCTCATTCCCCCGCGACTTGTCGGGAATGCGATTGACGCCATTCAGTTCAACGAACTGACAAAAGATGCACTCACAGAGACACTACTCATATACGGCGGATTGATCGTTTTAACTTATGCGGTTATGTTTTTATGGGATTATACGCTATTTAGCGGTGCCTTGTTGCTTGAACGACAAATCCGTTCAAAGTTAATGCGCCACTTTCTCATGATGAGCCCTCGATTCTTTAGTAAGAACCGGACCGGTGACTTAATGGCCCGGGCGACCAATGATTTAAAGGCCATCATGATGACATCAGGCTTTGGTATTTTAACACTTGTTGATTCAACCGTGTTTATGTCTTTAATTGTTTTAATGATGGGCCTTACGGTGAACTGGACATTAACGTTTATGGCACTGATTCCGATGCCCGTTATGGCGATTATTGTGTATAAGTACGGGGAAATTATTCATCTGCGGTTTACTGATGCCCAGGAAGCATTTAGTGATTTGAATAACTACACGCTTGAATCAATTCGTGGTGTCAGTGTGACCCGTGCGTTCGTACAAGAACAACACGATCTTAACCGTTTTAAAGAAAAAACCGCCGACGTGTTTAATAAAAATAAAGCCGTCGCTCAAATGGAAGCTTACTTTGAACCAACGATGAAGATTCTTGTTGGAATTTCTTACACGATTGGTTTAGGTTACGGAGCCATCATGGTAATGGACAACCGGATTTCAATTGGTGATCTGGTCTCATTTAACGTCTATTTAGGGATGATGATTTGGCCGATGTTTGCGATTGGCGAACTGATTAATGTGATGCAGCGCGGGAATGCGTCCCTCGACCGGGTCAATCATGTCTTAAAACAACAATCGGACGTGAAAGAACCAACCCAACCGGTTGATGTAAATCAACCAGAAGTCATTCAATTTAACGACGTAACGTTTCTTTATCCAGGTTCAAAAGAACCGGCCTTAACAAACATTGATTTAACGATCAAACAAGGAGAAACGATTGGGATTGTCGGTAAAACAGGCGCTGGTAAAACAACATTATTTAAACAACTATTAAGACAATATCCTGCACCAGACGGGCACTTGCTGATTAATGATGTCCCAATCGATCGATTAACGCTTGATACAACACGAGAATGGATTGGCTACGTGCCGCAACAACACATTTTATTCTCTAAAACGGTACGCGAGAATCTCTTATTTGGGGTTGGTCATGTCTCTGATGACGTGATTAATAAGATGCTGACATCAACTTCGTTAAAGTCTGATATCGATGCCCTTTCAAACGGACTTGATACGCTTGTGGGTGAAAGTGGCGTTACATTATCGGGTGGTCAAAAACAACGGTTATCATTAGCCCGAGCGTTATTAATGGATCCTGAAATCCTAATTTTAGACGATGCGTTATCGGCCGTTGATGGTAAAACAGAAGCAACAACTATTGACCATTTAAAAGCAGAGCGCCAACAAAAAACAACCTTGATTGCGGCTCACCGTTTATCAGCTGTCACCCATGCGGACCAAATTATTGTTCTGACAGACGGTAAAATCACAGAACATGGAACCCATGAGACTCTCATGCAGCAAAATGGCTGGTACAAAGAACAATTTATGATTCAACAAATGACTGAGGAGGTGGAGACTGAATGAAAGCCTCTGTAGAAAAACGTTTATTACGTTATCTGTTCATTAATAAACAAACGATTACGTTTGCACTCATTGCCCTCATCATCGCGGTTGCTTTAGAGCTGACGGGACCGTTTATCGCCAAACAAGTAATTGATCGTCATATCGTGGGTGTACAAACCGAATGGGTAGCTATCACGGACAATAATGACAATGACACAATTGAACTCGACAACCGTTACTTAAAAAGAAGTGACCGGTTAGATGAGGACGATGTGGTGATTAATACCCTTACCTTTGTTCAAGTTAACCGCGCCTATTATCTAGCGGAAGGTACAGTTCCGGTTGGTGAGACACTTACTGTAACAGAAGATGGACAGTCACTTATGTCTGAATTGGAAAATTTTCAGGCGGAAAAATTATCTGCGGCCACTGCCGCTGAGTTTTTCGCACCGGAAGTCCGACCCATTATGCTTTGGTTAGCACTTTATCTAGGCTTGATTTTAATTGCCTCCGTCTTCCAATATTTAAAGACGTATTTATTACAAGTCCATGCAAATAAAATCATTCAAACGATGCGGAATGATGTCTTTGAAACGGTTGAGCGCTTACCGATGCGCTACTTTGTCAATATGCCGGCTGGAAAGATTTTAGCACGGGTAACCAATGACACCGAAGCCATTAAAGAACTGTATGTTCGGGTATTAGAAACATTTGTGAACGGGTTTATTTATATGGGTGGGATTATGATTGCACTCTATTTATTAAATCCGACTTTAGCAACAATAAGTCTCGTGTTATTGCCCCTCCTCATGTTGTTTATGAAATTTTATAAGATGTATGCAGGGCAATACAATGATGTCATTCGTGCTGTTAATAGCGATATTAATGCATCGATTAATGAATCAATCCAAACAATGCCAATCATTCAAGCCTTTAGACGAACCAATGACCGAGCGGATGAATTTGAGCAACTCAATGACAAACATTACCGCTTCCAAAAGAAAATGGTGGCCTTGTCGGCCCTTGCCTCTTATAACTTAGTGAACGTCCTTCGTGGGATTGCGTTCCTTAGCTTTATTTGGTTCTTCGGTAACCAGTCATTAACAGGAACAATGCTTGTTTCTACCGGCTTACTCTATGCCTTTGTTGATTACTTAACCCGGCTGTTTGAACCAATGACGCAAATGGTCAATCAACTCCCGCAGTTAGAACAAGCCAGAGTGTCTGCCCGTCGCGTGTTTCAATTACTTGATGAAGACACTGAAGCGATTGAAGATGAAACATTACCTAGAATTAAAGGTGACGTAAGATTTGATCATGTCACTTTCGGTTATGACAAAGGCGAGACAATCTTAAATGATTTATCTTTTCACGTTGCACCTGGTGAAACGGCGGCCTTTGTCGGCCATACGGGTTCAGGTAAAAGTTCCGTTATGAATTTATTGTTTCGGTTTTATGATCCTGGTAAAGGAAAAGTGTTGTTAGATAGTGTCGATACCCAAACACTTACCCGCCAACAAACACGCACACATATGGCGATTGTCTTACAAGACCCATTTATCTTTACCGGTACCGTACTGTCAAACATCACATTAAATGATCCTAAAATTAGTCGAGACCAAGCGATTGCAGCGCTAAAAGCTGTCGGAGCTGATCAATTCATCGAAAAGCTTCCACGACAGTATGATGAGCCCGTTGGTGAAAATGGAAATGAATTCTCAACTGGACAGCGTCAACTACTGTCATTCGCCCGCGCCTTAGCCTTTGACCCAGCGATTCTTATCCTGGACGAGGCAACAGCGAATATCGACTCTGAAACAGAAATGATGATTCAAGAAGCGATGAATGTTTTAAGTAAAGGACGGACCATGCTCGTAATTGCTCACCGGCTCTCAACGATTCAACACGCAGATCAAATCATCGTTCTTAATAAGGGTGAAATTATTGAACGCGGAACGCACCTGTCATTACTAAATGAAAAAGGTAGTTATTATCAGATGTATAAAATGCAGCAAGCTGGCATAGACGAAGTAATGTAAGAAATTGAGATGTATCCAACGATAATTCAATTGTAGATAGAAAAAAGTCCGGTGACCTTTAAGTATTCTACCTAAAGGTCACCGGACTTTATATCGATGTGAAAACATTAAAATTCTTTTACTAAGTTAGCCATTTCGATTGCTGACACAGCAGCATCCGCACCTTTATTCCCTGCTTTTGTACCGGCGCGCTCAATCGCTTGTTCAATCGTTTCGGTTGTTAACACACCAAAGATGGTTGGTACATCTGTTGTCATAGTGACTTGTGAGACACCTTTAGCCACTTCATTACATACATAATCAAAGTGTGGTGTTGACCCACGAATAACCGTACCCAACGTAATCACCGCATCATACTTCTTTGATGCGGCCATTTTCTTTGCGATGAGCGGAATCTCAAAAGCCCCCGGGACCCACGCAACCGTAATATCTTCATCTTTTACACCGTGGCGCTTCAATGTATCTTCTGCTCCGCCGAGTAACTTACCGGTAATAAATTCGTTAAATCTTCCGACAACAATTCCAATCTTTAAATCTGTGGCTACTAATGTGCTTTGTATAGTGTTTACCATGTATATTCTCTCCTAGTTTTTCATCATTTTTTATATGACATTTCTGTTTGCCATGCCTATTCATTATTGATTGTTCAATAAATGACCAAGTTTCGTACTTTTTGTTTTTAAGTAGTCTGCATTGTTTTCGTTCGCAGCAATTTCAATCGCTTGACGCTTATTAATATTAATCCCATAACGCGTTAAACCCTCTAGCTTTCTCGGATTGTTCGTCATTAATGTGATTGTTTCAAGCCCTAAATCTTTTAAAATTTGCGCCGCAATAGAATAATCACGTAGATCAGCACCAAAGCCTAATTGGTGATTAGCTTCAACCGTGTCATAACCTTGTTCTTGAAGCTCATAGGCTTTTAGTTTGTTAATCAGCCCAATGCCGCGGCCTTCCTGACGCATGTAAATGACAGCACCTACACCACGCTCTTCGATTGTTTCAAGTGCTCGTTCAAGTTGTGGTCCGCAGTCACAGCGTTTTGAACCGAACACATCACCGGTGAGACATTCTGAATGAACCCGCACGAGTGGTGCTTCGTCTTTCGTTAAATCACCTTTAATGAGTGCGACATGTTCTTTACCGGTGACTGTTTCAACATAGCCAACCATCTTAAAATCACCACGTAACGTTGGCAGCTGAATATTCGCTTCACGCGTCACGAGTCTATCATGTCTTTTTCGGTACTCGACCAGTTGTTCAATCGTAATCATCACCAGACTTTCTGCTTCTGCGAAGGCTTTTAATTCACTTGTGCGCATCATTTGCCCATCTTCTCGCATAATTTCACAAATAACGCCAACGGGTTTTGCGCCTGCGAGTTTCGCTAAATCAATCGCTGCCTCGGTATGCCCTGGTCGCTTCACGACCCCATCGGGGTCGGCAATCAACGGAAATACATGACCGGGTCGTTTAAAATCAACTGGCGTACTACTTTCTTCTAATAAAGCAAGAATCGTTTGTGATCGTTCAAAAGCACTAATGCCCGTATGAGTCCCAATATGATCAATACTAATAGAAAAATTTGTACCGTGGTCATCCGTATTTCTAGAGACCATCTCTGTAAGCAGTAGCCTGTCTGCGAGTGTTTTCTCAATCGGCGTACAAATCAGCCCTTTTCCTTTTGTCGCCATATAGTTAATCACTTCAGGTGTCGCATGTTCACCTAAAGCAATAAAGTCTCCTTCATTTTCCCGGTACTCATCATCAATCACAATAATGACTTCGCCACGCTTTAATGCCTCAAGTGCTTGTTCAATCGTATGCATCTTGCTCCCTCCTTAATAAAACCCTAAATCTTTTAATTTTTCTTCCGTTACGCCTGACGATTGCTTCTCATGACTTTGATGCGTCAACAGACGTTCCATATATTTCATTAAGACATCATATTCAATATTCACCGTATCACCTGCTTCTTTCACCCCAAGAATGGTCGCTGCTTGCGTTTCTGGAATGAGTGATAAGGTAAAGCTAGTCTCATCCGCATGAAACACCGTGAGTGAGGTCCCGTCAACCGTAACAGAGCCTTTATCAGCAAGATACTTTGCCTTATCAGTTGGCACGGTAATTTTGACATATTTTGCAATTGTATCGCGCCACGTTTTTTCAATTGTCAACACGTGATCGACATGACCTGAAACAAAGTGACCCCCAAATCGACCGTTGGCGTGCATGGCGCGCTCTAGGTTGACTTCGGAACCCCTCGTTAAATCTTTTAAATTTGTAGCTTCGTAGGTTTCTGGCATCACATCAACTGAAAAGTGATAATCAGTAAAATGGGTAACAGTTAAACATACCCCGTTCACACTAATGGAATCCCCAATATGCACATCACCGAGTATTTTTTCAGCACCGACGGTTAAAACAAGACTACGACCATTTTTTGTGATGGTTTGTAATGTACCTTTTTCTTCAACAATTCCGGTAAACACAACTAATCCCCCACTTTCTTAGAGGCTTTAATAAAGAGATCTTCACCTATTCGTTCCACCTGTTTAAATGATAACGCGAAAGCATCGTTCATCCACTCTGGCGATTGACCACCAATCACTCCAAAGCTATCTTTACCCGTCAGTAACTTAGGCGCAATATAGACGTGACACTCATCAACAAAACCACTTTCAACAAAGCTCTTATGCACTGTCTCGCCACCTTCAACATAGACTGATTGAATATTCAACTTAGCTAAGCGCATAAGTAATTCAGGAATCTCTACTCGTTGACTTGATAGCTGAATGACACTGACTGTAGGGTGCTTATCAGTAAATAAATCGGTGTTTGCTTCTTTCCCGCACACAACATACGTTTTATGTTCATCATGAAACAACGCGAGATGATCCGGTAAATCTAAATCATTTGCTAGCACAATCCGAATCGGATTTTTACCGTATTCCGGTTGCCGTACGGTGAGACTTGGATTATCTTTTACCGCTGTCCCTTTACCAATCAAAATCGCATCATGTTTCGCCCGGTGATGGTGTACATGCTCTCGAGCAGCTTCTCCTGTCACCCAGCGGCTATCACCCGTTTTAGTAGCTGTTTTTCCATCAAGTGTCATCGCAGCTTTTAACGTCACTAACGGACGCTGTTCTTTCATAAAGTGAAAAAAGATCTTATTTAAAGCAATCGCTTCTTCTTTCATTAAGCCGACATCAACCGAGAGTCCCGCATCTTTTAACCAGTTAATCCCGCGACCACTCACGAGTGGATTCGGGTCTTCAGTTGCAATCACGACACGTGATACACCTGCTTCAATTAGTAACCGGCTACACGGCGGTGTTTTACCGGTATGTGAACAAGGTTCAAGTGTGACATACGCTGTAGCCCCGTTTGCTTTTTCACCCGCTTGCTGAATCGCCAATACTTCCGCATGACCTTCACCAGGAACTAAGTGACTTCCGAGTCCAACAATCACGCCATCGCGCACAAGTACACAACCGACTGAAGGGTTTGGTGACGTTTGACCAATGGTTCCTTTGGCTAATTCAACTGCTAGTGCCATGTAATCTTGATCTTTCATACTTTCACTCCTCTCTTATTTTTTGTAACCCTTATTATTTCAAATACAAATAGATCTTTTTTTCGGTCAAAAACACCCCAAATCAAAAGACTTGGGGTGTTTACATTAAAGAAATGATCAACAAATAAACAGTCCTCGCCCGCTTTTAGACAGACGTATTTTTGCACATTGTCATTTCTTGTTTAATCTTTTTCCCATCCAGACTTTCACTGTCGGCTTTGGAATCCCACCAAATCCACCTTCACAACCATTAATTGATCCGGGTCACGGACTTAAGGTTTGTCGTTCGCCTCTTACCGTCGGTCGGGAGTTACACCCTGCCCCAAAAGATTACTATTCGATTGCTCACATTCTAACATACTTTTTTATTGGATGCATGACATTTGCTTTTACCAAAAGAAAAATAACGGTCGCTAAGCTTCTTCCCCAATGATTCTTACTTCTCGTTCTAATGTGACACCGAAGCTGTCTTTCACTGTCTGTTGAACCATTTCAATTACCGAAATATAATCACTGGCTGTCGCATGATCCTTATTGACAATAAAACCTGCATGCTTCGTTGACACTTCCGCCCCACCAATCCCTTTACCTTGCAAACCGCTATCTTGGATCAATTTACCAGCAAAGTGACCAGGTGGCCGTTTAAAGACACTGCCACATGATGGATACTCTAACGGTTGTTTCGATTCGCGTCTTTGCGTTAAGTCATCCATTATCGCCTTAATTTCTTGTCGGTCTTTCTGTTCGAGTGCAAAACGCGCCTCTAATACAATCCAATTATTCTCACCGACATTGCTCGTCCGGTAACCAAGAGCCAGATCAGATGCCTTCACATCAAGCACTTCTCCCACTTTGGTCATCACAGTGACTGAAGCCAAACAATCTTTCACTTCACCACCATAAGCGCCTGCATTCATAAACACCGCACCACCGACAGTCCCTGGAATGCCACAAGCAAATTCAAGTCCTGAAAGTGAGGCCTTAAGAGCATAATAAGACGTATCAATAATCGTTGCCCCGCCTCCAGCAATCACGACATCACCTTCAACTGTGATAGTATTTAAGTGAGACAAACTCATCACTATCCCGCGGATCCCACCGTCTCGAATAATGAGGTTCGACCCATTTCCAAGTAACGTGAGCGGGAGCTGGTACTCTCTACTAGCTTGGACGACTGCTTGTACTTCCTCAATCGACTTAGGAAAAGCAAAGACATCTGCCGGCCCACCTAACTTGGTATATAAGTATTGTCCCATTGGTTCATTAAAATGTAATTCTACACTAGGTAAATCATTGATCATTTTATTTATTATTTCTTCAGCTAATCGCATACTCTTCATCCTTTATCTCAACATTCTTCACCTATTATAACAGAAACAACTTGACTATAATATTAAATCCATTGCCTATACACTAATATAACTCTTACAATATATGAGGCAAATATCTATCTTTTTATTTTTTCTGTTTTATCACCTTTACAAAGCTATTTCATTGACGTTTCTGCTTGCTTGGCGTAGCATCCATACTATACCTAACATATAAAGAGGAGAGAGTGTCATGACACATTCAAATAAAACATTTACACACGTCCCATTATCCATTCTTGATTTATCACCGTTAAACGACCAAGAAACACCTCGCGTTGCCTTACAACATTCTGTCGAACTTGCTCAACACGCAGAAGATTGGGGTTATTATCGTTACTGGGTAGCAGAACACCATAATGCCGCCTCTAGTGCGAGTGTCTCTCCGCCACTCCTTATTAATCAAATTGCTAATCATACCGACACGATTCGGCTCGGTTCTGGTGGGATGATGTTACCAAACCACTCCCCACTTGTTGTTGCGGAACAATTTGGTCTCTTAAGTGCTCTACACCCCAATCGGATTGATTTAGGACTTGGACGCGCTCCAGGAACAGATCAACTAACCGCAAGAGCTTTGCGCCGGGGCGATGTTCACGCTTTCCCTGAACACATCCGTGAGATTCAGCATTATTTTAACGGCTCTCCTAAAAATCAGGTAAGGGCAGTGACAGCTGAGAACCAACACGTGCCGATCTTCTTATTAGGCTCGAGTACCTTCAGTGCCAAGCTTGCTGCTGAGATGGGGCTTGCCTATGCTTTTGCTGGTCATTTTTCACCAGGCGAGGCAAAGACAGCCCTTACGCTTTACCGCGATCACTTTAAGCCATCCGAACACTTATCAGAACCTTACACAATCTTAGCACTCAATGTCATTGCTGGTGAAACCGATGAAGAAGCGCAACTTTTATTTAGTTCAATGGAACAACTCTTTCTTAATATGATTCGGTCGAAGTCTTTACCAATTCAACCACCGCGCGATTTAACAGACGAGGTGTCACCGCACGAACAAGCAGCCATCAGGCGTTCTCTCGATGGTAGTATTATTGGTTCACTTTCAACTGTTAAAACAGAACTTGCTTCACGCATTGAGGACTTACCCATTGATGAGGTAATGGCAACATCGTTATTATACGATCAAACCGACCGATTAAACTCTTATCAAAGACTAAGTACGCTATTAAGCTAACCATATTTTTAACAAGCTGCTAATCCGCTACTTTGTTGATACAACCTTATTCATTACTTTAAAGCATATGTAAAATACGGTATACTTTTGTAGGACAAAATCTTAAAAAAGCGGTGACATACTATGTTAGAAGATACGGGAGAGCGCGTGATCCCAGAAGAAATGTTGATTACTAATGAATTATTAATTGAACACGTTGCACGGTATCACTTTGCCTTACCTTTTATTAAAAAAGGACGGGTACTCGATATGGCGTCAGGCTCTGGCTTTGGTACCCATATTATTGCGAAAAAGAAAAAGAAAGTCATTGATGAAGTGATTGGTCTTGATATTGATGACCAGGCAATAGCTTATGCTAAAAAAAACTATTATCATCCGAAGTCGTCGTTTCACCAAGCTGACTTAGCGGAAGAATGTTTAGTTGATACATGGGGACAATTTGATGTAATTACAAGTTTTGAGACCTTTGAACATATTGAAGCAGAAACAAACTTTTTAACTAACGCTTATGACTTATTAAAACCTGGTGGTGTATTAATCATGTCGACACCGTTTGGCGCCGGGCGAGGAGAACCTTGTGGTTCGCCTTTTCATGTGCATCAAATTACACCAGATGAATTTAAGGCGCTGTTTAGCGACAAACAAGTCACTTCTATTGACTATTACTTACAAAAAGGTGCCTTGATTCAAAAAGAATCAGACCCTGTCCTTGATTATTATCCCCTTGGCATACTCGTCTTAACAAAATAATACGATCAATCTCAAGCGTCCGACTGACTCTCTCAGCCGGACGCTTATTTCGTATCGATACAGTTAGAGATAAAATTTTACATAAACCATACATTTAATTTATACTCACTTCACATCTATCCACTAAAATACCTATAAGAGAAGTAGGGGGGATCGCATGTTTAAAAGAGAGAAGTTAACAATGGGACAACAGCTAACAATGATGATGCTCATTATTTTATCAATCACTACCATTGTGGTAGGAACAGTCAACTATACGATGAGTAAAGACGAACTCTTAAGCACAACAAAAAACCGTCTCGCTCGTGAGACAGATATGATTAAAGATATTGCGGCAAACTTAGATTTTGTGTATGTTAGTGATTACGACTATTTTTATTCACAACTCGAGCGCACGATTGATGAACAAAAACAAACACTAACAAAAGATGGTTTAACCTCTTTTTATTACCGTCTAGCTGATGGGAACTTTACGCCATTTAAAACAAGTCAAGATCAAAACCTTACACCATCAGATGCTGTCATTACAACTATTACAGAACAAGAGGACGGGGTGTTTGAACAAACCATTAATGGCAAAGCGTATTTAATTGCCAAGCGCTATTTACCAGAAATCGAGGCCAATTATTTACTGCTTGTACCTGAAACAAGTTACCTTGCCCCGATTGTGACGATGCGGACGACAACAGTGATCATTAGCGTGGCCGGGATGATTTTAGGTAGCGTCCTAACTGTCTTATTCGTTCAAAATATTACAAAACCACTCAAGCAACTAAAAGCAGGGATGGAACGGATTCACACCGGAGATTTTAGCCCGCTTATTTTAAAGAAAATATATACACCAGAAATTAAAAGTTTAACGGAGAGTTACAACTTTATGGTTGATGAACTCGACACGATTTTTTCTCAGCTTAAACAATCGATTAACGATTTAACTAAAAGTGGCCAGCACTTAGAAAAAGAATCCGATCAGATGATTGACCGTTCACACACACTAACAGAAACAACCCGGGCAGTGGAAAAAAGTGCAGAGGTGACAAGAACTCATACGGAAAGGACTCAAACAATCGTCACCGCTGCAACGACTAGCTTACAACTTTCTAAAGATCATTTAAGTGAGACACTCCATTTCACAGAATCAATGAATACGGCCTCTTCAACAGGTAAAAAAGAATTGGATGACTTAATCGAACAACTCGCCACGTTTAAAACAGAGCTTACTTCGATGCAGCAAGAGCTACATGAGGTACTCGGACAAGTCAACCATACATATAACTTAACCGGGGCTATTCAAATAATCTCTGACCAGACAAAGTTACTAGCATTAAATGCTTCAATCGAAGCGAGCCGGGCTGGTAAAGAAGGACAAGGCTTTATGGTTGTTGCCAGAGAAGTGAGTAAACTTGCTGAAGAAACAAAAGCGATTACCGTTAATATGTTTGATCACATGACTAAAACGAAACAGATGACCACGTCAGCTGTCTCAACGAGTGATTTACTCGTAGAACATCATTTAGGGCATGTTGAGACAATGAAACAGACAACGGATGCCTTTGATAGTTTACTAGACACGATCAAGGAGCAAACAGCGTCTATTCACGTCATTGAGCAGGATGTGTCTGCGTTATTTGAACGGTTTAATGAACTGACCAATGTCTCAAGAAAACTTGATCAAATCGCCGAAGACAATCATCAACATACCGCCGGTATGTCCCAGCTCGCGATTAGTCATAAAGAAGAAACAGCAATGGTTCATAAGGAAGGGGCAAATATCTTAAGTTTTGCGACAGCTTTGCAGTCATTGATTGATAGTTTTAAAAGCTAAAAAAAGCACCCGCGGGTGCTTTTTATCTTCTTCGTATATTAATCGGCCATTAACGCTACCATCAAGGCTTTTTGCGCATGGAGGCGATTTTCTGCTTCTTGGAAAATAACAGAATGTTTCCCATCAATCACGTCTGCCGTCACTTCTTCACCACGGTGAGCTGGCAGACAGTGTAAGAATAGATAATCATCTTTTGCAAAAGACACGAGGTCCTCATTCACTTGATAATCTTTAAATAAAGCTTCACGCTTAAGTTGTTCACTTTCTTGTCCCATTGAAGCCCAAACATCTGTGTAAACAATGTCGCTACCGATCATTGCTTCTTTTGGATCCGTTGTAATCGTAATACTCACGCCTTGTTCTTTTGCGATCACTTTAGCGCGTTCGACAATAGCTTCATTTGGTAAGTAACCTTCAGGGGCTGCTGTCTTAAAATTTATCCCCATTTTGACTGCGCCAATCATCAGTGAGTGAGCCATATTATTTCCATCACCAATATAAGTCAGCGTCAAACCTTCTAATTGACCTTTCACTTCTTCAATCGTTTGTAAGTCCGCAAGGACTTGGCACGGATGATAGTCATCTGTCAGTCCATTAATAACTGGAATCGCACCATAATGTGCGAGCGCTTCGACATCCTCTTGTTTAAAAGTCCGAATCATGATGCCATCTAAGTATCCGGATAGCACTTGCGCTGTATCACTAATCGGTTCGCCGCGTCCTAGCTGTAAGTCCTTTGAACTTAGAAATAAGCCGGTACCCCCGAGTTGATAAATCCCGGTTTCAAATGAGACGCGCGTCCGTGTCGATGACTTCTCAAAAATCATCCCGAGTACTTTGCCCTTTAGCGGGTGATACACTTCCCTATTTTTTTGTTTTTGCTTAATCTCTTTAGCAAGATCTAACAGATAACGCAATTCTTCCGTTGTATAATCAAATAACGTGAGGCAACTTCTACCCTTCAATTGGTCCTTCACACTCATACATTAGCCTCCTCTTGTATCATTTGTCGATAAGATTGAATTGTTTTTGGTAAGGTCGGTGTCTGAGTTCTCGCTTTAAGATAAGCTGTCAATGTTTCATTTCGACTTAAGACCATAACCCCTTCACTTAACGCTTTTAACCGAATCACTGCCGATTGTTGGTCAGCTACACATTTAATTGTACCATTATCAAGCAAGCGGGTTGCTTCTTGTTCCGTGACCGAGACGACACGGGTTAATCCGTTATATATAAGCTTTTCACTAACCGTATCGTTCGCATAACAGATCCCGTCCACTTGAGCCAACTGGTTGATTAATGCTTTATCGATGTCTTGTAATCCTACATAAATCCCACCAGCTTCGTCAATTGTCATAAACTGATTTTCTTTATAACCGAAAGCTTTTTGAAGCGCCGCTTCAACCGTGTCACCAAGACCGATTGCCTCACCAGTTGAACGCATTTCTGGTTGCAGTAACGGGTCGACATCACTTAGCTTTGTATGTGAGAAAATCGGCATCTTTACCGCATAGAAGGCTGGTTTTAACTGTAGACCTAAGGTTGGATGAAGCTGTTTTAATGACTGATTCAGCTGGGTTCTGACCGCTAAATCAACCATATCGATTCCCGTGACTTTACTTGCGATTGGGACGGTACGTGATGCTCTTGGGTTTACTTCTAAGCAATAGAGTGTTTGCTC
This sequence comes from Halolactibacillus halophilus, assembly GCF_900115605.1. Taxonomy (GTDB): domain Bacteria; phylum Bacillota; class Bacilli; order Bacillales; family Amphibacillaceae; genus Halolactibacillus; species Halolactibacillus halophilus. The sequence goes on from NZ_FOXC01000022.1 coordinate 17,350, forward strand.
ATCTTCACTTAAAACGAACTGAATATTAATTAGTCCCTTTAAATCAAGAGCTTTCGACAATTTCTTCGTGTACGTTTCAATCAAGGCTTCTTGTTGCTGCGTAAGATGCGGCGCCGGGAAAATTGCCATACTATCTCCTGAGTGCACGCCAGCTTTTTCAACGTGTTCAAAAATGCCTGGAATCACAATATCTTCACCATCACAAATCACATCAATTTCTACTTCTTTCCCTTCAATATAGCGGTCGAGTAACAACGGGAAGACTTTATTTGATGTTTCCGTTTGTAATAATTGATCGAGATACTGATCTAAGGCTTGGTCTGATTCTAGGACAACCATGCCTTGACCACCAATCACATAAGACGGGCGCAGAAGCACCGGATAACCAAAATTTTTGGCTGTTTCTTTTGCCTTTTCATACGAATGCACCGTTGTTCCGGGAATATGCGGAATCGCTAAGTCATCTAAGAGCTGATAAAATTGCTTCCGGTCTTCGGTGACATCAATATTATTAATGTCTGTACCGATAAGCTTGATGCCTCGTTCATGCAGATTTTCAGCTAGATTTACAGCCGTTTGGCCACCAAATTGAATCAATACACCGTCGGCTTGTTCTGTTAAGACAATTTGTTCAACATCTTCTGCGGTTAGTGGTTCAAAATATAAATGATCCGCCGTTGAATAATCAGTACTGACTGTCTCAGGATTGTTGTTAATAACAATGGCTTCAATCGCTTGGTCTTTTAACGAAAGGGCCGCATGTACTGAGCAATAATCAAACTCAACCCCTTGACCAATTCGGATTGGTCCAGAACCTAAGACCACAATTTTTTGTTGCTTATTTAGTGGCGTCACTTCATCATATTCAAGCCAAGAACTATAAAAGTACGGTGTTTTCGCTTCAAATTCCCCAGCACACGTATCAACCATCTTATAACTTGCGGTTAGGTTATGTTCACTTAAATAGTCATGTACCACGCTTACCGTTGTCTTTAAGAGCCGTGCGAGCGTCACTTCGCTAAGACTATATTTTTTTGCTTGAATAAGGATGTCTGTTGGGACGGTTTCAAGCGTATACTGGCTTACTTTTGCTTCAAAATCAATCAACATTTTAAACTCATGTAAGAAATAACGGGTGATTTGGGTATGGTGGTGTAATTGATCAATACTCATACCTCGGGTTAGTGCTTCCATCACATAAAACAACCGTTCATCAGTTGGGTTTTCTAAAGCCTCAATCAAGTCAGCCTCTGTGCACGCACCTAATGCCGGACGGTGGAAATCAACTTGGTTAATTTCCATTGACCGAATCGCCTTCGTTAAAGCTGCGGTGAAATTACGTCCCAGTGACATGACTTCACCGGTTGCTTTCATTTGCGTACCTAAATGGCGATTGGCTTGATGAAATTTATCAAACGCAAACCGTGGTAATTTTAGTGCTACATAATCAATCGCGGGTTCAAAGCTCGCATACGTATCTCCTGTGATCGGATTAAGGACTTCATCTAAGCGATAGCCGAGACTCAGTTTTGCCGCAATCCGAGCAATCGGGTAACCCGTTGCTTTAGATGCAAGCGCACTTGACCGACTAACACGCGGGTTGACTTCAATGATAATATAATCATTTGTCAGTGGGTTTAGTGCGAATTGAATGTTACATCCACCAATCACCCCTAAAGCACGAATCACCTTAAGTGATGAATCTCTTAGCATTTGATGTTGGTAATCGGTTAACGTTTGGCTCGGGGCAACAACGATACTATCACCTGTGTGTACCCCAACTGCATCAATGTTCTCCATATTACAAATAATAATCGCTGTATCATTATCATCCCGCATCACTTCATATTCAATCTCTTTCCAACCTTTCACCGATTGTTCGATGAGGACTTGGTGAATCGGGCTCTGATTTAAACCATTCTTTACAATCGTCAGTAGCTCTGTTTTAGAATCAGCAATTCCACCACCCGCACCACCTAGTGTGTAAGCAGGTCTCACAATAACTGGATAACCGATCTTGTCGGCAAACTGGCAGGCATCCTCACTATTTTCAACCGTCTGACTCATCGCAACTGGTTCGTGTAAATCTTCCATCATCGCTTTAAACTGTTCCCGGTCTTCCCCGCGCTCAATTGTCTCAAGCGGCGTACCGAGTAAGGTGACGTTATTGTCCTTTAATACACCGTGTTCGGTGAGTTTTGCGGCTAAGTTTAGACCGGTTTGTCCACCAAGTGTCGGAAGTAGCCCATCTGGTCGTTCTATTTTTATAATTTCAACTAAACTTTCAACGGTGAGTGGCTCCATATAAATATGATCGGCGATGTTTTCATCGGTCATAATAGTCGCCGGATTGTTATTGACCAACACAACCTCAATACCTTCTTCTTTTAAGGCAAGACAGGCCTGGGTCCCAGCATAATCAAATTCAGCTGCTTGACCAATCACGATGGGGCCTGAGCCAATAACAAGAACTTTTTTAATCGCCTCTAGTTTAGGCATAGACAATTGCCCCCTTCTTCGCCACATCTCTAACAAACGCTTCAATCAAGTGCATTGTGTCCGTTGGACCTGGATGTGCTTCGGGGTGGAATTGAAACGATGTGACTGGTTTTGTTTTATGTTGTAGTCCTTCAATTGATTGATCATTGACATTCGTAAAGAGAATATCAAACTCATTCGTAACAGTATCCTCACAGACGACATAGCCATGGTTTTGAGATGTCATATAGACTTTACCGGTGATGCTTGATTTTACCGCATGATTGCCCCCGCGGTGGCCGTAGACTAACTTTTTCGTTTGCATCCCGTAACTAAGCGCCAACAGTTGATGGCCAAGACAAATACCAAAACTCGGGTAGTGATCAGCGATCTTGCGGACGGTAGGGATGAGACTGAGGCAATCAACGGGGTCTCCTGGCCCATTTGAAAGCACAACCCCATCAATACCTAACTGATCGAGCTCAGTTTTTGTCGTGTGATATGGGCAGAGTGAAACATTTGCTCCCGCAGCAGTTAAAGCATCAATGATTGATTTCTTTTGTCCAAAATCGATAACAGCAATATGGGGGTGACGATTGCTGTAACTGTGATTATGCTGCACGTCTTTTACTGATACTTTTTTGACGACATCTGGGTCAATCTTCGTCATCGTTACTTTTTCATCTGGGTTCGTTGAAATTTTGCCGAAAACATTTGGATGGGTACGAATAATTTTGGTTAAGTGGCGCGTATCGACACCATAAATAATGGGCACCTTTGTTTTTTCAGCAAGTTGTTTTAGTGTATGGGTAGATGTTGGGTGGTCAGGATAATGACTGACCGTTTGAACAATAAGTGCCTTTGCGCCAAAACGGTCACTTTCTTTTACATCTCCATTACAACCATAATTCCCAATCAATGGGTATGTCATAGTCACGAGTTGCCCCTCATATGATGGGTCCGTCATCACTTCTTGATAGCCAATCATTGATGTATTGAATACCACTTCTCCCTCAGTTGTCGTCGCTTCAGTTAAAAATGTCCCCTCTAGCACATCACCGGTATTTAAAATTAAATAGGCCGTCTGCATCTATTATCCCCGTCCTTTCATATGTAACTTCCATCGCTTATCCGCTATTCAAAAGCTGTCTTTCGACAGTTGTCTACATTAATAATTATACATTAAGACTAATAATTATACATCGGTAGGCGAAACAAAACTAGCCGAAGCTAGTTTGTCTGTTGTTATGATAAAAGTTCCGCCATCTTTTCTAACCAAATCGTTGTGTCACTCAAATAGTTTTCTGCTTCACCAAATTGCCATTCGACACTTTGTTTGGCCGTTCCACCGTGTGCTTTTCTAGCATTGACAACCGCCAGTGGATCTAAAACTTCAAAAATATCGGCTTCAATGACTTCAGAGAATTGCTTAAATTCTGCTAGCGTTAAATCAAGTAAATATTTATGATTGTCGATACAGCTTAACACCGCTTCACCAACCACCGCATGTGCTTCTCTAAATGGTAAACCTTTTGTAACTAAATAATCGGCTAAGTCTGTCGCATTCGAGTAATCTTTTGCGACAGCTTCATACATGACTTCTTTATTCACCGTCATTGTTTCCACCATTGGGCTAAATAAGCTTAACGCACCAATTAATGTTTCAGCGGTATCAAACATACCTTCTTTATCTTCCTGCATATCTTTATTATAGGCGAGTGGTAAGCCTTTTAATGTCGTTAAAATACCCATTAAGTGACCATACACGCGTCCGGTTTTACCACGGACAAGTTCTGGTACATCCGGATTTTTCTTTTGTGGCATCATACTACTGCCAGTACAAAAAGCGTCATCTAACTCAATAAAGTTAAACTCCTGACTCGACCACTGCACAAGCTCTTCTGAAAACCGTGATAAGTGCATCATGATAAGGGACGCATCCGATAAAAATTCAACAACAAAGTCACGGTCACTGACAGAGTCTAAGCTATTTTCCGTAATCCTATAAAAGTTTAATTCATCCTTCACGAAGTGACGATCAATCGGGAACGACGTGCCCGCGAGGGCACCAGCACCAAGCGGTGATTTATTGATCCGCTTAAAACTATCCATCAACCGCTCCACGTCACGCTGGAACATAAACACATAACTGAGTAAATGATGGGCAAATAACACCGGTTGCGCCCGCTGCAGGTGGGTATACCCTGGTAAAATTGTATCGGTATGCGCTTTTGCTTGGTTTAATAAAGCCGTTTGTAGTGTCGTTAATAATTCGACTAATGTGACGACTTGATCTCGTAAGTAAAGACGCATATCTAGTGCAATTTGATCGTTACGACTCCGTCCGGTGTGAAGCTTCCCTCCAACTGGACCAATCTCATCAATTAATAACTTCTCCACATTCATATGAATATCTTCATTTTCTTTTGTTAAAACATCTTTATTTGATTTGATTAATGCATCGACTTTCTTTAAACCGTCGACGATCGTATCACGTTCATCTGCTTCAATGATCCCAGCTGAGGCTAACATATTCACATGAGCAAGGCTCCCTAAAATATCATACGTCGCCAACTTTTGATCAAAACTAATGGATGCCGTGTACTCATCGACTAATTCATTGGTTGGTTTTGTGAATCGTCCGCCCCATAGTTTCATTGTTTGACCGCTTCCTTTATATCGACTGTTGTTTTTGTCATCGATTCTGGTTTTGTTTGTTGCGCTTTTGTAACTGTTTCATGGACTTGTGTCGGTAAGCCCCACAGCTTAATAAATCCAAGTGCCGCATCATGATCAAACTGATCACCTGTTGAATAAGTCGCAAGATCTAAGTCATATAGTGAGTAGTCAGATTTTCTTCCAACAACCATTGCTTGACCTTTATAAAGTTTTACTTTTACAACACCTGAAACATATTTTTGTGTTTCGGCGATAAAGGCTTTTAAAGCATCTGTCAGTGGTGAATACCATAAGGCGTCATAAACAGATTGCGCAAATTTTTGTTCAATCAATGGTTTAAATTGTGATACTTCTCTTGGTAACGTCAGTGCTTCAAGTTCTTGGTGGGCCGCAATTAATGTCACACCTGCGGGTGCTTCATAAATCTCTCTTGATTTAATCCCAACTAACCGGTTTTCAACGTGATCAATCCGACCAACCCCATGCTTACCAGCGATTTGATTTAATTCTAAGATCAGTTCATGTAAAGGATACTGTTGCCCATTTATCGCCACAGGCTTTCCTTGATCAAAGGTAATTTCAATCGTTTCTGGTGTATCAGCTGCATCAACAGGATCGGTTGTTAATTCAAACGCATCCTTTGGTGCTTCTGCCCATGGATTTTCTAAGATACCACATTCATTACTTCTTCCCCATAGGTTTTGATCAATACTGTATGGACTTTCTTTACCAACTGGTACAGGAATACCATGTTTCTCAGCATAAGCTAATTCTTCGTCCCGCGTCATTTTCCACTCTCTTACCGGAGCCACGATTTTAAGATTTGGGTTAAGTGCCGTAAAGGCAACATCAAACCGGACTTGGTCGTTTCCTTTGCCGGTACAACCGTGGGCAACCGCAACAGCACCTTCTTGTTCGGCGATATCGACAAGTACCTTTGCGATCAAAGGTCTTGACAGGGCTGAAATTAGTGGATATTTACCTTCATATAATAAATTCGCTTGAAGTGCTGGTAACACATATTCTTCTGAGAAAAGTTCTTTTGCGTCAACGGAGTAAGATTTAATTGCCCCCACATCAATCGCTTTTTTCTTTACGAATTCTAAATCTTTACCTTCTCCTACATCTAACCCTACTGCGATGACATCATAATTGTATTGGTCTTGTAACCATTTAATTGCCACTGATGTATCTAATCCCCCAGAATACGCTAATACAATTTTATCTTTTGCCATGTTGATCCGCTCCCTTTTATTTAAATGATTTTATTTTCAATCGATTCGGTTAACTTGTGTATTATTATGCAATAGAAAGAATAATAATGCAACCCTTTTTGCGGATTTTTTTATTCTTTTTAGGGAATAGTATATTATCAGTCATAACATCGCAGCCTAACATTAGGATGAAAGCGGATTTCTATCTGATATACATAAAGATTAATATTTATGCGATAATATGTATATTTTTTTAAAAATTGAAACTTTTAAACGACAGCAGACGACTGATATAGTAGCGAAATACTTAAAAGGAGGCGTTAAGCATGAACAAGAAACAATGGCTTTTATTATTATTTAGTTTTACCCTTATCTTTATCGCTGCATGTTCAAATGATAATCAATCAGAAAGTAATACGATCAGTGATATGGATACGGCTGTTGAAGATGATGCTGCCCAGCAAGAGGCATATGATGAGGGAGGCATTCGACCCGAGGGACCGATAGAAGACGGTGAAACCGATGCGCCGGTTGATACAACAGATCGGAAGATTATGTATAATGCTAACCTAGAACTCACCACCCGTAAGTATGATACGGCAGTACAATTTATTGAAGAGGAAACAAACCGCGTCGATGGTTATATCCTTAATAAAGAAACGCATCGGTACGATGCGCATTTACGGTCTGGTTATTTTACGATTCGGATTCCTGCTGAAAACTTACAAACCTTTTTAAATCAATTTGAAACAGACTTATTCCAAGTCGAATACAACGCCATCTCAGGGCAAGATGTCACCGATCAATACGTCGATTTAGAAACGCGACTCAACACACAAAAACAATTAGAAGAACGGTTACTCACCTTTATGGAAGAAGCTGAATCAACAGAAGACTTACTCCAAATCTCGCGTGACTTAGCGAATGTTCAACTTGAAATTGAACGCCTGACGGGTCAATTAAACTATCTCGATAACCGAATTGACTATGCGACTGTCGATCTTCGGTTACAAGAAGAGGAAGTCAGCACACTTAAAGATGGCGATTTAAATATTTGGCAACGCACCAAAGACCAGTGGGTCAGAAGTTATGATGCGGTCATTATCTTCTTCTCTGATCTGTTTGTCTACATTGTCGGTAATTTACCAGTGATTATGATCTTTATTGTGATTACTTCTGTCATTGGGTTATTTGTAAGACACCGCTATAAAAAACAGCCGAAATCTCACCACCCACATAACAATGAAGATAAACAAGATCATGATCAGTAGTATATAATAGATTGTTTACAAAGATTAATTTTCGAAAGAAAAGCACCTGTCCTTGATGTTCAAGGGGCAGGTGCTTTTGATTGATCATTATCACATGTCAATCCCGTACATACGGTCAATGAAGATAGACGGCATTCATCATCTTCGATTACTCATCTTCATCTCTATAGCTAGCGACTAAAAAAGTATACGCATTCTCTTCTTGTGGATCATTTTCTTCGTAATCTTGAATAAGAGATCTGATTTTTTCATTAACCTCTTTCCATTGGTTAAATGATAATTTCTTAGATAGGTAACTCAGTTCTGCAGTGGATTCCATTTTGTCAGCACCAGAATCAAATGCCGTTAAATCTTCACTGAGTCTTTGAGTTGCTTTATGTACCTCAAACAGAAAAGATTGAATAATGGCCGGTTCATTCTGTTTTAATATATCACCTTCAACACTAACTGCATTACCTTGAAGATGTTTACTCGTATAGTAATACTCCGTTAGATTTTTCACTTGTTTTTCTTTTTCAATTTTTAATGCGTTTATATCTAACAGCTTTTTAATTGGATAATATAGCGCACTTGTTGGTAAGCCTACCCGTTTTGAAATTTCTTTCGTTGTCAGTGCTTGATCATTTGTTACTTTAAGAATTTGCATCGTTTTTTTATCAAAAATAACTTTACCCACATCATTCATGTCTGTCATATCATTCACCTCAATAACACTATATGATAACGATTTAATAATTTCAATCGATTTAATTCATTTTCTCCAATAGAGAGATCGTGCATAAGATAATTATTAATCCATAATAGCTAGCTCATCAGAATTTCATGATATAAATTGATATCATGAAATTCATCTACTCACTTTTGAAATCATAATTAACTTTTTGTACATCAAGGCTGACTTTATTATTATCACCATTCGTTAGAATTATCGTTACCTGACTTCATTTTAAAATCTCTGTTTATCTTTGAATTTATATTCTATCATATTAATCAGACAACAGACTAGGTAATGAACGTACTTGCTTCTCAAAAAGAAAATACAAAGCAATCGTCAATAATCCTAAGCAACTTATAAACATTGTGAAATATACACCTAATAGCGATGGCACTAGACCACCTAATAATGATCCGAGCGGCATAGCAAAGACTAAAATACTATCAAGTACAGATGATACCCTTGCTAATAATTCCTCTTCTATTGACGTCTGAATATAAGTGATAAGTAATATATTCATCATTCCAAACGGTATAAATCCAACACCAAAGATAATCGCTGCGATTATAATGTTCGTCATCCATATAGAAGCCCCCCACATGGTAAAAGAAATAAGTGGTAGAATGACGAGAAGTTTACCTAACGGATATACCATTATTTTCGCAGCAAATGTTAATCCCAACAAATTCCCGACTGTCAGGGCAACAATCAAGAACCCGTAATAACCACTCCCACCTTTTTCAAATGCGTAAAGCGGAAGAATGGCTTCAGCTATACCGAATGAAAAATTCGCAACGAGAAACGGAAGACTGATAAGAAAAATTTTGGACCTGAAAAAAAATTTTAAACCATCAATTAATTGCTGCTTATAACTAATGAACACTTCTTTCGGTTGGGTTTTATGTACATGAGTAAACGTTAGTTTACGAAATAAGATAGCTGCAATTAAAAATGTCAGTGCATTAAACAAATATATTTCTTGAATACCTATGAGTAAGATTGATCCTGCAAAAATAGTCTTCATAACTACATTAATGATCTGTTGCGAACTACTGGCAATTGAATTAAATTGGCCTAGTTGATTTTTATCTACAATTAACGGTGCAATCGAAATCTCTGCTGTCCCTTGGAAATTTTCTAAAAGAGAGACGAAAAACATCACAATAAGTATTAAACTAATTGATTCTACTTTAAATATCATAGCGATAGGCACAATAAGCATAAGTACAAATTGCATCAGTTGAGAAAAAATCAATACTTTACGCTTATTTAACATTTCAATAATTGGACCTACTAAAAAATTTAAACTTTTTGGGATCATCACAAGTGCGGAAGCTAATCCAGTGTAAAAAGCACTACCAGTTAAATCAAACATATACCAAATAATTGCGATTTCGTACAAGCTATCTCCTGATGAAGATACTAATCTTCCAAATAATAAACGCTTCGTCATTTTGTCATTTAACATTTTTCCACCCCTGAAATATATTTTAACGATTAAATATATTTTATATTATTAAAGAAAAATGTCAAGCGTCCTATAAACCAATACAAATAGTTAAAACCACTTAAAACCTAACAAAAAAATACCAATACTTATAAAATAATAAGCATTGGCGTTATATATATCCATTAGTCTCTTGCACTTTTAAGTTTTCGTTTTCGTTCGTGACGCTCAAAAGCTAGTTTGATTAACGTATCAATCAGATTTGGATAACTTAAACCAGATAGCGTCCAAAGACGTGGATACATACTGATTTTTGTGAAGCCTGGTATTGTGTTGACTTCATTAATGATTAATGTATTATTTTCTTTTAAGAAGAAATCAACCCGAGCCATGCCTTCACAGTCAAGTGTTTGAAATACTTTCACAGCTTCTGTTTGTATCTGTTCGACTTGTTCTGGCGTTAAGTCGGCCGGTGCCGATAAAACGGCGCCTGACTCATCAATGTACTTTGATTCGTATGAATAAAAATCTGTTTGCGGTAAAATTTCGCCGATCACCGATGCTTTTGGCGCGGCATTACCTAAGACCGCACACTCGACCTCACGTCCTTTTACCGCTTCTTCAACGAGGACTTTATCATCATATAAAAAGGCATCTTGAATCGCCGTTGTGAAACTTACTTCATCTGTAGCCTTACTTACCCCGACCGATGAACCTTGATTAGCAGGCTTAATAAAGACAGGTAAGCCGAGCATTTCCTTAACAATTTTAAAGTCAATCGATGCTTGTTCATGCACTTTAAACACAAGACCAGTCGCCACTTTTAATCCGCACTCTTTCAATAAACGCTTGGTAAAATCTTTATCCATACTAACAGCTGAACCGAGTAAGTCAACGCCGACAAACGGTAAGTTTAAGGTACGTACTAACCCTTGTAAACTACCATCTTCACCAAGTGTTCCGTGAATGACTGGGAATACGACATCAATTTGTTTAATCGGTTCATTTGTTTTACTGTTGATAATTTGAGCACGGTCTTGCCCAGGAATAACTGCAATCGCTTCACCGGTTAAATGCAAACGAATCTTTTTCGCATCATCTGCATCGTCCAAGTAATGGGCTTCATCAAGTAAATGCCACGCTCCTTGTTTATCTACCCCAATTAAAACGACGTCATAAACCTCTCGGTCAATCGCTTCAATCACATTTTTTGCTGACATGAGCGATACTTCATGTTCAGCTGATTTACCACCAAATAAAATGGCAACTGTTTTTTTCGACATACCTATTCCTTCTTTCATTATTAACTATGCAGTAAGTTGCTTTGGTTTCTTAAAGAGGACTAAGCCACCACTCATCATATACAATAGACTCCCTAACATGGCCGGTGCAAAACCTAAAAAGGCGACTAACGCACCTGAAGCAAGCAGCAAGATCCCAACCATTTTCGGTTTAATATCTTTCTTTAAGAAGTAGAAACTTAAACCACCCGTAATTACTGTGGCCACACTTAAGATAAGAATCAAAATACCACCTGACTGCAAGTTATCTCGGAATACCGTAAATTCTGGTAGTTCAAAATCATTTTCATTACTTTCTGATAGATCCGTTTGGTAGGATTCATATAACTCCATCGCTCTTGCTTCATCATTATGTACAATTAACATACTAGCACCTTGGACCCCAAAGAAAATATAGACCGCCATACCTAAAATTATTAAAATCTTTTCAAATCGTCGTGACATGTGTTTGTTTCTCCTCTCAATTGTTTACCTCATGATTATTTTAACATAGTTTATGTCCATTAGACTATCGTTTATCGACCATAGAAAAAGTCATGGCCAACATTAACTAAACCTCCACATTCACTTCACTCACATCCGTCATTCACATCTTATTTTTAAATCATTTTTAACTAATCGTTCTATTAATTAGATTGTTATAATACGAAACAACTCTAAGCAAATGCCCGCAATCCTATTGAATTTTCTGAAATTTAGCGTATGATAATTAACATAACTTACGATGTTAGAAAAGTTAACAAAGAGGGGAGCACAATTATTCATGAAAAAAATCGAAGCAATTATTCGCCCAGAAAAGTTCCAAGCATTACGAGACGAATTAGCCTCACATGGATTTTTAGGTTTAACTGTTACTGAGGTCGCAGGAACCGGTAAACAAAAAGGACAAACCGGCGTTTTCAGAGGCACAAGTTACGAAGTTAAAGTCTTACCTAAAATTAAGATTGAACTTGTTTTACCACAAGAACGCGCAGATGAAGTTATTGATGTTATTATCGACACCTGCCACACCGATCAAATCGGTGACGGCAAGATTTTCGTTTACAATGTTGAAGATGTTGTCAGAATTAGAACAAAAGAGCGCGGCAAACCTGCCGTTTTATAAAATAAAAATAGGAGATGATACATGTGTTTAAAAAAATAGGCCTTTTACTTTTTATTAGTTTATTTTTAATGTCACCACTTTACGCCGATACCGGTGTAGCCACAACCGAAACCGTCAATATGTTATGGGTTATGATTGGGAGTGTGTTAGTCTTCTTCATGCACGCAGGATTTGCTTTAGTTGAATCTGGTTTTACTCGAGCAAAGAACTCATTGAATATTATCACAAAGAACTTTTTAACGATCAGTATTGGACCGATTGTCTTTTATCTTGTTGGTTACGGGCTGATGTTTGGTGATACTTTTAACGGATTATTCGGATCAGATAGTTTCTTGCTAAGCGGCGTTGACGACATAGGGTTTTTCGTCTTCCAAGCGATGTTCGTTGCAACTTGTGCGACAATTATCTCAGGTGCCGTTGCTGAGCGGATTAAAATCGGGGTCTATGTCTTAATTACCATCGCGATGACAAGTGTTATTTACCCTGTTGTCGGCCACTGGATTTGGTCAGATGGTTGGTTAGCTGAATTAGGTTTTACTGATTTCGCTGGTTCAACAGTGGTTCACTTAACCGGTGCTGTTGGCGCGTTAACCGTCGTCTTATTCTTAGGACCACGTCTCGGTAAGTATACAAAAGGTAAAATCAATGTTATTCCAGGTCACAACATCCCAATGGGCGCACTAGGAGTATTCATTTTATGGTTAGGTTGGTTTGGATTTAACGGCGGCTCAACACTTGCTGCTGATGCTGAGCTTGTTCCTATGATTATCGCAACAACACTAATGGCAAGTGCCGGTGGTTTATTATCAACGGTTTTATATTCACAACTACGCTTTAAACAAATCGACGTTTCACTCGCATTAAATGGTGTACTGGCTGGTTTAGTTGGGGTTACCGCTGGGACAGCTGAAGTATCTATTCCTGGTGCGATTGCAATCGGTGCCGTCTCTGGTGTGATTTTAGTTGAAGGTATTACTTTCATTGACCGCGTACTAAAAATTGATGATCCCGTTGGAGCAACAACTGTCCACGGACTCTCAGGTATTTGGGGTACACTAGCGGTAGGTTTATTCTCGGTTGAATCCGGCTTATTTTACGGCCACGGTTTAAGTCAATTCTTAATCCAAGGTCTAGGCGTCTTAGCAGTAATTGCGTGGACAATGGCGTCAGTAGGTGTTGTCACCTTCGTCATTACTCGCTTTACATCTATTCGCGTATCAGAAGAAGAAGAGCGTATTGGACTTGATATCTCTGAACACGGCTCTAGCGCGTATCAATTTAATGATACCTTCTCGAGTAAAGAAGCGATTCAACCGACAGGTGCTTTTGAACTGGCTGACAGACTGAATCAGCTATCTGAGTCAAAAGCTACCTAAGTAGACATCGATTATGATGTACACTAATCCCCCTTGTTGGCTGTACCATTTGGTACAGCCATCTTTTTTATAAAAAATAAAACAAAAAAACAGACAGGTAAGCGATGAGCTTATCTGTCTGTTTTACTTTATAAATCTTTAACAACCGCTTCGATAATTGTTTCCATATACTGCGGTAAGTCGCTTGGTCGTCGACTTGAGATAATATGTCCGGATTTAACGACAGGTTCATCAATCCATGTCGCACCTGCATTTTTTAAATCATCGATGAGGGCCGGCGTACTTGTGACTGTCGCTCCTTCTACAATATCAGCTGAGATTAACACCCAACCTGCGTGACAAATCTGACCAATTACTTTTTTATCTTGATCCATCGCTTTAACAATATTTAAGACACTGTCATAGCGACGTAATTTATCCGGTGCCCAGCCACCTGGGACGAGTAACACGTCATAATCATCCGGGTTAATATCTTCAAACGCATGGGTTGATTCACAAGGGACACCGTACTTCCCAGTGTATACTTTGCCTTTTTCTGTACCCGCTATATCCACTGTTGCACCTGCTTCTCGCATTCTAAGGACAGGATACCATAATTCTAAATCTTCAAACGCTTCATCAACCACTTGTAAAACTTTTGTATCTTTTAACTTCATCACTCGTTAACCTCCTTTTATTTTTCTTCCTTCTATGTGTTTAACCGTAAAATACCCGAGTTAAACTCCACCTTTTGTTGGAGTTATCTGTATGACGAAAGAAATGATAGAACACGCGCTGAAACATCGTGTTGATAACCAATTTCTGAAATAACAGCGGCCCCGTCAATCTTAAGAGCTTTCAATTGAGGCATATCTTTAGCAGTTAAACCACCAATGGCAACAATAGGGGTATCCTCTAGGTGAGTTTTAATGGTTTTTAACCCTGAAAAGCCTATTGGTGTTTTCGCATCCGTTTTTGTTTTGGTCGGATAAATCGGTCCTACCCCGACATAGTCAGCCCCTTGGTCTTGTGCTATGATTGCTTCTTTTAGATTAGTGGCTGATATGCCGATAAACATATCCTTCGGTAATACCTGTCTTGCCTCTTCAATTGATTGATCATCTTGACCGAGATGAAGACCATCAGCACCTAGTGTTAGCGCCAGGTCAAGGTCGTCATTCACAACAAATGGTACACGATATTGTCTGCATAGTGCTTTTACTTTATACCCGTATTCAATAAGGGCGGCACCCTTGAGTGCAAACGGGCCCTTTTCTCGTAGTTGAAACATTGTCACACCGCTCTTAAGGGCCGCTTCAATAATTGGGAGACTACCTTCCTCCAAATAAGCTTCACCAAAAATAAAATACAACCTCAACCATTCGCGCTGAAACATTATCGCATCACCTCAATCATCGCACGCTTTTCCCATTCAGAAACAGTTAAAGCTGCTAACTGATCAATAAACTGCACCTGAAAAGAACCGGGTAGCTTAGATTTTTCTGCCGCCATTTCACTTGCGACCGTATAAAAGCTGACCGCTTCGGTTGCTGCTTCAATATAATGCCCATCATCAGCTACAGCTAAAAAGGCAGCAATGACAGAAGTAAGTAAACAGCCAGTCCCAGTGACTTGCTTAAGTGCCGGTGAACCGTTTTTCAGTTTAGAAAGAATGTTACCGTTATAAATGATATCTTCTTTTCCGGTCACAACAACCGGGATACGGTATCGTCGGTAAAAGGCTCTGGCAACGGCCGTTGCGTCTGTCTCAATACCCCCTTCAACACCCTTGCCAGCTTGTTTAAGTAAGACAAGCGTCATAATTTCTGCCGCATTACCTCTGATAAGACTAACCTTTAACGTCTCTAGTAAATGTAAAACAACACGCATTCGGTAATCAGATGCGCCAACACCAACCGGGTCTAACACAATTGGGATCTTTTTTTCCGTTGCTTTTTTTCCCGCAACTTGCATCGCTTGAAATACCGGTTCTGTGATTGTACCGATATTCAAAACGAGCGCATCAGCAATATTAATGATATCCGTCATCTCTTCTTGTTCATGCGCCATAAGTGGCGAGGCACCGATCGCATAAAGACCATTGGCGGTAATATTCATCACCACTTGATTGGTGATGTTGTGAATGAGTGGCGCACGATCTTTAACTAATTCTGCGTAGGTCATGACCTTTCACCTTCTCGTATTTTTTCACAAATTTTTATATCATTCGGCACACCTTTTAGCCGGTAACCAAAATGATTCGTCGGTCCGTTACCATGTCCGAGGTCAATGCCGTAAAAAATCGCGTCATGGATAAATGCTTTCCCTAAACTGGCCGCATTAAAAACCCCCTGACCTTTTGCGAGTTCTGCGGTAATCACCGCACTATACGTACAACCTGTCCCATGTGTATGTTTTGTTTTGATTCGTTCCTTTGTTAAGTATCGGGTATCTTTACCATCATAAAAGACATCGGTCGCTTCATCGGTTAAATGCCCACCTTTTACAACTGCAGCACTTGCACCTAACACATGCACCAGATCTTTCGCCGCTTCTGCCATCTCCTCGACGGTTGTAATTGAGCGGTCCAATAACAGACGTGCTTCTTTTAAATTTGGCGTCACTAGCGTTGCTTTTGGAATTAATACGTCGCGAATAACCGCACGAGAACTTTCTTCCATTAAGACATCACCACTTGTTGCAACCATGACCGGGTCTAGTACATACGGAATATCAGGGTATTGTTCTAAATAATCACTAATTAATAGCATCATCTCTTCAGTCGCAATCATGCCTGTTTTAATAGCATCTGGTTGAATGTCATCAAAGACACACGCTAGCTGCTCATTAATCATATCGATTGGTTGATGATGAATTAACGATACACCTTGCGTATTTTGTGCTACAACAGACGTGACCACACTCATCCCGTAGACACAACGCTCTTCAAAAGACTTGAGGTCCGCCTGAATACCCGCGCCACCTGTTGGATCGGTCCCGGCAATCGTAAGTGCTGTTTGAACTTTTTTCATCTTCTCCACTCCTTGTAGACGCAAAAAACCGCTCCTCATAGGTCGAGGAACGGTTGTGAGTGTAGATATATAGATAAACGTTTATAAAAACGCTTCGTATCACAAGAGTCCCACTTCCCTACGTTGGTTCTAACCAAATCAGGTTCAAAGGGACCAAAGTTATTCACTTTATCTCAGCACAATCTGTGCGCCCCTAGCGGTTTCATCCGTATTTATTTGTTAAGTTAACCATAGTGAATCCCTGTTGGTTTGTCAAGTTTAATGAAGCAACCCAATATCCTCTGGCGGCCAAATACGAAAAACAATTTCACCAATCACACTGTCTTCTTCGATGACACCAAAGTAGCGACTATCTCGACTATCCGGCCGATTATCACCTAAGACAAAATACATCCCATCCGGCACTTCTGTTAAGCCCAGTTCATTCATACTAAAATCATTGGTGTATGAGTAACCATCTAATTCACTTAAGACATCTTCTAAGTAGACTTCTGAATAACTGACACCATTAATGAATAACACATCATCTTTCACTTCAACATAGTCACCCGGTAAACCAATGATCCGCTTCACATAATTCTCTTCAACAACAGAGTCTGGTGCAATAAAAGCGATTTGATCAAACCGTTCTAACTCACCTAATTTACTTATAATAATCCGGTCACCATCATGCAAGGTCGGTTCCATTGACGTCCCTTTAACAACAGACGGCGTCATCACAAATTCTCTCACAACAAGTACAATCACCAATGCAATCACAATGGCTTTGATCCAAGAAATCAACTCTTTTACCATCTTTAACCCTCATTTATCTGTTTTTTTCTTATTATACGCGCTTTCCATAAGAAAATCCATGATTACACTAAACAGACAAAAAACCTCATGCCCGTAAGCATAAGGTTTTTATCAATTCGTTACGTAACTACTTAATAGCTAACACTTCATCAACCATCGCACGTGTAAGCTCAAGGTCTTTATCATCTGGATCTAAATCAACTTTGACTAATTCTCCGATGACTGTTGCTCCGGCGAATTCAAACCGTTCTTTAAATTGATCAAGCGCGACACCGTATAACGGATAAAAAGAATCACACGAACCAAAAAGACCAATGCGTTTACCTGTTAAATCTTCATCTTCAACCTCATCATACAAATCCATCAACTCAAACGGTAAATCGCCGTCACCATACGTGTAACTGCCAAAGAAAATCACATCATAATTGACTAAATCAAACGCATAAAAGTCATCACTTGGAATATGAAAGACGCTATAGTCAAGATTTTCTTCATCTAAATAACTCTTTATTTCATCAGCAATACTCTCTGTATTGCCTGTCATACTTGCATAAGCTACTGCTATTTTCATAAATATTCACCTCACTATTATCATAGTGATAATGATTTTCACTGTCAAGTTAATCTTCGTTACCAGAAGCAAAATCAACACACTGACGAATCGCCTCTTGAATCATCTGATCAAAGCCATGTTCATCTAAGACTTGTAAGCCTTTTTCCGTCACACCACCCGGTGTTGCCACTTCATCCATTAAATCCTGTGGACATTTTAAATCAGACGTCAGCATTTCTGATGCACCTTTAACCATTTGGGCTACGAGTTGTTTTGCGACGACTTCAGTCACACCCGCTTTTTGAACTTCTTTAATCAATACATCCGCAAATCGGTAGACAAACGCTGGACCACTGCCGGTGATTGGGGTAATTTGGTGCACTTGTTGTTCCGTTAATTTTTTAAACTGACCGATACTAAAGAGGATTTTTTCAATATAGTATTCATGTTCATCGGTCACATAATGCCCTAGGGTAAAAAGGGTCATCGATTCCGCTTTTGATGCCGCCGTATTTGGCATAAGCCAGCTAACCGGTGTTTGTTCTGGTAAATGCGCTTCAAGATATTTCACATCAATTCCTGCTGCCACTGTTAGCACGAGTTGACCGTCAATAACTTCACTGAGTGACGTCAATACCTCTTCATGCGCCTCAGGTGGAACGGCTAAAATAATAATATCTTGGTCTGAGACGTGATTTTGCCACTGATTCGTTGTTCTCACACCAAAGCGCGCTTCTACTTCTTCTAAACGTTCACTATTAGTGTTATTCCCGACTAATATTTCGCTAAAATCTGCCTGTTTTAAACCATTAATGATTGCTTGTGCCATCCGTCCAGCACCAATCATTAAAATCTTTTCTTTTGACATGAAAGATTCCCCCTAGATTCATTTTAACGTACATAAGCTATGTGAATAATTACCCGTTTTTACTATATTAAAAACAAACCTTACTCACTTCTCCATTCTTTACTATACAAAAAAATATATCCTGAGACAAGGCTATTTAAAAAGAAATTCTGCAAGAAAGGGCTTCAGTTATATCTTTACATTGTTAGCTTGATTTCATAACAAAAAAACAAGCACCAAAAGGTACTTGTTTTTTCGACTAATATATTTAAACGTCGTTACTTACTTGTCACTTTTAACTCAACATCAATGTTACCACGGGTTGCTTTAGAGTATGGGCAGAAGTTGTGAGCAAGTTCTGCGAGGTGTTCTGCTTCTTCTTGTGAGACACCTTTAATATCAACATGGAGAACGACACCAACTTTAAATCCATTGTCGCTTGGATCCTTTAATAAACTAACATCTGCTGTTAACGTTGATTCAATCTCTTTCTTTTGGCGTTCTGCCATTAAGTTTAATGCCCCGTCAAAACAAGCAGCATAGCCTGCGGCAAATAGTTGTTCAGGATTAGAACCTTTTTCATCACTACCTCCAGCTGGATTAACTAAATTTAAATCAATTAAACCGTCATCTGATTTTACATGACCATCGCGGCCACCTGTTACTGTTGCATGAGACGTAAATAAAACATTACTCATAACTTGATCCGCTCCTTTATAATTAGTTTCATACTATGTTTACCTTCTTAATCGGGTTTTTAAACCCTTCTGTATAAAAATAGTGAATTTAAGTCTTTCTCACTAGTTGTTAGTGATGGTCTTTTCTTCTAACTCTCCTTGTTTCCGCTTATGTTTAAGAAAAAATTTCTCCATCAGGTACGTTGCGACTAATACAAATAACAACACATCGACAATCAGTAAATTGGTTTGGAATTTATAGACTACAAATGCGATTAAGACGATACTATCAATCAACATTGCCCCGCCGACGATAACGCGATTGCTTATCACTTCATCTTTCAGTTTATATAATTAAAAAAGCCACACTCTTTGTGTGACTTTTTCTCTAACCTAAGGCAACATCTAAAATCATCATCACAGTAAAACCAACCATTAACGCCATGGACGCTAAATCTCGGTTACCGTTTTCTTGCGATCCTGGAATGACCTCTTCTGCGACAACGAAAATCATCGCACCGGCAGCAAAACTAAGCGCTAACGGTAAAATTGGTTCCATCCATGTCACAAGTAACACACCAATTACTGCCGCAATCGGCTCAACCATTCCGGAGAACTGACCATACATAAAGCTGCGTCTGCGTGACATACCTTCACGTCTCAGTGGCATTGAAACAGCCGTTCCTTCTGGAAAGTTCTGAATCCCAATCCCAATACCAAGCGTGACAGCTGCCGCAAGTGAACTAGATTCAAATCCAGATGCTACCGCACCAAAAGCAACCCCAACAGCTAAGCCTTCTGGAATGTTATGAAGCGTAATCGCGAGCACTAATAGTGTACTACGTCGCCGGCGATCCGGATGGATTCCTTCTGCTGTTTCTAGTCGTGCATTCGGGTGAACGTGAGGAATGACTTTATCAATCCCCCATAAAAAGATCCCGCCTAACATAAATCCAGCAGCCGCTGGTAACCAAGCGGGCCATTTGTCTTGTTCTGCCATTTCAATCGCGGGTGCTAACAGTGACCAATAACTGGCCGCAATCATCACACCACCCGCAAAACCTAGCATTGCATCAAGAAACTTATAATTCACACCCTTTGCCGTAAAAACGAGGGCCGCCCCAAGCGCAGTCATTCCCCAAGTAAATAAAGTAGCAACGAGTGCCTGCATGACCGGTGATAACTGAGTAAAAAAATCTACCATGCGTAGAACTCCTTTCTTTTCCTAGAAAACACTTTGTTTTCTTGCTCTACTATTTTATTTTTGCTTCTAATATGGATTATACCAATAGTTTTGCCTTAGGTAAACTTTTTAAAGACAACTTTTACTTTTTCGCTGTCACTATTCATAATTTATTCACACTTTTCCTATTCGCGCACCCTTTCGTCAATCATTTACATCCTTGACCAAGCTCGAGAAAACGGTTTTGTTGCAGCTGGCGGTTCACAGTACTTACTCCTATTAGCTATGTAAAGCTTTCACCCATAACAAATGCCTCAATACTTTATAAGTTTTGAGGCACTTGTTATTTATCTACTCGATTTTGACTATTTAAAAACCTTGATTCGCTCATCTACTGATTGGAATGTTTTTTCACCCGGCGCTTCTACCGGCTTACCAAACGGCATTTGCGCTTGTAGTATCCATGCTTTTGGAAGATCAAAGCGTGCTTTGACATCATCATCAATTAATGGATTATAATGTTGCAAGGACGCGCCTAGCCCTTCTGCTTCTAACGTTGTCCAGACGACATATTGCAACATACCTGACGCTTGTTCTGACCACGTTCCGAATTTATCTTTATACAACGGCATTTGTTCGCCTAGTCCTTTGACCACCTCAGTATCTTCAAAGAATAACACCGTTCCATATCCAGCTTTAAACGAATCAATGCGTGCTTCTGTTTTATGAAAATTCTCCTCTTTTACGAGCGGTCGTAAATGTTCTTTTGTTAGATCCCAAAGCGCTTTATGATGGTCATTAAATACAATCACCACCCGGCCACTTTGTGAATTAAATGCATACGGTGAATGTTTCACCGCAAATTGTACGACTTCTTCAACGTTTTCTTTTGACACAATTTCTTCATTGCTAATCGCATAATATGACCGGCGTTCCTCAATCCCTTGTCGCAATAATTTTGACATAGAAATACTTCCTCCTTCTGTATGATATTATTTTTCTGTTATTTGTATTATTACCGAACAATCCCTTCTTTAAACACTGACAATCTTGATTTGCAAGCAACTTATGTTGATTTCAACTTAAGATTAGACACATCACTCTTCCAGCATCTTTAGCTCACTGCCACACCATGAGCTAACACAAAAAAGACCTACAAGCAGAGGGCTTGTAGGTCTTAGTCATTGTATTTAAGCTTGTGGGATCGAAATAGTTTTTTCGCGATTTAAAATCGCTTCTGCGTTTTTCACCCGGTCTGCAGTCGGTGGTTCAACACCTTCTAATTGATAATCTAGACCGAGGTTTTCCCATTTATAAACCCCTAATTTATGATACGGCAACACGTCAATGCGTTCAACATTAGATAGCGTGGCAATAAAGTCAGATAAGCGTTGTAATAACACATCATCATCACTACCGCCAGGAATAAGCACGTGACGCACCCAAATTGGGACATTCTTTTCATCTAAGTAACGGGCCATATCTAAAATATGATCATTTGAGACACCGGTAAGAACTTTATGTTTCTCAGGATCAATTTGTTTTAAATCGTAAAGGATTAAATCGGTAACTTCCATCAACTTGTCGAGGGTTTCAATAAAGCGAGGGGCACGACTGAAACATCCACCTGATGAATCGATACATGTATGAATATCATGCTTTTTCAGCTCAGTAAACAACTCAAGTAAAAACTCTGCTTGAATTAATGGTTCCCCGCCACTTACCGTTACACCTCCGCCGGATGAATCGAAAAAGTCCTTGTATTTCACAATATCTGTGACAAGTTCTTCAACAGTCATCTCTTTACCACCCGACATCTTCCATGTATCTGGATTATGACAAAACTGGCAGCGTAATAAGCAACCTTGTGTAAAAATAATATAACGTAACCCTGGGCCATCTACTGTACCAAGTGTTTCAATTGAGTGAATGCGTCCTTTCATGTGAAAACCCCCTGATGATAAAAGATATAGGAGGAGACAAGTCTCCTCCTATACGATTATACCTTATTTCGAACCGACTTACATGCTTTCGTGGAAAGTACGGTTAATAACATCGATTTGTTGTTCTCTTGTTAACTTGATGAAGTTAACGGCATAACCTGATACACGAATTGTTAATTGTGGATACTCTTCTGGATGTTCCATCGCATCAAGTAATGTTTCACGATCAAACACGTTAACGTTTAAGTGGTGACCGTTTTTCTTCGCATAACCATCAAGCATTGCTGCTAAGTTAGCTTTTTGTGTGTCATCATCTTTACCAAGTGCTTTTGGTACGATTGAGAATGTGTTTGAAATACCATCCATTGCATACTCATATGGCATTTTAGCCACTGACATAAGTGACGCTAATGAACCATTTTCGTCACGGCCGTGAAGTGGGTTAGCCCCTGGTGCAAATGGCTCGCCTGCACGACGTCCGTCTGGTGTGTTACCTGTTTTCTTACCATATACAACGTTTGATGTAATTGTAAGAAGTGATTGTGTATGAGTTGAATCACGGTAAGTTTTGTGTTGTTTTACTTTGTTCATAAAACGTTTCACTAAGTCTGCCGCAATATCATCTACACGATCATCGTTATTTCCGTATTTAGGGAAGTCGCCTTCAATTTCATAATCGACTGCTAAACCGTCTTCGTCACGAATTGTACGAACTTTTGCGTATTTGATTGCTGAAAGTGAGTCAGCTACAACTGAAAGACCTGCGATACCACATGCCATTGTACGGAATACTTCACGGTCATGTAGTGCCATTTCAATTCTTTCATAGCTGTATTTATCGTGCATGTAGTGAATGATGTTAAGGGCATTCACGTATACGCCTGATAACCAGTCTAACATTGTGTCATACTTGCTCATGACTTCATCGTAATCTAAGTACTCTGAAGTAATCGGTGAATAAGCTGGTGCTACTTGTGCTTTAGATTTCTCATCCACACCACCGTTGATTGAGTAAAGAAGTGCTTTTGCTAAGTTAACACGTGCGCCAAAGAATTGCATTTGTTTACCAATACGCATCGCAGATACACAACAAGCAATACCGTAGTCATCGCCATAATGACTGCGCATTAAATCATCATTTTCATATTGGATTGAACTTGACTGAATTGACATTTTCGCACAATATTTTTTATAGTTTTCTGGTAAGTTTACAGACCATAAAACAGTTAAGTTTGGCTCTGGAGCTGGACCTAGGTTGTCTAATGTGTGTAAGAAACGATAAGAGTTCTTAGTCACAAGCGGGCGACCGTCTTCAGCCATACCACCAAGTGATTCTGTTACCCATGTTGGGTCACCAGAGAATAGTTCATTATATTCAGGTGTTCTTGCGAACTTCACAAGACGTAATTTCATAACAAAGTGATCGACAAGTTCTTGTGCTTCTTCTTCTGTCATCACACCATTAGCGATATCACGTTCAATGTAAATATCTAAGAATGTTGATGTACGACCAAGACTCATTGCCGCACCATTTTGTTCTTTAATCGCTGCTAAGTAACCAAGGTATAACCATTGGAAAGCTTCTTGTGCATTTTCAGCTGGGCGAGAAAGATCAAAACCGTATGTTGCACCCAATTGTTTTAATTCATTTAAAGCACGGTATTGTTCTGAGTGTTCTTCACGATCACGAATCACATCGTTACTCATCACACCGTTACCGCCGATTAAATCAAAGTCAGCTTTTTTATCTGCCATTAACTTATCAATACCATAAAGTGCTACACGACGGTAGTCACCGATGATACGTCCACGGCCATAAGCATCTGGAAGACCTGTTACGATACCAGCACGACGTGCGGCACGAATTTCTGGTGTGTAAGCATCGAAGACACCCTGGTTATGTGTTTTACGGTAATCGGTAAAGATTTTTTCTACTTCTGGGTCTAACTTAAAACCGTATGATTCAGCTGAAACTGATGCCATGCGGATACCACCAAATGGTTGTAAAGAACGTTTGAATGGTACGTCTGTTTGAACGCCAACAACCTTTTCTTTATCTTTGTTTAAATATCCTGCATCATGAGAAGTGATTGTTGAAACGATTTTTGTATCTAAGTCATAAACGCCACCACGTTCGCGTTCTTCTTTCGTAAGATCCATAACTTGATCCCAAAGATCTTTTGTTGCTTGTGTAGGACCTACTAAGAAATCTTCGCTTCCTTCATATACAGTAAAGTTTTTAATGATAAAGTCACGAACATCAATTTCTTTTTTCCAACGACCATCAACAAATCCGTTCCAAGCGCTACTTTTTGTTACTTCTTCTACAGTTTTCATTTACGCTGCCTCCTTGAGTGTATATATCATTTAAAATTGTGAATGATTTAACTTATGATTCTAGTATAACCTCCTTGAGCAAAAAAATAAAGTGAATTCCCTCACATTTTGAACTGTTATAGTCAATGTTCATAATTTGTTCAAATTTTATCAGAGTAAAGGATTCAGATAAAACAGACAAACAAAAATGGCTTTAAACCCCTTTTAATTAGGGTTTTCACCTTCAGATAGGGGGAATGCGGTTATAAAGAAATTGTGACAGATGAAATCTGTATCAATCTGTTATAGTATTGCAATCACCTTATTGTATTACAGTAAACCGCTTACATATACAAGGGTTTATTAACATTCTTAACATCTTTGTTTAAATATCCTAGAATTCTTTCATTGCATATGACTTTACTTCTTTTTCTGAACGTATCATTATATAGATAGGAGGCGATTTAGATGAACAATTTTACGTATCACAATCCAACAAAACTTATTTTTGGTGAAGACACTTTAACAGAATTACCAAAGTTATTAAATGGTAAAGGTAAAAATATTTTACTCGTATATGGTGGCGGGAGCATTAAGCAAAACGGTTTATACGATAACGTTTTAGAGCAATTAAAGGCGATGGATGCGCATGTGGTTGAATTAAGCGGCGTTGAACCTAACCCACGACTTACAACCGTTAGAAAAGGCATTGAGCTCGTTCACGCTCATGGAATCGACTTTATTTTAGCGGTCGGTGGCGGAAGTACGATTGACTGCACAAAAGCAATTGCGGTTGGTGCAAAGTCTGATGCAGACATTTGGGATATTATAACAAAAAAGAAAGTAGCAAAAGGCGCTTTACCTTTCGGTACCGTCTTGACACTGGCAGCTACGGGTTCAGAAATGAACGCAGGTTCTGTTATCACCAACTGGCAAACAAACGAAAAAGTCGGATGGGGTAGCCCGTACAGTTATCCAACATTCTCTATTCTCGATCCAAAGCATACATTTTCTGTACCAAAAAACCAAACGATCTACGGCATGGTCGACATTATGTCACATGCGCTTGAACATTATTTCCATCATGAGACAACACCTCTTCAAGACCGAATGGTCGAAGGGATTTTGAAAACAGTGGTTGAAACTGCTCCAAGACTACTTGAAGACTTAGAAAATTATGAGCACCGCGAAACGATTCTTTATGCTGGTACCATGGCTCTAAATGGCATGGTCAGCATGGGTTATCATGGTGACTGGGCGACACACAACCTAGAGCATGCCGTCTCAGCCATTCATGATATTCCACACGGCGGAGGCCTTGCAATTTTATTCCCTCACTGGATGGAACATGTCCTAGATGCGAATATTGATCGCTTTAAGCAGCTAGGCCTACGTGTTTTTGACTTAGAACAGGGGACCGAGTCTGATCGTGATTTTGCTTTACGTGCAATCCAAACGTTACGTGATTTCTGGACATCGATTGGTGCACCATCAACACTCGCTGATTATGATATCGATGCTTCATCGATTGAAGATATGGCCGACCGAACTGTCCAACTAAGCGAGTCATTTGGCAGCTTTAAGTCACTTAACCGCGATGATGCCGTTGCGATTTATAAAGCGAGTCTTTAATGATCATACGTTAATAAACTCTCGTTAAAGGGAAAGCCCCCATGTCAACCTAAACTGACAAGGGGGCTTTTTGGTATATAAACATTTAAAAAGGGAAGCGAGAGTTAACCTTTAAAGGCGTTACGGTATACGTCAGCAAGTTCAGTTACAAGTGGTAACTTAGGGTTAGCTGTCGTACATTGATCTTCGAAAGCTTTATCTGCTAGGTAATCTACTTTAGCTTCAAAGTCTTTCTTATCTACGCCGTTTTCACGGATAGACATTGGAACGTTAAGTTTTTTCGCTAAGTCATAGATGGCATTGACTAAGCTTTCAACACCTTCTTCAGTTGTGTTGGCTTTAAGTCCTAAGTGTTTTGCGATTGCTGCATAACGCTCATCAGCGATAAAGTGCTGATATTTAGGGAATGAATTAAATTTCGATGGTTTTTTTGCGTTATAACGGATGACGTGTGGCATAAGGATCGCGTTTGCACGACCGTGAGCGATACCAAATTCAGCACCTAATTTGTGCGCTAAACTGTGGTTAATACCTAAGAAGGCGTTCGCAAATGCCATACCTGCAAGTGTTGATGCGTTGTGCATTTTTTCACGAGCAAA
This sequence comes from Halolactibacillus halophilus, assembly GCF_900115605.1. Lineage (GTDB taxonomy): Bacteria > Bacillota > Bacilli > Bacillales > Amphibacillaceae > Halolactibacillus > Halolactibacillus halophilus. The sequence continues at coordinate 44,492 of NZ_FOXC01000022.1, forward strand.
TTCATTCGAACCATCTTTGTATGCTGTCGGTAGGTTCTCAAATACTAACTTGATCGCATGTAAAGCTATACCATCCGTATAATCATTCGCTAGTACTGATACATAAGCTTCAATTGCGTGTGTTAGTACATCCATACCTGTATCAGCTGTAACAACAGGTGGTACAGTCATAACGAATTCTGGATCGATAATCGCTACGTCTGGTGTTAATTCGTAATCAGCTAATGGATATTTAATGTTGTTTTCTTTATCTGTGATAACGGTAAATGATGTTACTTCCGAACCTGTACCTGATGTTGTTGGAATCGCAACAAATTTCGCTTTGTGACCTAACTCAGGGAACTTGTAAACACGTTTACGGATATCTAGGAATTTTTGTTTGATACCATTAAAGTCTGTTGTTGGGTGTTCGTGGAATAACCACATACCTTTTGCGGCATCCATTGCAGAACCACCACCAAGAGCGATAATCACATCTGGTTGGAATTCATCCATAGCTTTTGCTCCGCGCATAACCGTCTCTTTTGATGGATCCGGCTCAACGTCAGAGAAGATTTCACAGTGAACATAGTCCGCACGCTTACGTAAGTGATATAACACTTTATCTACGTAGCCAAGTTTCACCATCATTGGATCTGTTACAATAAACGCTTTAGATATTTTCGGCATTTTCGCTAAATATTGTACAGAGTTTTTCTCAAAGTATACTTTTGGTGGAACTTTGAACCATTGCATGTTATTGTTTCTACGCGCCATTTTCTTCACGTTAATCAAGTTAGCTGCCCCCACGTTTGTAGATACTGAGTTACCACCATAAGAACCACAACCAAGTGTCAGTGATGGAATATATGCATTGTAAATGTCACCAATCGCCCCTTGTGAAGATGGTGCATTTAAAATAATACGACCTGCTTTCATACGTGAAGCAAAAGCATCAACGATATCTTGGTTATCTGAATGAATAACCGCAGAGTGTCCTAATCCACCAAACTCAAGCATTTCTTCTGCACGATCAATACCTTCTTCAGCACTGTTTACTTTATATGCCGCAAGAACTGGACTTAATTTTTCACGAGATAGTGGATAATCTGGCCCAACACCTGATAATTCAGCCACTAAGATTTTCGTATCTTCAGGTACTTTAACGCCTGCCATTTCAGCAATCTTCACTGGCTTCATACCAACGATGGCTGGGTTAACCGCGCAAGTATCTTCATTAATGACTAGCTTTTCTACTTTAGCTTTTTCAGCTGGTGTTAAGAAGTGAACTTTATTTGCTATCATTTCTTGTTTTACTTCGTCATAAATTTCTTTATCAACAATCATTGCTTGTTCTGACGCACAGATCATTCCGTTATCAAATGTCTTAGACATAATTAAGTCATTTACAGCGCGTTTCACGTTTACTGATTTTTCAATATAACATGGAACGTTACCTGCACCTACACCTAAAGCTGGTTTACCAGAGCTATAAGCTGACTTAACCATACCAGGACCGCCTGTAGCTAAGATTGTTGCCACGCCAGGGTGTTTCATAAGTGCTTGCGTGCCCTCAATTGATGGTTTTTCAATCCACTGGATACAGTTTTCAGGTGCTCCAGCTTTAACAGCTGCTTCATAGACGATACGCGCTGCTTCAGAGCTACATTTTTGAGCTGAAGGGTGAAAAGCAAAGATAATTGGATTTCCTGTTTTAATTGAGATTAATGATTTAAACAACGTTGTTGAAGTTGGGTTTGTTACCGGTGTAACACCAGCAACTACACCAATTGGTTCAGCAATGTTGACGATACCTTCATGTTCGTTTTCATCAATCACACCAATTGTGCGATCATACTTAATGTTATGGTAAACATATTCAGTTGCAAAGATGTTTTTGATGATCTTATCTTCATAGATACCGCGACCTGTTTCTTCAACTGCTAACTTCGCTAAATACATATGCTTATCTAACCCAGCAAGTGCCATTTCCTTTACAATGTTGTTGATTTGATCTTGGTCTAACTTCTTCATTTCTTTTAATGCTTTTTGTCCGTTTGCTGCTAATGCATCAATTGCCTCTGCAACGGTTGGTTCAGTTACCTCTGTGTTTTTCTTTTCTGCTTTTGTGACCATGTTAAAACCCTCCTAAGATTATATGTGAAATAATGAGCATTTAAACTCAAAAAAATTAAACGAAATTCATGACCGACGGGTTACGAGGAATCTTAATAAACGATACATCATTGAACATGCGCGTATTGTTTTTAATGACAACAACATGTTGATCGGTCCAAATAAATTTTGGAATGTCTTTGCCATCTTCTAAGCACATCGCTTCGAATCTGTCATCGACTTGTTCTTCAAAATTCTCTTGCGTATAAAATTCAGCATCAGTACCAAAGTCTTTCCACTCTGTTAATATCATTTTATCCCCCCCTCGTTCTTTCTGATTACATCATATCATCTGTATGCGCTTTCAAAATAATATAATTGTGACAGGTTTGTGAAATCATTCACATTAAGCGTTCTCATAATGGTCTATTAAGTATAAACGTTGATAAATCAACGTTTAATGCTGAAAAATATTTGTATTTCGCTTAAAAAACAGTAAAATACTGTCTCATTTTATGTTAAATTTGAACTAATACAGTGTGAAAACGCTTACATTTAATACTTTTTAAGTGAATTAATGAACAAAGTGTGGTTGTCATTGAACTACCCCCACCTAACATTCTCACGAATGTTTGAGGAAGGGGATTCCGTAAGGACACCCTAAAGGCGACCCATGCTCGTTCAACTAAGCA
>NZ_FOXC01000037.1 GCF_900115605.1 Halolactibacillus halophilus
ATGAGTAATTCTTTACTCTGGTTTCAAGCACTAGCTTGTCTTACTTTATTTCTTAACTTTACTGTGTGTGTTATTCAGTTTTCAATGGTCAAATATTTTCGCTGTCGTTTTGTCGACAACTACTTAACTATAACATATCTCTTGAGAATAAGTCAATAACTTTTTCCAAAAAAGTTATTTTCAATCAATATTTGAAATGGCCTCTCAAAAGACTGCCTAAATAATATACCATGAATACCTTTTTGAATGCAAGGATTAATTACAAGTTTTTAAAAAAACTTACCTAATAATTGATTCCCTCATTAAACACATTTAAAAGGTGAGGCTTTTCATCAAGACTAAACTTACTCGATCATATTCACCGAGCATCGTTGTTTTCCCTCACCATCATGAGATTGAGCGGACGCTTACGATTATACGATGCAAATATTATATAACCTTAAAACTCTATTCTTTCCATTCTATTCCCCCATCATAATGCTACCATTGCATTTTTACTGTTATGCTACCGTTAGAACTATATATGAAGAAACTAAAAAAGAACGCCCATCATTTTTGACGGGCGTTCAAGTGTAGACGTCTTGCTTCTTTTAATAAGAAGAAATACTTTATTTCTGCAATCTTCAATTGGTACTCACCTTCAATGGATGGATCTAAACTGCGCTCCATCACATCTTTAACTTGCATCCACTCCGACTGCAAACGATAAATGTCATCCAGTAATGCTTGTTCATATTGTTTTTTCTTTTGGTTTGTACGAAAGCTCATCAGCAACACATCACTTTCAGATTATAATTCACGCCGGCCTTCTAATGCCTTTGATAAAGTCACTTCATCTGCATATTCTAAATCCCCACCCATTGGTAAACCATGTGCAATTCGGGTAATCCGAATACCTGATGGTTTAACCAGACGAGAAATATACATCGCTGTTGCTTCACCTTCCACATTAGGGTTTGTTGCGAGAATAAGCTCTTCGACTTTATCATCTTTTAATCGTTTAATTAAGTCAGGAACATTAATATCCTCTGGTCCAATCCCATCCATCGGTGAGATAGCTCCATGAAGGACGTGATATCGACCATTAAATTCACGCATCTTTTCCATCGCAATAACATCTTTAGGATCTTGTACGACACAAATAACGGAGTCATCGCGGGTATGATCACTACAAATCTGACAAGGGTCTTGATCGGTAATATGACCACATACACTGCAGTGCGTAAGTTCTCGCTTTGCATTGACTAATGCTTTCGCAAAATCTAACACATCGTTTTCTTTCATATTTAAAACAAAAAAAGCCAGTCGGACCGCAGTTTTCGGTCCGATTCCTGGCAATTTAGTAAAGCTATCAATCAGCTTTGAAATTGGTTCAGGATAATACATATAATCTCTCCTTAGAACATTCCCGGAAGATTCATACCTTGAGTGAATTTACCCATCTTCTCGTTTGATGTTTCATCCACTTTATTTAATACTTCATTTGTTGCTGCAATGATTAAATCTTGTAACATTTCAACATCATCTGGGTCAACAACTTCTTCATTGATTTCTACATCAACGATTTCTTTCTTACCATTAGCTGTTACTTTAACCATACCACCACCGGCAGTTGCTTCAAAGCTCATTTCTTGTAATTCCTCTTGAGCTTTCATCATATCTTTTTGCATTTTTTGCATTTGTTTCATCATTTTGTTCATGTTTGCATTTCCACGCATGTTGTTTTCCTCCTTGTAATTAAAAAACTTTAGTCTTCATGTATTTCTAATAAATCGTCACCAACTAATTTTCGTGCCTCTTCAACAACGGGATCTGTTTCTGCCTCTGGTTCTTTTTTTTCTCCTGAATCTTTTGCTTTTAATTTTTGTTCTTTAATAAAGTCTTCACGCAATTTTATCCACGCTTCTTCAGGAATTGGGATAAACGACATTTGGTGTCCCGTTGCTTCTAACAGAATCGCTTCAATTAGTTCACGGTGCTCGAGTGCTAATGAACAGTGAATATCATACTTGAAAGCAATCACCAAGTTATCAAACGAAGCTGCTGCTGGCTTAGCATCTTGTAAAGTCGCATGAGCCGGCGCACTTTTCTGTTTCACTTGTTGTAACACATTCGCCCAAGCGCGTTGTACGTTTTGTAAGTGTTCTTTTTCTGCCTTTTCTAACGTGAGGCGGATTTTCTCGAACGGTATTTTATAGTTACTCTTACTTTGTGGTGTACGCTTTTGTTGACGCTTAGGTGATGCATTTTGCTCATGCTTTATTCCTTGTTCTTTTAACACACGAAGTTCTTTTTCTAGTTTACCAAGCTTTTCAGTTAACTGCAAAATGTGTGAATCATTCGCCACTGACGACGCTTGATCTTCTTCGGTTAGTTTTAATACACTAATCTCGATAAAAACTTTCGGACTCGTTGTCCACTTCATCTCTTGTTGACAGTGATTCCATTCGCTAATTGCTTGTTGAATCCAGTGTGGATCCAGTTGATTGGCGAGCTCCTTAAAAGCCTCATCCGGGATTGCTCGCTCTAATTGATCAGCGAGAGTTGGTGCTGCTCGGTACATGAGTGCATCTCGTAAGAAATATATTAAATCATGAATCAAACGACCAGGATCTTTTCCTTCTTGAATGAACTGATCGACAAGGCTAAGAGCTGTGCTCACATTTTTATCAGCGAGGGCTGCTGTGAGTTGTTGGAGTTTTGCTTGTGAGACAGAACCGGTAATCTGTAACACATCTTCTAATGTCACTTCACCATCACTATACGAAATTGCTTGATCTAAAAGGCTGAGCGCATCCCGCATCCCACCCTCTGCTGCAAGCGCAATTTGATGGTAAGCTTCATTACTGACGGTCATGTCTTCATGAGCCATAATCACTTTCATTCGTTCAATTAATGCTTGTTGCGTAATCCGTTTAAAATCGAATCGCTGACAACGCGAAATAATTGTTAAAGGAATTTTATGTGGCTCTGTTGTTGCTAAAATAAAAATCACGTGTTTTGGCGGTTCCTCTAGCGTCTTTAATAACGCGTTAAACGCACCCATTGATAACATATGTACCTCATCGATAATGTACACCTTATAAGGGACGGATGTTGGGGCATATTTAACCTTATCTCGTATATCACGAATCTGTTCGACACCGTTATTAGAAGCAGCATCAATTTCCATCACGTCAGGAATTGCTCCTGACTGGATACCTTTACAGCTGGCACACTCTAAACATGGCTCTTTCGTTGGGGCATGTTCACAGTTAATCGCCTTCGCAAATATTTTTGCCGCACTTGTCTTTCCTGTCCCTCGTGGACCAGTAAACAGATAAGCATGTGAGAATTTATCTTGTACGAGAGCATTCTGTAATGTTCGTGTTATATGTGTCTGTCCGACCACATCTTCAAACACTTGTGGGCGAAAGACACGATATAGGGCTTGATAGCTCATATATCCGGATCCTCTCTTCGTGTTAAGTCTCTTTTTATTATAACTGAAACATACAGAAGATGCATCAGTAATTCGCCCTTCATTTCATCAATTAACAGGACGACGTCTATTTATAATGAATAGAAATCCATAAAAAAACCCCTCACAGAATGTGAGAGATTTCTTTTCATTATGTATACCGTGCACCCATCGTCGACCACACAACACCAAGCGTTACATAGGTTCATGACTCAGCCCAGGCTTCCCCACGGCACACGAGAGGTCACTGCTTACTGCTGCTTCCTTCCGGATCTGACAGGATTCACAGGTTCCCGTTGCGCAGGACCCAAACGTCAACACCAATTCCCTATGGCAGACCTTAAAATTGTGGGCCTCAGATGGGGGTTCAGTCTCGCTACAGCGGATTGCGAGTACAGAGCACCGCTACCTCCCCACCTAGCACGGCAAGAATAAGTATAACGTGTTTAGTTAAAAAATGCAACGCCCACACTTAAAAAGATAGATCTTTCTATGATTGATCAGACGAATGATCATCTTGTTTCGTTACTGGAAAAGGAATCACCTGTCGATCGGTCATTTTGTTCTCCAGTTCCGCTTGTTTTTCACTTTGTCGTGCTTGCTTTTCACGTTTTTTCTTTTCCCGCAACTGTTTAAAGAAGTTTTGTAATAACGCCCCACACACTTCTTCTTCCACACCACTCGTTACCTCGACTTGATGATTGAAACGATCATCTTGTAATAAATTCATTAATGACCCGGCACACCCTGCTTTTGGATCAAGCGCACCGAACACAACCCGTTTGATTCGTGATTGAACAATTGCCCCAGCACACATAGGACACGGCTCAAGTGTTACATAAAGGGTACAATCTTCTAAGCGCCAACTATTAAAGTGTTGATTACCTTGGTCAATGACAATCATCTCTGCATGAGAGGCAGTTGTTTCTAATGTTTCTCTTAAGTTGAAACTAGAAGCAATTACCTCACCTTCATGCACAAGAACAGCACCAATCGGAACCTCGCCAATGGCTTCTGCTTTTAACGCCTCTTGAATCGCCAACTGCATATAGTAGTGATCATTTTTTATCGTAGTACCTGTCATTATCCACTCATCCTTACATTGCTGATATCAGTATAAATCTTTTCTCATTCTAACATGAAATCATTTATACGTCAGAAACAAAGAGGTGTTGACCTATTATTCCGTGATTTTTTCAACGCTATGAACGGGCAAGGATTCAAAAGTTGTATAGGACGCGTCCCATTCAGTAAAGTGTACCCAAAAGGTCGTATGACTGACAAAACCATCAATTTCTTTTCGTACAAATCGAATCGCTTTAGCATACTCATCTAATACTTTTACGTCTTCTACTGGCTCTTGTGTATCTTTTACTATCGTTAGTACCGGCATGTCTGTTTCATCCGCATGAAGAATTGACATATCTTGAACGACATCATAGTTATCAAGCCAGCCAAAACCATGTGTTGTTTCTTTTAATATTGATACCGACATCCCACGGGTCGATGTCGTAAACACATACACATAAGGAGGCTTTAATTCATAATGAACGATCGTCTCTTTTGGATAACTATGGTCTTCCATCGCTTGTTCAATGGACGCAATACTATGTGTTGTTTCTGTCTCGTTGTTTTCATTACGCTCTGGTTCTTGTGTGTCAACTGACACACAGGCTGACATTACTATAGCACTTAACCCTATAACGACAATTAATTTTTTCACTGACTATTCACTCCCTCTCACTCTATAGTAACATATGGTTATAGATATATCCAAAAAAAACCATATTAATCAGTGTTTACTAAATCTTTTTTAACGATTTTTCCTCTCTCAACACAGAATGACAAATATTCAGTTAAACTACTCACACTTACTGAGTAATTATGTTAAAATAGTTGTTTGTAATAGGAAGTGACCGAATATATTAGGAGGAAGAGGTAATGACACATGTCCCTTTTATTGCGGTTGAAGGGCCCATTGGCGTGGGCAAAACATCGCTATCAAAAAAAATTGCTGCACACTTTGATTTATACTTACTAAAAGAAATTGTTGAAGAGAATCCTTTCTTAGGTAAGTTCTATGATGATATTGATGCTTGGAGTTTTCAAACAGAAATGTTTTTCTTATGTAATCGGTTTAAACAGTTAGAAGATACCGAAAAAGATTTTCTTAATCAGAAAAAACCGGTAGTGAGTGATTATCATATTATGAAAAATATGATTTTTGCTAAGCGTACGTTAAAAAATCATCAACTCGATAAATATGAACAAATTTATCAAATTCTCACAAAGGATATGCCATTACCAAATGTGATGATTTATTTAGATGCCTCACTTGATACGTTACTTGAGCGGATTGAATTAAGAAATCGACAAGTTGAAGAAAATATTAAGGCGAGTTATTTAAGTCAACTACGCCAAGACTATCAAGATTTTATGGATCATTTTGAAAAGAATCATCCCGAAATTCCCGTTATTCGTATTAACGGTGATGACATAGATTTTATTAAACATCAACGTGACTTAGAGACAATCTTTGATCATCTCGAACCCTATTTAACAAAATAAACAGTAGTATTAAAGGAGTTTAGACAAATGAATTTAAGAGAAAAGTACAATATACCCCATGACTCAGTTATTACAATTGCGGGAACAGTAGGGGTTGGAAAGTCAACTATGACACATGCCCTTGCCAAAGCACTTGATTTCAGAACATCTTTAGAAAAAGTCGATACAAACCCTTATCTTGATAAATTTTATAAAGACTTTGAACGCTGGAGTTTTCACTTACAAATTTACTTCTTAGCAGAACGCTTCAAGGAACAAAAACGTATTTTTGAGTATGGTGGTGGTTTTATCCAAGACCGCTCGATTTACGAAGATACCGGTATTTTTGCTAAAATGCATTATGAAAAAGGGACGATGACACCGACAGACTATGACACATACAGTAATCTCTTTGATGCAATGGTCATGACCCCATACTTCCCACACCCTCATTTACTGATTTATTTAGAGGGTACATTAGATGATGTGGTCGAGCGTATTAAAGTGCGTGGACGTCCAATGGAGCAAGCAACACCCGTCACCTACTGGGAAGAGATGCACGGCCGTTATGAAAACTGGATTAACAGCTTTAATGCTTGTCCAATCTTGCGTTTAAATATTAATGATTATGACCTGATGAATGATGAAACATCTGTTGAACCAATCTTAGAAAAAATTAGCTTATTCATTAATCACTCTCGGTTTTAAAAGACCATGCATATTAACTCAGAAAACACCGTTAAATCAAAGACGTAAGTCTCCTGATTTAACGGTGTTTTTTATAAGTGTTGAATTAACTGCTGTAACTACAGTTCAATTATGCCTCACTTACACTTTTGGATCAAAGCTGAAATATATCACTAAACAACAGGTTGAAATATATCTGCCACCATATATTCTTGCCTATCATTGATTAGCACTGTAATAACTTCCCCAGTTGTTTGTAAGTCATGATCATACGTATATAAAGCTAATTTAGAATAGGCATAATGAATAAGTTCAGCAGGACCTTTAAATTTTAAAGCAACACACTTCGGAAATTCGAGCCGGTCTTTAGTGATATAGTGCTCTTGATGTTCTTGGTAATCATGCGCTTGTGTTAACAAAGCATAATCAGTTAACAACGTGCCATCATCATGAAGCTTTAACTCATGATGAATTGTAACCAAAGGACCAAACTTTTGAATACGACTCTTCTCTGTTTGACTGACAAAAGCACGGAATTTGCCATCCGTTTTATCTATAGAAATTGCTTGATGTTTCTTCATCAGGACCTTCTTAAAAACGAGCTGCTCTTCTTCTTTTACACTTAACTCAATCATACGACACCCTCCGTCGGTTATATTAACAATTATGACAAAAGAGCTGACAGTTAGACATCTGGCATTTAATGTATAGCTCTTCTCTTAGAGCGTATCATAGATTATCTTTTTGTTAAAACGCCGTAAAAACCTCCTGTTCTTGAATTTTATTAGAAGGTATCGGTTTTCCTCTCTTTTTCTAAGGTTTTGTCATCGAATATAATCATAGTTATATTTTTGTTAAATGATCGTCCTTTAATCACTCTTTTAATACTTAAATACCAAATAGCGAGGATAGTAAAGCCAATGCTTTACTATCCTCGCTATTGTTACGTTCACTATTTGCATCATGTTATAATGTCGTCTTTAAGGGCTGTCAATTTCTCGTCCACAACCTTAATAAATGCAGGTCTTTTCCCTATTTGGAATAACTGCTTAGCTGTTTGATAAGCGTTATGAGCAAGCTCTCTTTTTTCTAACGTTTGATAGTTCTGTCCTTGTTCATAATACAATTCACCAAGTAAATATAAGATTTCTTCGTTGATACAGACGTTGATCCCTTTTTTACAATAAGCAATTGACTCCTCATAATCCTGATTTTTAAACAACGATTTAGCTAATCCATAATACAAGCGAATTTCTACTCTCCGGTCGGTGATCTCAATCATTTCTTTAAAGTGACGAATCGCTTGTTTATACTTTTCAATCGATTGCCTGTAATCTTTAATTTCATTATAAATAATCGCGATACTGTTAAGAATCTCGACTTCTTGTAATGTTGTGACCGTGTCTTTATTTTTATTCGTTAGTTTAAACGCTTCTTCAAGAAAAGCGATAGATTTTTCATGCAATTGATCAATATAAAACGTGAGTATGCCTTTATGCCAAAGAAAAAATTGATAATCGTAATCTGATTGAAAGACATTGTTTTTCGCTTCAAATGTTAAAATTCTCTCAACCTCTTCATAATTACGATTACGAATCTCTTTCCTTATTTGATTTTTTACCTCTTTTAAATAATTTGATTGAGACTCATAGACATGTTCAAAAAACCCATGAAGATCTACACCGAGCTTCTCAGCGATTTCATAGAGTGTCGTCGACAACGGAATCACGAGCCCTTGTTCGATTTTACTGATTTGTGCCTGTGTGCCGATGCCTTGTGCTAGTTCGACTTGCGTAAGCTGAGCCTGTTTGCGTAATTTTTTTATGTTCTTACCAATAATTTGAGCTTTGCTGAGTTGCATTATATGCATCACCTTCATTAGTATTTTATGATTCATCACCTTGCGATAGCTCAATTGAACGCTCATATGCCCCGTGCACACCTTTTTTAATCGCTGTTTTCATCTCATGTTGGTCAAAAGTGAGAATGGCCCGTTCTGTTGTGCCGTTCGGACTTGTAATGTTTTTTCGTAGTAGCGCTGGGGATAAATCAGACGTCTCTAACATTTTAGCTGCACCACTGATGGTTTGGGTCACTAAATCTTTGGTGATGTCTTCTGATAACCCTAAAGCAATACCTTCTTCAAGTATGGCCTCTACCATGTAATAAAAGTATGCTGGTCCACTTCCACTAACAGCCGTGACCGCATGTAAGTCTTGTTCATCGACTTCAACAACAGAGCCAATCGCTTCAAAAATCGTTGTCGCAAAACTTACGGCTTCATCATCCGCAAATGTTCCGCGACTGAGTCCGGTTGCGCTAAGACCGACCTTAGCACTTGTATTTGGCATCACTCGAATGACTTTAACCGGTTGTGACAGTAATCCTTCGATGGTCGTAGTTTCAACACCTGCCATAACAGAGATTACGAGCGCATCCACTTTAATATAAGGCTTGATTGAGGCAATCGCTTCTGCTTTATCCTTTGGTTTGACTGAAAGAACAACCACATCACTCTCCTCTACAACCGCTTGTGTCTTTTCGTTTGTATTAATACCATACATTGTCTTTAAATAATGTAATTGATCTAGGTTGCCCTTATTCGTCGCATAAATAGCGGCTGGTGTAAACGTCTCTTGATCTAGCACTCCACTAATAATGGCTTCTGCCATTTGGCCTGCGCCGATAAATGCGATCTTTTTCATTCATTATTCCCCCTTTAAATCTATCCTTATTTTAGCTTTTCTCATGATTATTGTCTAACTATTCTGATCTATTCTCTATCAAATCACTATACCTCATTTAAAATCAAACATGACAATATTAAGAAGATAAACAGTTATTAATACAGTGATGATTTAACGGACACCAATGAAACAAAAGCAGATCAGGTAGCTGTATCATAATTACCCAGCGAAAGAAAGATTTCATAAGATTGGAACAATTTAAGGGTTATGATTTAGTAGTTTAAACATTAACCAATGACCTTTATTTATATCATTCGTTTTATAAAAAAACATAGCTCAAACATAATCAAACAAAGTCCGCGCTCAACAATAGCTGCGGACTTCGTTTTTTACGTATTTAAAAACACTTAGTCAAAAGACTAAGTGTTAAAATGTCGTTAAAATAATATGGCGGAGGAAGAGGGATTCGAACCCCCGCGGGCCGTGAAGCCCCTGTCGGTTTTCAAGACCGATCCCTTCAGCCGGGCTTGGGTATTCCTCCGTGATCTGACGACAAAATATATAATATCAGTTCTAGCCATAACTGTCAACATGTTTACTATATTTTTTTATTCTTTTTAAGAAAGTATGACAACGCTGATGGATTTCATCAGCGTTGTCATTTTTTTTTATCCGTTTTTTACTTCGGTGAGATAACAGTTTTACCACCCATATAAGGCTGTAACACGGTAGGAATCGTAATAGATCCGTCAGCATTTTGATAGTTTTCTAAAATAGCTGCGACCGTACGACCAACCGCTAGACCTGAACCATTTAACGTATGGACAAATTCTGGCTTCGCTTTATCTTCACGACGGAAACGAATCCCACTACGACGTGCTTGGAAGTCTTCAAAATTTGAACAAGAAGAAATTTCACGATACGTGTCATTGCTTGGCATCCAGACTTCAATATCGTACTTTTTCGCAGCGGTAAAGCCTAAATCAGCTGTACACATACTTAGGACACGGTATGGCAATTCAAGCTTCTGCAAGACCGTTTCTGCGTGCCCTGTGAGCTCTTCTAAACGATCATATGATTCTTCTGGTTTAACAAACTGTACGAGTTCAACTTTATTGAACTGATGTTGACGAATCAGACCACGGGTATCACGGCCAGCTGAACCCGCTTCAGAACGGAATGACGCACTATATGCAACAAATTTCTGTGGCAGTTGATCGATAGATAAAATATCATCACGGTAATAATTTGTTACCGGCACTTCCGCTGTTGGGACTAAGAAATAATCCCACCCCTCTATCTTAAAAGCATCCTCTTCAAACTTTGGTAGTTGACCCGTCCCAGTCATACTGTCACGGTTCACCATATAAGGAGGTAACATTTCTTCATATCCATGTTCCTCAGCATGTAGGTCCATCATAAAGTTAATCAATGCACGTTCTAAACGAGCACCTAAGCCTTTATAAAACACAAACCGACTGCCGGTCACTTTGGCTGCTTTTTCAAAATCAAGTAACCCGAGTTCTGTCGCCAGTTCCCAGTGAGGTTTTTGTTCAAAGTCGGTGTTAGGTACCTCTTTCCACTTACGCACTTCAACGTTGTCATCTTCTGTTTCACCAATTGGCGTTGACTCGTGAGGAATGTTTGGAATCGACAACATCATGAGTTTCAATTTCTCTTCTACTGCGCGTAACTCGTCATCAATGGCCTTAACCTCGTCACCAACGGCACGCATTTCATTAATCTTTTCATCAGCATCTTGTTTATTTTTCTTTAACGCTGCAATCTCTTTAGTGACTGTGTTACGTTTTGCTTTTAGTTCTTCTGTTTTCGCAATCAGCTCACGACGTTTCGTATCAAGCATCTCAAATTGATCAAGATCTGATAAATCTTCCCCGCGGTGTGCGAGTTTTGTTTTTACCTCTTCAAAATTTTGGCGTAAATACTTAATATCTAACATATTTTTTCCTCCTTGTAATTGTGAAACACTTGCGTTGTGTTCCGGCAGTGATTGACACACTATTTTCATATCACTTTTTAAACTCAAAAAGCATACAAAAAACTCCCATCCCTAGACTGTAACAGTAGGGACGAGAGTTGTATTTCCCGCGATACCACCCTGATTGAAGACAGACCTGTCTTCCGGCTCTTTAGATAACGGCTTTTAACCGGATATGTTTGTTGACCACATATCACTCTGAGAATGGATTCACTTCATTATTCCATCAGTTCGCACCAGCCACTGACTCTCTTCTTGTAAATAAGTAAGTTACTTGTTTCTCATTAACACTTTAACATATTGAAGTTATTCAAATCATACAAAATCATTGACTATCTTGCAAGTCTTTTTTTGATTCTTTCACTTTTTCAACAAAATAATGAGCTAAACGATGATCTTTTGTTAATTCAGGGTGAAAGGCTGTACAAAGAAACGGCCCTTCTTCTGCCGCGACAATCGCGTCATCATAAGTTGCTAGTATTTTCACACTTTCACCGACACGTTCAATATAAGGCGCGCGGATAAAGACAGCATTAAAATTTTCAGCCACACCATCAATGGTAAGCGCCGCTTCAAATGAATCCTTTTGACGACCAAACGCATTACGTGTGACTGTAATATCCATCAGCCCTAAATGAACGGTTGATTGATTGGTGATCTCTTTTGCGAGTAAGATCAGACCGGCACATGTACCAAAGATTGGCTTGTTATTTTGACCGAATTGACGTAACGGTTCTAAAAAACCGTATTGATCAATCAAACGTCGCATCGTTGTGCTTTCACCACCTGGTAAAATTAAGCCATCAATCTCATCTAACTGGGCAATCTTTTTCACTACAACTGCATGGGCACCACTGGCTTCAATCGAACGAACATGTTCTCTTACAGCGCCTTGTAATCCTAATACACCAACTGTTACCATAGCTAAACGTCCTTTACTTTATAAATTACCAACCACGGTCTTGCATACGCTCATGTGGTTGAATCGTTGAAATTTCGATCCCTTTCATCGCTTCACCTAAACCTTTAGACACTTTCGCGATGAGCTCATAATCTTCAAAGTGCGTTGTTGCTTCGACAATCGCTTTAGCAAATTTGGCTGGGTTATCTGATTTAAAAATACCAGACCCAACAAAGACACCATCAGCGCCTAATTGCATCATAAGTGCTGCATCAGCAGGTGTAGCGACACCACCAGCAGCAAAGTTAACGACTGGCAAACGACCTTCTTCTCTAATTTGAAGAAGTACTTCATACGGCGCACCTAAGTCTTTAGCGTATGTCATGACTTCATCTACTGACATAGTCACAAGCTGACGCACTTCTGCGTTGACTTGACGCATATGGCGGACTGCTTCCACAATGTTACCTGTCCCTGGTTCACCTTTTGTACGTAACATCGATGCTCCCTCACCAATACGGCGAGCCGCTTCACCTAAGTTACGGCAACCACAGACAAATGGTACGGTATAATCTTTTTTATTTAAGTGAAAGACCTCATCAGCAGGTGTGAGTACTTCACTTTCGTCAATATAATCCACGCCCATCGATTCTAATACACGGGCTTCAACGATGTGACCGATACGTGCTTTGGCCATAACCGGAATCGATACCGCATTCATAACCTCTTCAACAATCGTTGGGTCAGCCATACGTGCCACACCACCCGCTTTTCTAATATCAGAAGGTACACGCTCCAATGCCATAACAGCCACTGCACCTGCTTCTTCTGCGATTTTTGCTTGTTCAGCGTTGACAACGTCCATAATGACGCCACCTTTTTGCATTTCAGCCATGCCTCGTTTTACACGATCTGTTCCTACATTTACCACTCTAATTCCCCCTCGTGTATTGACCAACATTTTTTAAGAAATTCCAATTTAAAAAAGATTCACTCTTTTTCGATAGCTTTCATTTTATCCTATGACTAGCGCTTTCGCAACAATTTTTAACTCAACATGTGATAATGCTTACCTTCACACTCTGAATTAGCTATTATTTAACAAAAAAACACGTCAAAAACTATTTGTGACAGTTTTTGACGTGTTTTTATTTACATTTTATATATAGGATTAGAACCAACCTGTGACAGTATCAGCTACCACTTGATAAAGACTGACAAAGAAGTCGCCAATCACGCCAAGTACTAACATAAACCAGTTGTCTTTCTCAACAGCTGCTGTGGTTACGAGTTCCACCGTTTGTTGATTTTTAGCTGGGTCAATATTTCCGTAATCTTCTTCACCACTGTAGACGAGTGTCGCTGTACCAACGACGGTACCTGCTTCTATTGGCGCAACCAGTGCACCATTTTTATCCAAATTATCTTCATTTAACGTATACGTTAATGAGTACAGCTCTTCTTCCTCATTTTTTACCATCCGTGACACATCTTCTTTAAGGGCGATATTAACAGTGTCAGCTTTACCTTTTGCTACCGGTAATGTTTCAATACCTTCTACCGTCTCATCAGCAGTAAATAACGTCACATCAGTGAACTGATTAAAACCATAGTTCATGAGTTTAATCGTTTCTTCAAAACGTGCACCATAGCTATCCGTTCGCATCACCACTGTAATAAACCGTTGATCACCGCGTAAAGCCGTTCCAGTAAAACAATAACCGGCTTCAGACGTATAACCTGTCTTTAACCCGTCAACACCTTCAAAAGCATACTGGGCAAAGTTATCCTTATTCCACGGTAACATCCAGTTTAAATTTTTTAATGGCTGACCGTCTAGTTCTGAAAGCATCGTACTTGAGAACTCAAGCACCTCTGGGTAGTCATTAACTAAGTGATAAGCTAACTTCGCCGTCGCGCGGGCTGACATTAAGTTATCTTCCTCAGCACCCGTACCTTCAGGACGATTATCACCTAAACTCTTATTATTTAATCCGGTTGAATTCACAAATTTAAAATCGATCAAACCAAGTTCTTCCCCTGTTTGGTTCATCAACTTCACAAATTCTGATTCAGACCCTGCCACAAGTTCAGCTAAGGCAATGGTGGTCGCATTATCAGAAATAATTGCCATTCCTTCATACAATTGTCTAACGGTATAGTCTTGACTTTGGCGTAAGCCAATACCAGAAAATGATGTATCAGCTGAAATACTGTACGCGTAATCACTGATTTGCGTTGTCGTCTCCCACGTGATTGTACCTTCATCAATCGCTTCCAGCACTAAATATTCGGTCATCATTTTTGTCATACTTGCTGGTGGCAATTTAATATCGGCATTCTTACTAAATAACACATCACCTGTCTCTGCATCGACAATGATACCTGATTCTGCTTCTAAATCGCTAACGGCTGATACATCAACAGATGTCCCAAAACCAATGATTAACACTAATATACATATACTTAATACTTGTCCTAAACGCTTCACTGTTTCTTTACCCCCAAAATTCTTTTGTCTTTGTTATTTTATCATAATGACATGAAGAATGTATCTACTTTTTGATTGGTTTTTATAACTATTTATTCCAATCTTCCGATACATCCTATATTAAAAAGTGCTGTTTACTCAACTGACATTCCTTCTACTGGTAATATGCCAGATAAAAATAGCCGTTGACACGTTGATTATTTTCATGATATATTGTAAATCGTAATCATTTCGATTAGTAATGATTACGATTTACAATATAGGAGGAATCATATATGAAAAAGAATACAGTCTTTACCGGTTTTATTGTTGCAGTCTTATTGTTTTTATTAGTAGCATGTCAAAATAACTTAGAGGAAGAACAGGAAACAGCAGCTGACAATCTACATGATGTACCTGTTCAAGCAACAATTGATGGCTTAGCTAACCATTATCACACAGACGATTCAATTGAACTTATTGTTCGTGTGGATGAAATTAATGACTACAGCCATTGGCACTGGTACACGAGAGTAGCAGAAGAAGCATGGACAGAATCTGCTGATTCGACTAACGTATTTCATGCCGTGGCAGAAATAAACGAATTAGAAATTAAGGCCATCTTATTTGATGATGAACACCAACCATATCTTCAGTCTGATGTTGTGACGGTTGTCATTGATGATCACGAAGGTGACCACGACCATGCAGGTCATGACCACGGAGATGATGACCATGCAGATCACAACCATGCACATGATGAAGAAACTGAAGCTGTTTATAATGGTTACTTCGAAGACAATGACATTGAAGATCGTACGTTAGCGGATTGGGAAGGCGACTGGCAATCGGTTTACCCTTACTTACTTGCTGGTGATTTAGACCCTGTGTTTGAAAAAAAAGCTGAAGATGGGGAGATGTCAGCAGCAGACTATCAGGAATATTACACAACAGGTTATGAAACAGATGTTGAACGTATCACAATTGAAGATGATACCTTTACTTTCTATACATCAGACGATGAGATGTCAGCTTCTTACACATATGATGATTATGAAATATTAACTTATGAAAAAGGAAACCGTGGTGTTCGCTATAGCTTTAAACGCTCATCAGGCGATGAAAATATGCCACAATACATTCAGTTCAGTGACCATGCGATTCGTCCGCAAACAGCTCATCACTTCCATTTATATTGGGGAGATAATCGAGATGAACTTCTCGAAGAAGTAACAAATTGGCCAACTTTTTATCCAGCACATTTAGATTCAGAAGGACTTGTTCATGATATGTTGGCACACTAATAATATGAAAGTGGGATACAGATGAAACACATTCAATATATGATCATTGTGATGAGCTTTATTGGGTTACTTCTTGTAGGATGTGATGCATCTGACAATACAAATGATAAAAAAGCACATTTAAACGTTGTTACCTCTTTTTATCCTATGTATGATTTTTCAAAACAGGTTGCCGGAGACCGTGCCGATGTAACCATGTTATTGTCTACAAATCAAGATGCTCATGTGTATGAGCCAAGTGCCAAAGATGTTGCCACTGTCTCAGAAGCTGATATTTTTGTCTATAGCAGCGATGAAATGGAGTTTTGGGCACAACGATTACTTGACGCCGTTAACTCAGATCAACTTATTGCCACCAAAACATATACATTTGATTCAATAACTGATCATGAAGATGATGGTGACTTTGAAGAAGATAACCAAACATACAGTGAGTCATCTCCAATTACCATTTCCGGCCTTCAAGGACATTATCACACTGGAGATGTTATCACTCTTAAAGCTGATATCGCACAAGAGCCATCAAATACTACATGGTTATGGTATAAGAAAACTGCTGCGGCAGATGATTGGACAATAATTGATCAAGCCAATTCAAACGTATTAGAATATCAAACGGATGGAGAAAACCTTAAAATTAAAGCCGTATTAGAGGACGAAGCAATGAATATCGTAGCTGAATCTAATGCTGTAGCTGTATTAATTGATGACCATGAAGGTATTGATCCTCATGTTTGGCTTGATCCGGTTAAAGCTCAAGATCAAGTAAATGTTATTCGTGATGCTTTTATTTCAGCTGACCCAGAAGGTGAATCGATATACACAGAGAATGCCCGGTTATATAATGCACAACTTCAACAATTGCACGAATCATATGAAGCAGCCTTTCGTGAGGCTGAAAATCGTCTTTTTGTCGTTCAGCACCAAGCCTTTGGTCATTTAGCTGAACGTTATCAACTCAAGCAACTTTCGATTGGTGGACTATCAACCGAAGTGGAGCCAAGCCCTTCTCGTATCGCAGAAATTAATACGTTAGTTGAGGCATTCGATATACCGGTTATTTACTATCAGAATGGCGCAAATTCAGCGATTGCTCAAACAGTCGCAACAGAAACCGACACTAACGTTGTTGTCTTATATGACTTTGAGACACTGCCAGAATCCGTTGATGAAGACATAAGTTATTATCAATTGATGTTAGAAAATTTAGAGGCATTGAAACAGTCTATTCATTAATGTGGTAAACAGTCCCTTATACTAATCAACGTATAAGGGACTGTTCACATAGACCATAATTCATACATTGAAAGGAGCCAATCATGCCCTATATAACTGTAAGAGACCTCGCTTTTAAATATGGGACAGAAACAGTCCTAACTAACATTTCTTTTGATATTTATGCAGGTGATTTTATGATCTTAACTGGTGAAAACGGTGCTGCTAAATCAACACTTTTAAGAAATATACTTGGCTTGCTTAAACCAACGCAAGGCACTGTTACTATCGCAAAACTAAATAACCAAAACAAACCTTTAACACTTGGTTATGTACCTCAACAAGTCGCTTCATTTAATGTTGGATTCCCTAGTACCGTATATGAACTTGTCCAATCTGGACGTTTCCAAAATGGGCGTTGGTATAAGCGATTAAGCCAAGTAGATAAGCAACACATTAAATCTGCTTTACTAGCTGTTGGTATGTGGGACATGCGTCATAAAAAGATTGGCGATTTATCTGGTGGACAAAAACAGCGGATATCGATTGCCCGGACATTTGCAACCGATGCTGATGTCTACGTATTAGATGAGCCAACGACCGGAATGGATAAAGCCTCACGAGAAGCCTTTTATCAACTACTTAAACATAGTTGTACTTACCACAAAAAGGCTGTTCTTATGGTTACCCATGATTACCATGATTTGCAAAACTATGCGAATCGACATATTACCTTAACACGAAAGGAGGGGACACCTTGGAGATGTTTTTCCATGGATTCATGCAAAGAGCTTTCTTAGCTTCTTTCTCTATTTCAATCATCGCCCCGATTCTCGGACTCTTACTCATCTTAAGACGGCAATCTTTAATGGCTGATACATTGTCTCACGTATCTCTTGCGGGTGTTGCTCTCGGCTTATTACTCGGTGTAAACCCAACATGGACAAATATTTTAGTCGTCATCATACTTGCTATCATTTTAGAATATTTACGTACCATTTATCGCAGCTATTCTGAACTTTCAGTCGCCTTACTCATGTCAGCTGGTATGGCTATTGCCTTATTTTTGATGAGTTTAAATCAAGCAAAAACATCGGTTAATATTACGCAATTTTTATTTGGTTCTATCGTGACAATCAGTCAAGAACAGCTGATTTTATTAGTAGGGCTATCGATAATTATTGCTTTATTATATGTCTTCTTTAGAAAACCATTGTATGTACTCACCTTTGATGAAGATACAGCTTTTACCGCAGGTCTCCCTATTAAACGCATGTCAATTTTATTTAATGTGCTAACAGGGATAACCATAGCTGTCTCTATGCCGATTGTAGGTGCCCTATTAGTGTCAGCCATTATTATTTTACCAGCTGCAATTGCTTTAAGAATCAGCCATCATTTTAATGGCGTCATTCTAATTGGGATGGTTATTGCTATTAGTGGCATGACGAGTGGATTAATTTTATCTTATCAGTTTAGTACACCACCAGGTGCATCCATCACGTTAGTTTTTATTGCTATTTTCAGTCTGACATTACTTTTCAGAACATTTTTAAATATACGGAAAAATAGAAAGACTGTCGTCTGATAATAAAAAAGACTAAGTCCTCCCTTTATCAATCAATGTTGGATAAAGGAAGTCACTTAGTCTTTTTATCATATATTAATTATTGTACTGAGTAGTTTGGTGCTTCTTTCGTAATTTGAACATCATGTGGGTGTGATTCACGTAACCCAGCACCTGTCATACGCACAAATTGTGTGTCATTTCTAAAAACATCCAAATCAGGACTACCACAATAGCCCATACTTGCGCGTAAACCACCAAGTAATTGGTGCACCGTATCAGCAAGAGGCCCTTTATAAGCAATTCGACCTTCAATACCTTCAGGCACAAGTTTTTTTGCATCGTTTGTATCTTGGAAATAACGGTCTTTTGAACCTGACTTCATCGCTGATACAGACCCCATCCCGCGGTAAACTTTATAGCGACGCCCTTGGAAGATTTCTGTTTCACCAGGTGATTCATCTGTACCCGCAAACAGACTCCCTAACATAACCGCGTGTCCACCAGATGCGAGAGCTTTGGCGATATCGCCTGAATATTTAATCCCACCGTCTGCGATGACGGGTACGTTGTATTCAGCTGCGGCGATAGCACAGTCATGAATAGCGGTAATTTGAGGGACACCGACACCGGCAACGACTCGGGTCGTACAAATAGAACCAGGACCAATACCGACTTTCACAACACTGGCACCCGCTTCAATCAGATCCACCGTTGCTTCTTTTGTTGCGACGTTACCTGCAATAATCACTAAATCAGGATAGAGTGCGCGAATATGTTCCACTTGATTAAGCACACCTTTAGAGTGACCGTGTGCCGTATCAATGACAAGGGCATCAATACCCGCTTCCACAAGTTTTTCAACTCGTAACTCGGTATCAGCTGTCACACCAACCGCAGCCCCGCATAGTAAGCGACCTTGGTTATCTTTGGCGGAGTTAGGGAATTCAATCACTTTTTCGATATCTTTAATGGTGATAAGGCCTTTTAATACCCCATTTTCATCAATCAATGGTAGCTTTTCAATTCGATGTTTTTGCAAGATTTGACTCGCTTCGTCGAGTGTTGTGCCAACAGTTGCAGTCACAAGATTTTCAGAAGTCATCACATCTTTAATTTGAATAGAATAATCTTCAATAAAACGCATGTCGCGGTTCGTTAAAATACCAACGAGCACTTGCTCTTCACGATTATTAACAATCGGCACACCAGAAATACGGAACTTACCCATTAAGTGCTCAGCATCAAAGACTTGATTCTCAGGCGTTAAGAAGAATGGATTCGTAATAACACCACTCTCAGAACGCTTGACCCGGTCCACATGTTCCACTTGATCTTCAATCGACATATTTTTGTGGATGATGCCTAAACCACCTTGACGTGCCATCGCAATCGCCATCTCCGCTTCAGTAACTGTATCCATACCTGCACTAATCAACGGAATATTTAACTGTAAAGTCTCTGCTAGCGACACTTTCAGTGAGACATCTCGTGGTAATACCTCTGATTTACTTGGCATTAATAATACATCATCAAACGTTAAACCTTCTTTTGTAAATTTGTCCTCCCTCATGTTGCGCCTCCTCTATAATTTTAGATTATTTTTTCTCTCTGTTTTAACTTATTGTTACTTACAATACGACAACGGCAACTGTTTTTCAAGCTTTTTTATTAGGAATCTAAAACTTTTTTTTAGAAAAACGGTTGTATTAATTGACAAAAAATTCAGATTAATTGTATAATGGTTCGTTTGATAATTAAAAGAAAGTTCGCTTCGTTTTCATATGATGCCGATTCGATTAATGTGTTAAATAATCGCCGTAATGAACAAGACGATCCCGGGAGTTTGACACTTCATTTCTTTAAAAGCACTCTTAAGCCTTGATATGGCTTATTTTTTATGTCAAATTTCGACTTTAATTATTGAGTACTAT
>NZ_FOXC01000067.1:0-1743 GCF_900115605.1 Halolactibacillus halophilus
TTGACCATTGAAAACTGAATAACACACACAGTAAAGTTAAGAAATAAAGTAAGACAAGCTAGTGCTTGAAACCAGAGTAAAGAATTACTCATCAATATTATTGAGAGTTTGATCTTGGCTCAGGACGAACGCTGGCGGCGTGCCTAATACATGCAAGTCGAGCGCAGGAAGCTGAACAGACCCCTTCGGGGTGACGATCAGTGGAATGAGCGGCGGACGGGTGAGTAACACGTGGGCAACCTACCTATAAGACTGGGATAACTCGTGGAAACATGGGCTAATACCGGATAACCAGTGCGTTCACATGAACACACTTTAAAAGGCGGCTTTTAGCTGTCACTTATAGATGGGCCCGCGGCGCATTAGCTAGTTGGTGAGGTAACGGCTCACCAAGGCCACGATGCGTAGCCGACCTGAGAGGGTGATCGGCCACACTGGGACTGAGACACGGCCCAGACTCCTACGGGAGGCAGCAGTAGGGAATCTTCCGCAATGGACGAAAGTCTGACGGAGCAACGCCGCGTGAACGATGAAGGTTTTCGGATCGTAAAGTTCTGTTGTTAGGGAAGAACAAGTACCGTTCAAATAGGGCGGTACCTTGACGGTACCTGACGAGAAAGCCCCGGCTAACTACGTGCCAGCAGCCGCGGTAATACGTAGGGGGCAAGCGTTGTCCGGAATTATTGGGCGTAAAGCGCGCGCAGGCGGTCTCTTAAGTCTGATGTGAAATCTTGCGGCTCAACCGCAAGCGGTCATTGGAAACTGGGGGACTTGAGTACAGAAGAGGAGAGTGGAATTCCATGTGTAGCGGTGAAATGCGTAGATATATGGAGGAACACCAGTGGCGAAGGCGACTCTCTGGTCTGTAACTGACGCTGAGGCGCGAAAGCGTGGGGAGCAAACAGGATTAGATACCCTGGTAGTCCACGCCGTAAACGATGAGTGCTAGGTGTTAGGGGGTTTCCGCCCCTTAGTGCTGCAGTTAACGCATTAAGCACTCCGCCTGGGGAGTACGGCCGCAAGGCTGAAACTCAAAAGAATTGACGGGGACCCGCACAAGCGGTGGAGCATGTGGTTTAATTCGAAGCAACGCGAAGAACCTTACCAGGTCTTGACATCCTCTGACACTCCTAGAGATAGGACGTTCCCTTCGGGGACAGAGTGACAGGTGGTGCATGGTTGTCGTCAGCTCGTGTCGTGAGATGTTGGGTTAAGTCCCGCAACGAGCGCAACCCTTGATCTTAGTTGCCAGCATTCAGTTGGGCACTCTAAGGTGACTGCCGGTGACAAACCGGAGGAAGGTGGGGATGACGTCAAATCATCATGCCCCTTATGACCTGGGCTACACACGTGCTACAATGGATGGTACAAAGGGCCGCAAGACCGCGAGGTTTAGCAAATCCCATAAAACCATTCTCAGTTCGGATTGTAGGCTGCAACTCGCCTACATGAAGCCGGAATCGCTAGTAATCGTGGATCAGCATGCCACGGTGAATACGTTCCCGGGTCTTGTACACACCGCCCGTCACACCACGAGAGTTTGTAACACCCGAAGTCGGTGAGGTAACCTTTTGGAGCCAGCCGCCGAAGGTGGGACAAATGATTGGGGTGAAGTCGTAACAAGGTAGCCGTATCGGAAGGTGCGGCTGGATCACCTCCTTTCTAAGGAAATTAACGGAAACAGTCCTAACGGACTGTGCTTGACTTACTGTTGTGTGTTTATTCAGTTTTGAGTGGTCAAAG
>NZ_FOXC01000067.1:2037-5108 GCF_900115605.1 Halolactibacillus halophilus
CTTGTACCTTGAAAACTAGATAAAGAAGTATGACAAGACATCAAACTTTGAAAGAAATTAAGACCAAACGTCTTTTTACTGTAGTAATAAAGAGTTTACTCATATTAGTTAAGTAAGAAAGGGCGCACGGTGGATGCCTTGGCACTAGGAGCCGATGAAGGACGGGACGAACACCGATATGTTTCGGGGAGCTGTACGTAAGCGTTGATCCGGAAATTTCCGAATGGGGGAACCCATCACGTGTAATGACGTGAGATCATTAACTGAATCAATAGGTTAATGAAGGCAGACCTGGGGAACTGAAACATCTAAGTACCCAGAGGAAGAGAAAGCAAATGCGATTTCCTGAGTAGCGGCGAGCGAAACGGAATCAGCCCAAACCAAGAAGCTTGCTTCTTGGGGTTGTAGGACACATCATACGGAGTTACAAAAGTAGAATTTACACGAAGCGACCTGGAAAGGTCCGCCACAGAAGGTAACAGCCCTGTAGTGAAAAGATTTTACCCTCCGATGTGGATCCTGAGTACGGCGGAACACGTGAAATTCCGTCGGAATCCGGGAGGACCATCTCCCAAGGCTAAATACTCCCTAGTGACCGATAGTGAACCAGTACCGTGAGGGAAAGGTGAAAAGCACCCCGGAAGGGGAGTGAAAGAGATCCTGAAACCGTGCGCTTACAATTAGTCGAAGCCCGTTAATGGGTGACGGCGTACCTTTTGTAGAATGGACCGGCGAGTTACGATCCCCTGCAAGGTTAAGCCAGAAAAGGCGGAGCCGCAGCGAAAGCGAGTCTGAATAGGGCGAATAGAGTAGGTGGTCGTAGACCCGAAACCGTGTGATCTACCCATGTCCAGGGTGAAGGTCAGGTAACACTGACTGGAGGCCCGAACCCACGTATGTTGAAAAATGCGGGGATGAGGTGTGGGTAGGGGTGAAATGCCAATCGAACACGGAGATAGCTGGTTCTCTCCGAAATAGTTTTAGGACTAGCCTCAAGGCATGTATCTTGGAGGTAGAGCACTGATTGGACTAGGGGCCCCTACCGGGTTACCGAATTCAGTCAAACTCCGAATGCCAATGATATAACCTTGGGAGTCAGACTGTGGGTGATAAGGTTCATAGTCGAGAGGGAAACAACCCAGACCGTCAGCTAAGGTCCCAAAGTATACGTTAAGTGGAAAAGGATGTGGCGTTGCACAGACAACCAGGATGTTGGCTTAGAAGCAGCCACCATTTAAAGAGTGCGTAATAGCTCACTGGTCGAGTGACGCTGCGCCGAAAATGTACCGGGGCTAAACGTATCACCGAAGCTACGGATTGATCTTTGATCAATGGTAGGAGAGCGTTCTAAGTGCTGTAAAGTCAGACCGTGAGGACTGGTGGAGCGCTTAGAAGTGAGAATGCCGGTATGAGTAGCGAAAAAGAAGTGAGAATCTTCTTCACCGAATGCCTAAGGTTTCCTGAGGAAGGCTCGTCCTCTCAGGGTTAGTCAGGACCTAAGTCGAGGCCGAAAGGCGTAGACGATGGACAACAGGTTGATATTCCTGTACCACCTCCTTTTTGTTTGAGCGATGGGGGAACGCAGTAGGATAGGGAAAGCGCACGGATGGAAGTGTGCGTCCAAGCAATGAGTGAGTCAGATAGGCAAATCCGTCTGGCAATCACAGGTTGTGATGGGGAGAGAAATAAAGTATCGAAGTTCCCGACTTCACACTGCCAAGAAAAGCCTCTAGTGAGAAAAGTGGTGCCTGTACCGCAAACCGACACAGGTAGGCGAGATGAGAATTCTAAGGTGAGCGGGAGAACTCTCGTTAAGGAACTCGGCAAAATGACCCCGTAACTTCGGGAGAAGGGGTGCTTCTCATTCTGAGAAGCCGCAGTGAAAGGGCCCAAGCGACTGTTTAGCAAAAACACAGGTCTCTGCGAAGCCGCAAGGCGAAGTATAGGGGCTGACACCTGCCCGGTGCTGGAAGGTTAAGGGGACATGTTAGCTTTATAGCGAAGCATTGAACCGAAGCCCCAGTAAACGGCGGCCGTAACTATAACGGTCCTAAGGTAGCGAAATTCCTTGTCGGGTAAGTTCCGACCCGCACGAAAGGTGCAACGACTTGGGCACTGTCTCAACGAGAGACCCGGTGAAATTAAACTATGCGTGAAAATGCGCATTACCCGCGACAGGACGGAAAGACCCCGTGGAGCTTTACTGTAGCCTGATATTGAATATTGGCACAATTTGTACAGGATAGGTGGGAGCCTTAGAAGCGTGAGCGCTAGCTTACGTGGAGGCGCTGGTGGGATACCACCCTGATTGTGTTGATCTTCTAACCCAGGACCGTGATCCGGTTCGGAGACAGTGTCAGGCGGGCAGTTTGACTGGGGCGGTCGCCTCCCAAAGAGTAACGGAGGCGCCCAAAGGTTCCCTCAGAATGGTTGGAAATCATTCGTAGAGTGCAAAGGCATAAGGGAGCTTGACTGCGAGACCTACAAGTCGAGCAGGGACGAAAGTCGGGCTTAGTGATCCGGCGGTACCGAATGGAAGGGCCGTCGCTCAACGGATAAAAGCTACCCCGGGGATAACAGGCTTATCTCCCCCAAGAGTCCACATCGACGGGGAGGTTTGGCACCTCGATGTCGGCTCATCGCATCCTGGGGCTGTAGTCGGTCCCAAGGGTTGGGCTGTTCGCCCATTAAAGCGGTACGCGAGCTGGGTTCAGAACGTCGTGAGACAGTTCGGTCCCTATCCGTCGTGGGCGTTGGAAGTTTGAGAGGAGCTGTCCTTAGTACGAGAGGACCGGGATGGACATACCGCTGGTGCACCAGTTGTTCCGCCAGGAGCATAGCTGGGTAGCTACGTGTGGAAGGGATAAGTGCTGAAAGCATCTAAGCATGAAGCCCCCCTCAAGATGAGACTTCCCATCTGTAAAGAGTAAGATCCCTCAGAGACGATGAGGTAGATAGGTTCGAGGTGGAAGCATGGTGACATGTGCAGCTGACGAATACTAATCGATCGAGGACTTAACTAAATTTTTGTTTGATGATTGTTTACTTCTTATCTAGTTTTCAGGGTATAA
>NZ_FOXC01000017.1 GCF_900115605.1 Halolactibacillus halophilus
AATACCATTAAAAAAATGAAAAATAATTTAAAGCTATCCAGAAAAGCAAAATAGTACTCACTTTTTCAAAAGCGAAAAAACTCTCTAAACCCCTGTAAAATAAGGGGTTAGAGAGTTTTTGTTTTAATTAAGTGTCAAACTCGAGATTATAGCATAGTTTTTGTTAATTTGCTGAAAAAATGTTTAACCGATAGATTTTAAAAGAAAACAAACGGTAGATGTTTCGCAATTTCACCTTTAATTTCATATAATGGAGATGAACCTCACTCTTATCGCTACACTAACCTACAATGAAAAGGATGATTCCGTTGAAGAAAAAAACACTTAAAATCGCCTTATCCGCACTCGGTACAACAAGTGCGGCGCTTCTTTACAGCAGCATTTATTTTTATAAGCAAGCCGTTAAAAACAAACGTTCAACCGTCCCGCTCGATTACGATCTTATTAACGTCGTTCCTAATGATCCGTGGGAAAAAGAAAAAATATGGTTTCAAAAAGTTGAGCGTAATACCTTAACGATTCAATCACAAGATAATCTAACCCTTAAAGCTATGCTTGTCGAGCATGAAAAAGCAAACAAAAAAGTAGCTATTTTAGCACACGGTTATAGCGGCACAAGTAAGGAAATGGCGCCATTCGCCAAATTATTTTACGATTTAGGCTTTACGATTGTCTTACCTGATGCGCGAGGTCACGGTGACAGTGAAGGGGATTATATTGGCTTCGGTTGGCCGGAACGTCATGATTATCTCGCGTGGATTGATTCACTCATCAATCGCTACGGGCAGGACACGGAGATTGTACTCTTTGGTGTTAGTATGGGCGGCGCGACAGTACTTAACGTTAGTGGAGAAATTTTACCGGACCAAGTCAAAGCGATCGTCGAAGATTGTGGTTATAGCTCTGTCGAAAAAGAGCTTAGCTATCAACTGAAGAACTTATATAAATTACCTTCGTACCCAATTATTCCAATGACAAGTTTACTCACAAAGTATAAAGCTGGCTATTCGTTCACTGAAGCGTCACCTGTTGATCAAGTAAAAAAAAGCTCAACACCGACGCTTTTCATTCACGGAGACAAGGACAGTTTTGTGCCTACAGACATGGCGTATGAACTCTATCAAGCAGCCGCTTCAGATAAAGCTTTATACATCGTTCCTGGTGCGGAGCATGCGTACAGTTATGTGACAGATAAGGATGAGTATCGCCGGCAAGTAGCACGGTTTTTCTCGCGTTATCTCAATCACACTATCTCATAGGGAAGCTTCAGGGGAATGATCTCCACAACTAATTAACAGAACAGAGGTAGACTTTTTTCTTGTTTTTTCTTTATCCATGTCCCGTTTCGTGTATAATAAATAACGATGATCAACTAAAGCTAAAGAAGAAAGAAGTGTATAATAATGGGACGTAAATGGAATAACATTAAAGAGAAAAAGGCAAGTAAAGACAAAAACACCAGTCGTATTTATGCAAAATTCGGCCGTGAAATCTATGTAGCTGCTAAACAAGGCGAACCTTCACCTGAATCTAATCAGGCGCTTAAATTCGTCTTAGAACGTGCTAAAACGTATAGTGTACCCAAGCATATTATTGATCGTGCGATCGACAAAGCCAAAGGTGGCGGCGAAGAGAACTTTGATGAACTCCGCTATGAAGGTTTTGGCCCAAGCGGGTCGATGGTAATTGTTGATACGTTAACGAATAACGTCAATCGTACCGCCGCTGACGTTAGAATGACCTTCGGTAAAAATGGTGGCAATATGGGTACTAATGGTTCAGCGAGTTATATGTTTGACCATACTGCTGTTTTAGGTGTCGAAAATAAATCTGTCGATGAGGTTTTTGAACTGATGATGGAACAAGACCTTGATGTGCGTGATGTTGTCGATGAAGACGGTGCGGTGATTATTTATGCTGAGCCTGACCAATTCCATGCAGTTCAAGAAGCGTTAACAAAAGCGGGTGTCGAGGACTTTACTGTTGCTGAGCTTGCGATGTTACCACAAAACGAACTCACACTATCGGATGAGGACTTAGAGACATTTGAAAAATTGATTGATGCCTTAGAAGATTTAGAAGATGTCCAGAACGTTTACCATAATGTTCAACTAGACGACGAATAAGTAACAGTCAAGAAAACTTAGCGTAGATGCGTTAAGTTTTCTTTGCTTCAACACCTATAGCCAATTGAAGACATAAACAAGAAAGCAATCCATTAAAAGAAAGGTGATTATTATGACTTATACACAAACATGGGATTTGGATGCCATTTTCCCTGGTGGCACTGCATCACCTGCCCTAAAAAACAAACTTCAATCCATTGCACAAGATTTAGCTACGTTTAAAACCCTTGTCGATCAGTTTACTGATCAGTTAGCAGACTTTAAACAACTCTTAATCCAACAAGAACAGCTAGAAAAGGCCTTACTGCACGCATCAACATTTGCGAATATGGCCCATGACGCAAACACAAAAGATCCTTATGCGCCTGTTGTGAAGGGTGAAATTATGGTGCTCTTTAGCGAATTAAATAAAGTCGGCAATCGTTTTACGCAAAAACTGGTCGACCTTGATGAAGCGACATTCACACAATTTTTAGCCGATGAGACTCTGGCATCGATTGCTTTTGTCTTAACAGAACAGCGCCAAAAAGGCGCCCGTCTTCTTTCCGAGCAAGAAGAGGCTTTAATTGCCGAATTGAATAAAGATGGTTTAGCCGCTTGGAGTCAGGTGTACGACACGATTATTTCAACGATGTCAATCCCTTGGACAAACGCACAAGGTGAAACGGTCAACTTGTCGATTGGACAAGCAATGAATCGAATGTCACAAGACAACGACCCAATGGTAAGAAAACAACTATTTACCGCATGGGAAGAGGCCTTTAGTCATCAAGCCCCGATATTTGCTGATGTCTTAAATCACTTAGACGGTTACCGTATGACACTACAAGACAAGCATCAATATCGCCATCATTTAGAGGAACCCCTCGAATATAACCGGATGTCAAAAGCGACACTCGATGCGATGTGGCAAGCAGTCTCTGACAATAAACAGCCGCTTGTCTCCTTCTTAAAGAAAAAACAACAGCTCTTACAGCTAGATGAATTAGCTTGGCAAGATGTTGATGCCCCCTTAGCTATTGGTGATCACAAAGCGATGACCTTTACGTACGATGAAGCGTGTGATTTTATTATTAAACATTTCCATACATTCGGTCCTAAACTCACAGACTTCACTACCCATGCCTTAAACAATCGCTGGGTAGAAGCTGAAGACCGAAATGATAAACGACCGGGTGGCTACTGTACAAGCTTACCTGAGTTTGATGAATCACGAATTTTTATGACCTTTACTGGTTCAGCATCGGATACGAGTACACTTGCGCATGAATTAGGCCACGCTTTTCATTCTCATGTTTTAACCGATGTCCCGTATTTAAATCAGCACTATGCGATGAACGTTGCGGAAACGGCTAGTACCTTTGCGGAAACAATTATCGCGGATGCGACTGTTAAATCAGCCCGTTCGGATGAGGAAAAACTGTCCCTGTTGAATAATAAACTTGAAGGAGCAACAGCGATGTTTATGAATATTCATGCTCGGTTTATTTTTGAGGATAGCTTTTATCATGCCCGCAAAAAAGGAATTGTTTCACATGTTCAGCTATCAGAATTAATGACAGCCGCTCAAAAAGAAGCGTTTCACGGAGCACTGGATACGTATCACCCTCATTTTTGGAGTAGTAAATTGCACTTCTTTATTGATGATGTCCCGTTTTATAACTTCCCGTACACATTTGGTTACTTATTTAGTTTAGGCATATATGCAGAATACTTAAAGCAACCTGAAAACTTTGAAGAGAAATACATTGCCTTGCTTAAAGATACAGGAGCGATGACGGTTGAAGACCTTGCGATGAAACACTTAGGGGTTGACGTCACTAACGTTGACTTCTGGGCTCAAGGGGTTCAGTTAATGACTGAGGATGTGAATCAATTTATCACACTAGCTGATCAATTAACAAATAAGTAAATGAATCCGATAAGGTAATCGCCGGATTATCTTATCGGATTTCATTATGTCGTGACGAAAGATATATTGGTATAGTTATCTAGTTGTTTATTCTATACTTTATTCATTTAGTCTGATAAAATAGTGATAGGATACACCAGATGATTAAATAATCGAGAAGGAGGCGGACTGGTGGTTAATAAGCAATCAAAAATACCCATTTACTATCAATTAGAAAAGGCAATTAAGAATGAAATCGATAAGAGTGGAATGGAGCCGCATAGTCCAATCCCTTCCGAACGTGAATATGCAGAAAAGCATGGCATCAGTCGTATGACTGTGCGTCAAGCGATTAACAACCTTGTCAGTCAGGGGATACTTTATCGTGAACGCGGGCGTGGAACATTTGTAAGCGAACAAAAATTTGAGCAAGATATTTCTCAATTAACAAGTTTCAGTGAAGATATGCGTAACCGTCATCTCACACCATCAACTAAAATTATTAAAATGAATGAGTGTGTCGGTCCCTCAGCTGCACATGACAAACTAAAACGAACAAATGAGGATGTCATCTATGAAATCGTCAGACTGAGATTAGCTAACAATGAGCCGATCGCACTCGAAACCATCTACACACCCAAAAAGCTTATCGGCGAACTAAAAGATCATCAAATTGAAACATCTTTTTATCACTACCTTGAAGCTACACTTGGTTTGTCGATTAAACGCGGGTTTCAGTCGATTGAAGCAGGACTTGCTAATAGTGAAGAGGTCACCTACTTAAAAATCAAGAAAAATGATCCCGTCCTCATCATGCACCGGATTAGTTTTTTAGATGATGCAGCTGGGACACCGATTGAATTTGTAAAAAGCATCTACCGCGCCGATCGGTATAAATTCAATATTGAAATGAACCGTTAAGGCTGCAGGACCATTTAGCTTAATCATCTTGTTTTACCGTGCTATTTCCATCTTTCTTGCGATAAAATAAACCATATAGACCTAAACCAAATAGCACACTAGTGACCACTATGCCAACCATATTATCCGCTATTACCTTTGGTAAATACGGTTGTAGCCATTTTAAAATACTGAATATACTCAATATCCAAGCGGTTCGTTTTTTCTTGGTACTTGACTGTTTTTCCATTGGGCACCTCGCTCGTAAATAAGGGCTAGATTAAAAGATAACTTCACACTTTTTTATATACATCTATTTCTAGATACGCATTTCAAAAAAGATGATCGGAGCAATCATCTTTTTCTTATTCGAAGCGATAATGGATTTGATCATAATACGTTTTAATCGCTTCCTTGTTGTGGGCCATACCACCATCTAAGTTGGCACTATAAAAGACCGGTAACACGTCGCTCGTCGGCCACCTTTGTACCATTTCACTGACAAGCAGGTTAACAATTGTTGCGCCAATCACGGTTGATGTCGGGGCGACGCGTTGATCTGATCCTTCAATTTGAATCGCGCCATCGCCAATCGCACCAAAGTTATCGAGTACGATATCAGCTACATCTTTTAATTTCAGACCCGACTGGTGGCGTGAGGTAACGTGATTCGTATAGGTTACATTAGTAATCGCAATTACGGTTACACCTTTTTCTTTTGCGGCCAGTGCGAGTTCAATAGGGACTGGATTTCGCCCTGATACAGAATGAACAAGTAAGACATCACCTGAAGTAAAAGGGGGTTTCTTTGCCAGCAATGTTCCGTATCCGTGTAACCTTTCGACCTCAGAAGTATATGTGACTGGTTCAGTATCCAGCATCAGGTCTCGAGAAAAGATAGGATTTAAGATCATAAGTCCACCCGCACGGTAATACATTTCTTGCGCTAGTATTCCGGCATGTCCTGCCCCAAAACAAAAGATACTATTTTTATTCACACCGGCTTCAATGAGTAATTGAACCGCTTGATCAATCGGCTCATGATTATGATCAACTTGGTCGAGTAACCGCTTGATTTCTTCGATATAAGCATACATCGTATCACCTCTATAATTTTATAATTTTTGTTCCGTGAAACTGATTGGTATTGACAATACTTTTCAATCCGGCTAAATTATCGGCCGTTACCCCACCACCTACAATAAAGTCAATGTTATGATCAGCATAGCGAATATAATCATTAATTTCTTCGGCATTACCTTCTACCGATTGATTCGGATCACTGCCATGTAAAAGGACGCGTGTGACATTTAAGGCAATGAGTTGATCAATGGCTTGATACTTTTCTTTTGGGGTTATCTGATCAAATGCCATATGAAAAATAATCTCTCCGCGATTATTAACTTCATCAACTAATTGCTTCATCAGTGGTACATCGATTGTGTTTTCCTTTGTTAAACAACCAAATACAACACCCGTCGCACCTAACCGAAGCGCCACATCAATATCACGTTCCATTATTTTTCTTTCCATTTCAGTATAACAAAAACCTCCTTGGCGTGGGCGAATCATGACAACAACTTCCACTTTATGTTGTTTGGCTAGTCTAACCGACTGTTCGATAACACCATAACTCGGTGTTGTGCCACCTACAGCTAAAGCATCACATAGTTCAATCCGATCAATACCTTGATGAATCGCTTTCTCTAAATCAGTATAATTCTCTGCACAAAATTCTTTAATCATCGCGTCACCGCCTGTGCCATTCTCACCATTGTATGTCGTTTCCCTCTGATCGCAACTGAATAAGCCTCAATATTTTCAGGAATCGCAAGTCCGGTGTAACCCGCATCACCAATGTGGTGTAAATCAAAGCCTATTTCTTTATTTTGTAAAGCGATGGTTTCAATCACATGTTGACGACTACCTTCTTGACTTGTACCAATCGTACTCATTGCTAATCGGTCGTGCTCGTGAATATAGCGAACAAATTGGGTCGCTTCCGCGACTGTAAATCCTGGTACCGTTTTTGGAGATGGTAACAGCAAGATATTTGTCCCAGCTTCCACTAATTGCTTGACGACTGCTTCTGTCAACGGATCATCGACAACACCTGCATGGTGCATCTTGCCGGCAATTATAAAGACATTTTCACCTAATATACCTTTTGCCTCTTTTACAGCACTGATCATTTCTTTATGAGTTACGCCCGTTTTAGGATTGCCAGTCAAACAAACAAAGTCCAGATTTAGTTCTTTTACTTGTTTGAGTGTCTCTTTAACTGCTTTTCTACCAACAGGAATCGACTCTAAATGAGGGTTTTTAGCACTTGTTTCAGCAACCGGCTCTAAATTCAAACCAATAAGACGACCGGTAAGTTTTCTTATGGTTGCTACGTAGTCTTTAGCTTTTAAATCTTTGCCATCTAACAGCGTCGTTCCAAATACATCCAACATGTTGAGTAGTACCATATCGGCACCAAAGCGCGCGACAATTTCTTGATTCGTGACATTTGGATACATGGGTGGTGCAGTCACAACAGTTTCAGCCACTAGACTACGGCCTTCACTTAATTTTATAGCTAAGAGTTTCTCAGCTTTTGTCATTTTCTTAAAATCTGATGCGTAACAATCGAGTAACCGTTTCATTATACTTCTCCTTTTTAAATACGAAGAAAGACCAAGCCGCTTGAAGCTACTTGATCTTTCTCCTACTTATTATTTTTATACTCGCGTTATTTTCTCAACTTGTGTATTTCATTAGCAACAGATTCAACTTGCGTTCCCACAACAACTTGAATATTATGATCGTTAATCACATTAATGCCCGGGATACCTGTCGACTTAATTTTTTGTTGATCGACTTTATTCATATCTTTTACTTCTAAACGAAGGCGAGTAATACAGTTATCGACTGAGACAACATTCTCATCTCCACCAAGACCTTGATAGATTGTTTCAGCCATGTAGCGATATTTATCATCACTAGCATGTGCACTAACTACATCATCTTCATCTTCAAGATCGTCTCCACGACCAGGTGTTTTTAAATTCAACCCTTGGATAAGCGCTCGGAAAATGACATAGTATAACACCGCAAACACTAATCCTTGAACAATTAACATGTAGGGCTGATTAGCTAACGGTAAACGTGAGCTTAATACAAAGTCAACAAAACCGGCACTAAAACCAAAGCCTGCTGTCCAGTTAAACAAGGCTGCAATCGTTAAAGATAGACCTGTTAGTAAAGCGTGAACAAAGTATAAACCTGGTGCAACAAACATGAACGCAAATTCAATCGGTTCAGTTACCCCAGTAAAGAAGGCTGCAAAGCCGGCCGCAAACATAAGTGCAGCGACATTCTTTTTCTTATTTTCTTTGGCGGTGTGATACATTGCAAGTGCCGCAGCTGGTAATCCAAACATCATCACTGGGAAGAAACCAGCTTGATACATACCCGTTACACCTTTCACACCTTCACCACTCCAGAAGTTACCGATATCATTAATACCAGCAAGGTCAAACCAAAATACTTGGTTTAAAGCATGGTGTAGCCCCGTTGGAATAAGAAGACGGTTAGAGAAACCATAAAGGCCTGCACCAACAGCACCTAAACCACTAATGAATTCACCAAAGCTTACAAGCGCCTCAAACACAACTGGCCACACGAAGAATAATATCGCCGAAACGACCAACATCGATACCGCCGTCATAATCGGCACAGCACGTTTACCACTAAAGAATGCCAGTGCGTCTGGTAATTTTACATGACTAAATTTATCATACATTTTCGCTGCTACTAAACCAGAAATAATCCCTATAAATGCATTACCAGTATTACCAAAAGCAATCGAAACATCTTCTGTCCCTTGTAATAATTGCACTGTTTCTGTAGATAATAATGTGGTGACAACAAGATAACCGACCAAACCACTTAAAGCAGCTGAGCCATCCTTTTCTTTCGACATACCTAAAGCGACACCAATTGCAAACAAGATTGGGATATTATCAATAATAGATCCCCCTGCTTTAATAAAGAAAGCAGCAAAGGCATTACCTGAACCCCATCCTGATGGATCAATCCAATACCCAATCCCCATTAGAATTGCTGCCGCGGGTAAGACAGATACCGGGAGCATTAAAGACCGACCGAGTTTTTGAAAATAACTCATCATAATGCAAAACCTCCATTTCATATTTGTTATACTATAATCCTATCATAGGATTATATAGTTGTCTATACCAGCTTTGGTAACGCTATCACATTTGAATATTTTTATAATTAAAGACAGCTAGCATTCAGCTAACTGTCTTCTTCTATGTCTCTTTAATATGGATTGAGATGCAGCATTATTCTCTCACCCAGTGCCCCTCATACTTTTCTACCCACTGATGATCAAACGTGAAGTTAAGCTTACCCGGTTGGTAGTTTTGTAATTTTTCTTTTTCCTTCACTGGCTCCGGAATAGGAACAGCATCAATAAGCGCACGTGTATACGGATGTAACGGTTGGTCGTAGACATCAACAGCCGATCCCAGCTCAATGAGTTTCCCTTCATACATCACCGCGACCCGATCACATAAGTGTTTTACCATCGCTAAGTCATGTGCAATAAATAAATAGGTAAGGCCTAATTTTTCTTGTAAGTCTTTTAATAACTCGACCATCTGTGCTTGAATCGATACATCAAGTGCTGACAGGACTTCGTCACAGACAATAAAGGTTGGCTCAACCGCAAGAGCCCTTGCAATACCGATCCGTTGTTGTTGTCCACCACTAAACTCATGGGGATAGCGGTACATATGTTCATGCTCTAGACCGACAAGCTTTAATAGCTCTTTGATGCGTTTCTTGCGCTTTTCTTTATCTGGATATAAATGGTGCACATCTAGTGGTTGACCAATAATATCCATCACCTTCATTCTCGGGTTTAGTGAAGCTTTTGGGTCTTGGAAAATAATCTGAATATCACGTCTAAGTTTAAGGCGATCGCGTTTATTAAATCGATGAATCCGCATACCCTTATAAGTGACGCTACCCGCAGTCAGTGATTCTAGTTGGAGAATTAATCGTCCTGTTGTTGATTTACCTGATCCTGACTCACCAACCAGTCCCAAGGTTTCTCCGCGTTTAATATCAAAGCTAACATCCTCAACGGCCGTGAGTTTCTTACCATTCTTCAATCGAAATACTTTTGTTAATTCTGATACAGATAAGAGAACCTCTTCATTCGTCTTCTTCTTTGTTGCGACTTTATCATCATGTAACCGCGGCAGTGCTTCTAACAGCTTTTTCGTATACGGATGTTTAGGAGCATTAAAAATAGAAGCAACATCATTTTCTTCTACAAGTTCACCATCTTTCATCACAACGACACGGTCACACATCCCAGCGACGACACCAAAGTCATGGGTAATTAAAATAATACTCATGTCTATTTCTCGTTGAAGTTCTTTCATTAACTTTAAGATTTGCGCTTGGATTCTTACATCCAATGCAGTCGTTGGTTCATCTGCGATTAGTAATTTAGGACGGCAAATAAGTGCCATCGCAATCATCGCTCGTTGCAACATACCTCCTGAGAATTCGTGCGGGTACTGATGGATTCGTTCATCGACCCGGTCAATCCCTACTTTTTTAAGCATCTCTAAGGCACGTGCTATTGCTTGTTTTTTCGAAAGGTGTAAATGCACCTGTGCTGTTTCAATTAATTGTTTGCCAATCTTCATGGTTGGATTAAAAGCACTCATCGGATCTTGAAAAATCATACTGATTTCTTTCCCTCGCACTTTTGTCATTTGTTTCTGATTTAAGCTGGCGATGTCGGTTTCATTATAGTTGAGTTTGTCTACCGCCACCTCTGCTTGTTGTTCATTTAATAATTTCATCACTGCTTTTGCCGTGACACTTTTACCAGAACCTGATTCTCCTACGATGCCTAACGTTTCACCTTTGGCAATGGAAAAATTAATCTGATTAACGACACGACGGGTTTCGTTCATTCGTTTAAAATCAACAGATAAATTTTCAGTTGTTAATACTGACATACACTCACCTACTTCTATTTAGTCACTTACTTTGGGGTACGTCTTATTTATGGTCCTACTTCGTTCATGGATAGCGTCTTAATGAAGACCTACCTTAAGACAACTTGAATTTTTATATTTGACATTACCTTAAAGACTATCTATAATCTTGTTTAAGCTATTGTATACTAAACAGGTAGGAATTATCAAGTATTTTGAAAGGAGGCGACCAAAACATGACAACACGTTTAATCAAAGGGTTTCACGTTAGCCAAGCCGCAGTTGGCTTGCGCTTCATTCATTGGCTATTAGGTATCCTCATTCATATACCTGCACTGCTGTACTTTTGGTTTAAGGTGCGTAAACTACCCGTGACGGCAACCCTTTTAGATCAACAGATGATACGAAAGCTTCAAACGGATTATGATCAGCGCATGAAATATTTTAACCGCGAACCAAATGAACAGGAAAAACAAGCCTTTATTTCTAAGGAACAGGCACTAATAAAAAAAACAGAACAACAAGACAGATTAAATTACTCGCAATTTTTCGAACAGTTGTTGCGATCACGACTTTTTATACTCATGACACTTGTGCCAGGTCTTTTTCTGTATCTATTTTATTTCATTTATCATCAAGGATTGATTAGATTCATTTTTGAACGACTGTTGGCGACTGTATTTGTTATCTTCTCGGTGATTGTAATTGTGTTTACCTTGCTTTATTTTTCACCACAGGACCCAGCTCAGAATATACTAGGCGATCAAGCAACCGCAGCGCAACGTGAAAACTTTGAGACTTTATTCGGTCTAGATCAACCGTACTTCACCCAACTCACGGAACGCCTGCATGGATTTATCACCTTTGATTTAGGGACAACATATCAAGGCTATGAAGATGTGCTACTCAACATAGAGAATCGCTTTCCAGTGACCCTTACGTTAGCTTTTCTTTCGCTCGTCTTAGCGATTGCGATTGCTGTACCAATCGGTATCATATCTGCGGTTAAAGTAAACAGCTTTTGGGATTACAGTTTTATGTTTGTTGCGCTCATCGGTCTATCCATCCCTAGCTTTTGGCAAGGCCTCATCTTTATCTTAGCGTTTTCGATTGAATTAGACTTACTACCATCAACCTATATTCCTGGACAATTAGCGTCGTTGATTATGCCAGTGATTGTCTTAGGAACAGGACTTTCTGCGACTATTGCCCGAATGACACGATCAGAAATTTTAGAA
Organism: Halolactibacillus halophilus; assembly: GCF_900115605.1. Lineage (GTDB taxonomy): Bacteria > Bacillota > Bacilli > Bacillales > Amphibacillaceae > Halolactibacillus > Halolactibacillus halophilus. The sequence continues at coordinate 12,182 of NZ_FOXC01000017.1, forward strand.
GTCATGCATGAAGATTATATCGTGACAGCCAAAGCAAAAGGGTTATCAAATAGACGAATCTTTACTAAACATGCGCTCCCTAACGCATGGATTCCCATTTTAACCGTGATTGGCTTACAGTTTGGTGCGATGCTTGGCGGGGCAAGTGTCACGGAGAAAGTTTTTAATATTCAAGGACTCGGTAGTTATATTGTAGATAAACAATTCATTCCTGATATTCCAGCCATTCTTGCTGGGGTTGTCTATATTGCCATAATGATTTCAGTTGTCAATTTAGTTGTGGATTTACTTTATGCCTTACTGAATCCTCGCTTACGCGCTGAACTTAATGATTAAGTTTCTAAGAAAGGAGGAGAATCATGCCCCCCCAACAAATCAAACAACATGACCGGTATAAACACGGGCAGTTTGCGCTTGTTTTATCCCTCGTATTCACATTGTTTTTCTTATATCTCGCAGTTACACGTCAAACGATGGTTTATACGCTTATATCCCTCGCCTTTATCTTTGAGAGTTTAATCCAACAGCTACTCTTACGGCGACTAGTAAAAGAAGGCGTATCACCAACAGATCATTCTAAACGCACCCGTATCTACACGTTACTTCAAGTCTTTAGTCTGTTTACTGGTAATATCTTTACCGCAAGCTTTGCTTTTCGGTTAAGACAGGCTAAAGAAACAATCAGCTACACGTTTATGACCTATATCTTTATTGCTGACGTATTTTTAGTTGCGCTCACGGCGCTAAATATCTTTAAACCCTATGTCACGAACAGCTTTCTGATTATTCTCATCAGCCTTATCTCTCTAACAGTTATAGATGGATTGTTCATTCACTACTTAAAGGCAGACATAACTGAAACGAAATCGCACAGAGCGCGGATTAAGTTGTTGATTGTTTTTCTTATGATCACTGCCCTTACCGGGAACGTTCTCCGACTTTTACTCAGTTATCAGCTTTATATCCATTACATTCAAACTGATGAATCTAAACGCGAACAATCCAATCAATTTTGGCAAAAGATTACCCGAAGCTTTACATCAATGCTAGGTTTATTGTTTATTGTCATTATTTTTTCACTATCATGGATGAGCACCTTCACTTTCGTTGAGAGCTTTGCCGTTGAAAATAATTATCAAACGTTATTGTTAGAACCAAGTCTCACCCATCCATTTGGCACAGACAACTTTGGTCGTGACGTCTACTCACGCGTTGTTCGTGGTGGTGTGATTTCCTTGACCATCGGTGTGTTAACCACACTTATTCCTATGCTCATTGGTGGCGCGCTCGGGGCGATCAGTGGTTATTTCCATCCACTTGTTGACCAAACCGTCATGCGTGTCCTCGATGCGCTGTACGCGATTCCTGGTATTTTACTTGCGATTGCGATTATCGCTGCTTTTGGTTCAAATACAACGAACTTAGTTATTGCTTTAAGTATCGGGGCAATTCCGATGTTTGCCCGGACGATGCGAGCGAACGTCCTCATAATTAAAAAGCTTGAATATATTGAAGCTTCCCGTGCGATTGGGGAATCAGAATGGAAGATTCTCTTTAAACATATCGTTCCTAATGCTCTGGCACCGATGATTGTCCGGGCGACACTCGCGATTGGAACGGCAGTTATTGCAACAAGTAGTTTAAGTTTTCTCGGACTCGGCGTTGAACCACATGTACCTGAATGGGGAAACGTTTTACGTGTCGGTAGTGCTTATTTAGAAACAGAACCCTATTTGGCAATTTTTCCGGGACTCGCGATTATTTTACTTGTGTTATCGTTTAACTTTTTAGGTGATGGTGTGCGTGATGCCCTTGATCCTAAGATGAATTAATCAGGATGTGATTTACCATCTTTCTAAAGATGTTATTGATATGATATAAACTCTAAGGGGGAAATAAAGATGAAAAAATGGCTCTTTTTATTACTTACAACGGTACTGCTTGGTTTAACTGGGTGTTTGAGCACCGAGTCAGATGTATCAGAAGACAATACCGAGTCAGGCGGTGAACTGCCTACCATTAATATTTTAGGACTCGCAACAAGTGAAGATGATGTTAATATTTTGCGCGATCAACTGGCAAAGAGTGGCTTTGATGTTGAATTAAACATTCAACCTGATTACGGTAGCTTCGCAACCCAACGTGATGCGAAAAACTACGATTTAGCAGTCACAAACTGGACCACCGTCACTGGTAATCCAGATTATGCTGTACGCTCACTCTTTACCTCAGACGGTGATTATAGTCTCTTTAAAGACGAAAAAGCTGACACTCTGATTAATCAAGCAGCAACAGAGTTACCCGCTGACTATCAACAAACATATACAGATTTAGAACAACATATCGTTTTAGATGAAGCATATATTGCACCACTTTATATCTCATATAAAGCGCAAGGCATCAATCAGGAGGTTCTTGATGTTGACACTGTTCGCTTGCCGCGCTCACGCGCTGCTGTTTGGGAACAGTATGACTTTAATGATGAATCAAAACGTGAAACAGATCCACTTCTGTTCCACCAATCCATTAGTACATTAACCTCACTTGACCCGATTAAAGGAAATGATGGCTCGATTAATACCTTAAATACAAATATGTATGTGCGTTTAGTGAACTTAACAGATGATGACGCCGTTGTTTCTGACGGATCACTCTCTTACAATTATGCGATTGGTGACGGTAATACGGATTATTACTTCATTCTGCGCGATGATATTAATTTCGCCAAAGTGGAAAATGACACGGCCGTTGACTCGGGTGAACTTGTCTCAGCTGAAGACGTCGTTTTCTCACTGAACCGTGCCAATGACAGAAACTCTGTCCCCGACCACCGTACTTATAGTCTTCATGAACGTATGGAAACGATTGAAGTTGTGACAGACATGACAGAACTCGACCAGACAAATGCCGATGGCACTTCCATTAAAAATGAACTAGCTGAAGGTCTTAGTGCGCCAATCAATGCTTTGGTTGATTCTGAAGATGAGGTCAACAACGCTGAAGGGAACTATCAAGTCGTTAAGATTACGACAGCCGAGCCATTCCCACAAGTACTGAATTACCTTGCTCACCAATCAGCGGGGATTGTCTCAAAAGACCAAGTCGAACAAATCAATACCTTTACTGTTGAAGATTATGACGTCAATACCGATATCGCTTATGGTGATCAGCGCACAGTCATTGAAGGTAATGACACTGACAACACGTTATACGCCAGTGGCCCGTATCTATTAATCAATAAGAATGATTATGAGGCACGGTTTGTGAAAAATCCTGCTTACATGCCAGAAACCAATCATGAACCAAAGATTAATGAAGTGTTAGTCAAGTTTATTCAAGATGCAGAAAGTGCACTGTCTGCTTTAAGAAATGGTGAAGTCCATGTGCTCTATGGTATTAAAGAAAATCGCTATGAAACTGTCGAAGAAGACCCATCCCTTTACCTTCAAACAAATCAAAGTAACGGGGTGACGTATGTTGCGATGAATACAGAAGCAGGCCCACTTACAAGTCGAGCTTTACGTCAAGCGGTGCTTCACTCGATAGACCAAGAAGAGTTTATCTCCTTCTACCAAGGCAATAAACTAAAAACCGTCTCGACAGTCAGTCCACTCGTTGATACAGGACTCGTTGTTGAACATGATGAAGCTCAAGTTGAACAATTGATTCAAGATTACTTTGACAACACCAGCGAATAAGAAAAAGCGAGCCAGAGAGGCTCGCTTTTTTTATCGCTTTAGGGCGAGAAGACACCTTCCTCAGGTGCGTGGGGGCAGTTCAATTAACTATGTTTACTTGATGGAAGTGTGTTTTTGAATGAATTGCCGTAACACCTCACTCGTTTTTTCTTCACCAGCTTTTGAAAACCCATGGCCTTCCCCGAGAAAGATTTGAACCTCTAAGTTTTTATAAAGCGGTTTAACCCAGTCGGTGACTGTATGGCTTACGACCGTATCTTTATCTCCGTGAATAATGTAGACAAATCCTTCATAACTACCGATTTCATCTTCTAAAGCAAAATCAAGTAATACCTCAAAGAACGGGCGTCCAAGAGGCATGCCCCAAAAGACGAGACGGTCTGGAATAGCTGTTTTTGTTTGGTATTGTTGCTGCCAGTCTTTTGCGACTGAAAAAACAGTAAACATTAAAAATAGCCCAGCGACTTCTTTGCGAGCTTCAGCAACAAGACTTGAAACAAGCCCACCCATGGACGCACCAAAAAGAAACAGTTGATTCGGATCAACAAACGGTTGCGATTTAAAGCGATCAACAACCGACAATAAATCTCGCATTTCTGTCAGAATGGTCACCTCTTCTGTCTTCATCTCACTGGCCTCATTCACCGACCCAACTAGAAAATCAAACCGGTAACTATTTATCCCCTGCTCGGCTAAAAGTTGACAATGATGAGTTAAATTCTTTTCTGTACCGTTATAGCCATGACTAAAAATAACAAATGGGGCTTGGTCTCTGGCGACGGTTAACACGCCATGCATTTTAAACCCATCGACTTCTAGTGGATATATTTTTCCATCATGTCGCCTCCCATAACAAAATGTTAGTAACTTCATATTTAATATAATTCTTTCTTTTACTTATTCCACTTAGCGTATAAAATCTCCTGTTAGAAATAGATCATCGCTAACAAAAGTTTTACTGCAATAAAATGGATGAGTCTTATACCCACTTCACGACATCATCAAAAGCTCTTCGTTGTTTTGGTTTAGGCGCTTTTTTCCGGTAACCAAAGGCCACCATTGTCGCTAAGGTAAAGTGGTCATCATAGATTCCTTCGGATTGCAAAAGGTGATCTAACGTCTCGCGGTTAAAACCTTCAACCGGGCATGAATCAATCTCAAGCTCAGCGGCCACACTCATCATATTGGCAAGCGGGAGATACGTCTGTTTCATCGACCAATCATCTAAATAACGCATATCTTCAAACAGGTGAAAGTCATGTTTTTGAAAGTTCTCGATCACATCTTTCATATGTTCAAAAACCTCTTTTGGATAATGCAACTCGTCTAAATAGTGCTTTTTAACATACGCTGAATCAAACCTAACATCTTCATGGGTTCGCGCTAAAAGTAAAACGAAGTGACTCGCAGCTTCGACTTTTGTTTTTGCCCCCCACGAATGCTTTTTTATGAGTTGTTTGATATGATCACTTTCAACGACAACAAATTGCCACGGTTCCATACCAAAAGAACTTGGTGATAAACGCGCGGCTTCTAAAATCGTCATCATGTCCTCCTTGTTTATCTGTTTTGCATCGTCAAATACTTTTGTCGCATGTCTAAAATGGTAGCGCGCGATAATCTGTTGTCTCTTTTCATTTGACATTAGTTTTGCTCCTTTTCTTGATAAAAGCTTTTTTTCCTAATAACTATGTCCCCTTATCTTGTTTTAACTAAACACGTCTGTGGAAATATCAATATTGACACAACAAGTAGCAAATTATTTAGCATTCACTAAATAGTCTCTCCATTGTAAGCGCATACTTACGACGAATCATACCGCATTTGAAAGGAAGTAAGCGTATTTCTATAAAAACCATGCTTTCTAGTCAGCTTATTTACGCTCAGTCTCATATAGAACGTCTCATTTAGATTCTCTCGTTTTGTCTTTCTAATACGCACCTAGGTATAATAGTTTATGAGCGTGTCGCCTTTTGATTTCGCAGTGTCTTATCACTTTAACGTTTTTCTTGCTTTACAGATATAAGGCGATGATTAAAGACTTCAATAGGTTTAACAGGTTTAACATTTTAGAATTCTGGCAATGAATAAGTGGTAGAAGTTAGTTTTTAGCAAGAACCAATGGAACACATACATTTTAAGGGGGAGATTTTATGAAGAACATGAAAAAATTACTACTCAGTTTAGGTTTAGTGCTTGTCCTTATCCTTGCCGCTTGTGGTGATGATAGTGACAATGCCAATTCAAATGACGATGCGGGTGAAAGTACACCAGAAACAATCAGTGAAGAAATGGAGTACACCATTACCGGGATTGAACCAGGTGCTGGTATGTCAGGCGTCATCGATGATATGATCGAAAATGAAGAGAACTTACAAGGTTGGACTCACCAAACATCATCAACCGGTGCAATGTTAACAGAGCTTGATCAGGCGATTCAAAACGAAGAACCAATTGTCATTGCGGCTTGGTCACCACACTATATGTTCGCAAAATATGACATTAAGTATTTAGAAGATCCTAATGAACTATTTGGCGGAGAAGAAAATGTATTAAAGCTTGGACGTTTAGGCTTTGAAGAAGATTTCCCAATCGCAGCGGAAATTGTGCGCAATTTCTATCTTGAGCTTGACGTGATTGAAGCCGCGTTACTAGACTCTCAAGAACAAGAAATTCCAGTCCCAGAAGTTGTTGAAACATGGGTCGTTGATAACGAAGACATTATAAATGAATTTACCGATGGTGTCGCTGAAGGTAACGGCGGGGAAATCGAGATGGTTGTAACATCTTGGGATTCTGAATTATTCCCAGCTTACGTCTTAAAACATGCGCTTGAAAGTCATGGCTTTACCGTGAACGTGACAAAAGTAGATCCTGCGATTATGTTTGAATCAATCGCATCAGGTTCAGCTGATGTGACAACAGCTGCTTGGTTACCACTCACTCACGGTGCTTTCGCTGAGAGTTATGAAGGTGAATATATTGAAATGGGACCAGCATACGAAAAAGCAAAAACAGGTTTAGCCGTTCCAACCTATGTTGAGCTTGAATCTATTAGTGACCTCGTACCAAACGAGTAAAACTTCACTAACAAACGATCGTAATACCCGTTATACAAAAAGCTAGAGCCACCTGCTCTAGCTTTTTTCGTGTATACTGTAACTACCGAGATACGAAAGGAAGGATATAATGTCTAACATAGACGAGCTTATTGCCGAAATTGATACTTTTCGTGACGCACGCCAGTGGCGTCAATACCACAACGCTAAAGACCTCAGTCTCTCTTTATCATTAGAAGCTGCTGAACTACTCGAATGTTTTCAGTGGCAATCAAGTGAGATGGCAGTAAAAAATAACCTTACGAACATCAAAGATGAATTAGCTGATGTGATGATTTATGCGTTAACTTTAGCATCTACACTTAACTTAGATGTTGAAACAATCATTCAAGCAAAGATTAAAAAGAACGCTTTAAAGTACCCCGCACCAACAAAGTGACCGAAAGACTTAAGGCACTCTATGCTGATAATGATGGAACCAGCGAATATAAGTGCAAGCATCCTTGGATCTATGAATAAGCAATAGTTTTTTTATCTTATTCATCCCATTTTCTAACATTAAATGACTTAATTATGACAGTCTCTTCTTTCTCATGTTAAACTAGAACTATCGACAAAATGAATTTAATGAAAGAAGGCGTAGGAATGGAAAAAGTAAAATTAACAACACTAACGACAAAAGGTGGATGTGGGTGTAAGATTGGTCCGAGTGACTTACGTGAAGTTCTGCATCAACTTCCAAAACAAAATCACGATCCCAACTTACTGGTGGGGCTTGATACAGGTGACGATGCGGGTGTCTATAAATTAACGGATGACTTAGCGATTGTACAGACCGTTGATTTCTTTACCCCGATTGTTGATGATCCTTATGACTTCGGACGTATTGCGGCCGCCAATGCAATGAGCGATGTCTATGCGATGGGCGGGGAACCAATCACTGCTTTAAATATCGTCGCATTCCCAATTTTCACGCTAGATAAAGCGATTTTGACTGAGATCTTACGCGGTGCCAGTGATAAGCTAAAAGAAGCAGGCTGCCAACTTGTCGGTGGTCACTCAATTGATGACCCTGAACCAAAGTTTGGCCTTGCGGTCACTGGGACGATCCACCCAGAACGAGTAAAAACAAATGCCGGTCTCAAACATGAAGATAAATTAATTCTCACTAAACCCATTGGCGTTGGGATTTCTACAACCTCACTTAAAAACAATCAGCTCACTGACGATGAAATAAAACGCGTGACAGAAGTAATGGCAACTTTAAATAAACAAGCAGCTGAGGTGATGAATCATTACAATGTGCACGCATGTACCGATGTTACTGGGTTTGGTCTACTTGGCCACTTAACAGAAATGGCTACTGAGTCCCATCAAGCCATCACCATCAAGCAAAAACAGGTACCGGTCTTACCACGGGTTAAAGAGCTCGCCGAACAAGGCAATATCCCTGGCGGATCAAGAAATAACTTAAAACATGTGAAAAGTGCGGTGCACTTTGATGCACGTTTTGATGAGATTGATCAATTGATTTTAGCGGATGCGGTCACCTCTGGTGGATTATTAATTGGGGTACACGAACGCGATGCTCTGTCTATTTTAGATGAGTTAAAACAGCAAGGCATTGACGCACACGTAATTGGTGAAGTCACTGATGGCAAACCTGGACATATTTATGTTCAGTAAGGATGACACTGATGTTTAAAGATATCACACCACAAGAGCTATATAACTTAAAAACGAACGAAAAAGTCATCGTCGATGTCCGGTCACCAAAAGAATATAGCGACGCGACCATTCCAGGTGCCGTTAATATCCCGTTGTTTACTGACGATGAGCGTGCAGAAGTCGGGACGATTTATAAACAATAGGGGCAAGAAGCAGCAAAGGACCGCGGGTTAGAGATTTATTCGAAGAAGTTGCCGGCCTTTATTAAGGCTTTTAAAGCCTTTCCTCAGCCCATTACTGTGTTTTGTTGGCGCGGTGGGATGCGTAGTAAAACAGCCGCCACTGTTTTAGATTTAATGAATATCAATGTCAACCGACTCAGCGGTGGCATTAAAGCCTATCGCCTGTGGATGAAAGAACAGTTGGACACTGTCACGATTCCTGAGCTCTACGTTTTAAATGGTCATACTGGAAATGGAAAGACAAAGATTTTACAAACCTTAAAAAGCCAAGGTTACCCCGTCATTAACCTTGAACAATTGGCAAGCCATCGTGGCAGTATCTTCGGTCAGATTGGTCTTGAGCCAACCAATCAACGGATGTTTGACCTTCAGTTAGGTGAAGCTCTCATCCACTATCAACAGGCACCTTATATCATCATTGAAGGAGAAAGCTCTCGAATTGGTAGAATTATAATCCCTGAACGGTTCTTTAACCAAAAAGAAATAAGCAGGCAATTGTTTATCACTTTACCGATTGAGAAACGGATTAGGTTGATTTTATCAGACTATCATCCAGAAACATATCATGATCAGTTTGTTGAAGCCTTTTCAATTATCAAGCGTCGGATTCATACACCTGTTGCCCATAGAATTGATAAGGCACTTCAGTCACATGATTATCACTCTGTCATTAGAGACTTACTTGATTATTATTATGATCCACGTTATATCCATTCAACAGTTTATCCTGAAGCTTTAATCACAACCATTGAGGCCTCGTCCTTAGAAGAGGCCATTGTACAGGTGAAACAGCACTTACCAGTCAGTTAATGTTCCATGTGATTATCATGATAAGCTTATTACAAGATAGAAAGATCTAGTCATATTTATCATGACTAGATCTTTTCTTATTTCATTTATTAATCGGCAACTCTATCGTGACTGTCGTACCCTTACCTTCGGTTGATTCAATATTTAATTGTTGATGACACCATTTCTTTAGTCGTTTATTAGTGTTCGCAAGACCAATATGTTTTTCATTAAGCTCATTTCGTATAATTCTTTCTAGTTTATCCTTCGGTATACCCAAACCATCATCTATCACTTCAAGTCGATAATAAGATGCCTGTCGCTTCCCGCGAATAATAATTGTTCCCCCATTTGCTCGCATTAAAACACCATGTTTTAATGCATTTTCCACTAATGTTTGAACGACAAGTGGCGGGAGGTAAACGTCTTCTGGATGGTCCACATCTACCTGATAATTTATGCGTTCTTTAAAACGCAGCTGATTAATATAAAGATAGGCTTCAACTAACTCTAATTCTTCAGATAAAGTAATAAGCTGTTTTATGTTATTTAAACTAAAACTGTTCGTTAAATACTGTCCAAAAACGTGTATCAAATCAACCATTTGATCAATATCTGTTGTACTAAGTGACGCAATCGCATTCAAGGTATTAAAAATAAAATGCGGTTTAATCTGGGCTTGTAACCAAGCCGCTTCTAATTGTAACTGTTTGTTGATAGACTGTTTTAATTCAGTTAATGCTCTCACACGCGCTTGTAATTCCAATGAATCTACAGGTTTTACAATGTAATCATTCGCACCTGATAAAAAGCCAGTATACACATCTTCTGGTTGACTTCTAGCTGTAATAAGCAACACTGGAAGTTCTGAGATGGTATAACGTTTTCTAATTGCTTCCGTTAACTGATACCCTGATAGTTTAGGCATCATTACATCTGAAATGACTAAGTCGTACAGTTGTTCATCAATTAGTTGAAGGGCCTTCTCTGGACTTGTCGTGACACTAACGTTATAAGCTGGCTCAAGCATGCTTTTAAGAACTTTTAAATTAATACGATCATCATCAATAACAAGTACTTTAGGTAATGATTCATTAGATTGGGTCACTTTCGATAAGTTTTTTTCTTTATTTTTAGGTAATACATCTGATTGTTCTTTCATTCCTTCTAAGTCTCTAACCTGTTGCTTTGTTGCGATAGGTAGTGTCAAATAAAATTCTGATCCAACCCCTTTTTGTGAGGATACATGAAGGACACCACCATGTTGTTCAATAAGTTGCCGCGAGATGCTGAGTCCAAGGCCAATACCACCAGCATCACGTTCAAAAGTCTCGAGCTTTTCATAAGGAAGAAAGATTTTTTTCATCTCTTCTTGCGTCATTCCGATACCAGGGTCTTTGACCGATATTTTTAACATATCTTGTTGTTCTTTTGCTTCAACAACAATGATACCATAGTTAGTGAATTTCAACGCATTATGAAGGAGATTAAATAATACTCTTAACAGGCGCTGACGGTCAGCATAAACGAATACTGCTGAACCAATATTATTTTCAATGCTTACATCCGTTTTATTTGTCATAAATGTGACAATTTCAATCACTTCATCCGTTAAAATTTTCACGTCTACAGCATTTTTTTCTAGAGAAATGTTTCGTTCTTTAAGTTTTGTAATATCCAATATATCATTTAATGTAAAGGTCAGTTGATGACCCGTTCTAATCATCAGTGACAGATTATACTTCGTTTCTGAATCAAACTCAACATGTTCATTCAATAAAATTTGCGCAATATTGATCATTGCATGTAACGGGTTTCTAATCTCATGTGATGTATTAGCCAAAAACTGATCCTTCTTTTGATCTTCTTCAATCAACTGTTCGCGCTGACGTTCAGAAACAACCAATAATTGATGATGTCGTCTAAATAACAATAACGCAATCGATATAATCGCAAAAATAAAATCAACAGGATAAAAAGGATAATCCACGAAATCGCTCAGTATTAAAAAGCCCCAAACAGTATTAGACGTATAACTGATAATAAAAAATAAAATGAAATAACCACCAATTTCTCCTCGTTTAACATATTGTATCGTTGTATAAATCATATAGCTAATAGACACAAAATAAACCACATAGTATAAGCCTAATAGAACGGATAAATATTCAAATGGGATAATTCCCAATGTTAATATACCCATCACACTGACAATGATACTAACTACATTCACAAAACGCTGATTCGTGGGAAATAATCGATGAATAAACTGAATCATCAATAGAAGTATACATACGTAAAAAAACGTCATAATTCTGAAACTGTATGCATTCCTAATTGGTAATTGAATAAAAGTCTCATCATCAAGCGCACTACCTAGCACCATAAAAATGAGCATTAAACCAAATAAAACTAACTCCTTTCTGTTTGATCTTTTACCAGTAATCAAAAGTAAAAGAATATAGATGGCATGCAGCAATAAGATGATAATCACAGCCATCTGTAGCGTTTCCTGTGTACTTACTTCTCGTACAATGGCTTCATCTGTTCCAAATACTACAGATTTGTTTATACCGCCTATATACGGTGTATCAAAGTTAGACAACTCAATGACTAAATGAAGGGTATCTGTGGCTTTAGAAACAGGAAATAATACGTAAAAAGGTCCACGAAAAGTAGGTACAGACCCATGTGACTTTGCCACAGTGTTCACCGTTTTTACTATCTCTCCATTAACGATGACTCTAGCGCTTGTATGTAGACTTTTTAATCTAACTCCAAAAACAGCTGGTCTGTCGTTTGGTAATGTAATTATTGCTTCATAACTCCCGTAGCCATAAGCCTTCGACTCTGGATAAGCACCTTCTAATACCTCGGTCCAATCGCCCGGTACATCAACCGTTGTTTGAATCTGCCTTGTTTCTATTCCGTCTGTTTCAACAAAGGTTTGTGGATAAAAGGTCCATTCCCCGTTAAGTGATACCGTCTCGTCAGTAAATGTCCATTGAGATAAATCAATTTGTCCGTTTTCAATAGTTGGTTGACCCACAGACTGATGGACATGAATCCATAAGAAGCGAAGACTCGTCAACACAATAATGAACACGAGTATTGATATTGCAATACCATATTTTTTTATAAACCGCTCCTGATTAAGCATGGATTCACCTCCTTAGGCAAACGAATTTTTCTATTCATCCTATTTCTCACCATAATTAGTAATTAAGAGCAGCTGAACAGCTACTTGTTTCTTTGCATTACTATCATCATGACCATAATGACCCTTACCATTTTCAAGCACGGATAAATCAATATAGTTACATGATGTAGCTATCTATTATAAATTCAATCAAAACATACTTACTTAATAATCTTATTATCGCATAAGTTAACGCCTTCTATATTGTTTCTGATAACTATCCATTATGATATAATGACAATTAACACAAGTTTAGTATTCATCTAATAATCAATATTCACTTTGTGCTAATGTTATTTTACCATAACATTATAAACCATTCGTATAATTTTTAGTTTAACAACCATACCTTTCCTCAATTTAAATAGGTTTACTACCGATATAAGTAACTGCTCTCAATAGAAGGAGGCACAATGATGAAAGTTTGTATCTTTGATGACGAAGTTATGGCTATTGAATTTTTAACACACCAATTAAGTAAGATAAACGGTGTTGAAATTACATTAACATCATCAACACCCTACTTAGATCACTACCACGACTTACTTAAAAACATAGATGTTGTATTTTTAGACATTGAGATGCCCGAAATTGATGGGTTAGCTCTTGCTGAACAACTTAATGAACAATATCCTCATATACATATTGTTTTCGTGTCAGCCTATAAAGGTTATGCGATTGAAGCTTTCGAATTAAGTGCGCTTGACTACTTGTTAAAACCGGTCAAATTAGATCGCTTAAAGAAGACCATCAACCGGATTGAACAACAATTACCGCTAAACAGCTCAATCAATAATTCTAATAAGCATTTATTGATTCAAGTTTTGGGTCCTCTCGAATTTATTCTTGATGATAATTTGATTACTAACACTATTCAGTGGCGTACGAGTAAATCAAAAGAAGTGTTTCTATTCTTACTTCATCATGCAGGGGCTGTATTATCTAAAAGTAGAATTGTTGAAACCCTTTGGCCAGATATCGATCCTGATAAAGGATTCGCTAATCTTTATGTAAATATCTATAATGTTAGAAAATCACTAAAACAATTAAAAAACTTCATTACAATAACTAATGTTGATAACGGTTATGCTATTAAATTAAGGCATACAGACATTGATAAACAATTATGGTATGCGTTTTTCAAAAAAAATTTCTCATTACATGACGCTATACCACTTGATTACCAACATCACTTAGATATGTATAAAGGCTTTTATTTAGAAGAACTTGACTATATCTGGGCTGAGGCCGAACGGTTTGAAATAGATGAAAGCTGGGTACACCACGCGAAGTTACTAGCAGACTTTTACTTTAATAATAATGACATCGAACAAGCTTCGCGCTGGTATACAACTATAATTAAACGTCGTCCAGATGACGAACAAGTAGCTTTTCAATTAATGAAGCTCTATGCTGATTTAAATTATCGCATGCTTGTGGAACATCAATACAAAGATTTACAAAAAAACCTTCACGATTTAAATGTCTCAATGGATACAACGATTAAAAACTGGTTTGCAGAGTGGCAAAGACAGTTCTATACGTAACCTTATATAAGAAAAGCTCGGCTAGGCCTCGCCCTTTATGGGCTAGAAGTTAGCCGAGCTTTTCAATTCTGGATTTTTATAAGTGATACCATGAAAGCTTGTGTAATACACAGGAAGGATTTCGACTAGATTCATCAGATTTTTCATCACGGATTCAAAATGAATAATATATAACAAATAAAAGAAAAACTAACATAAAAAAGAAAATGGTATAGCTATCAGCTAAAGCATAGACTCTTAAAAACAGCTGTGTCAAAATGTTTTTTTGACTAATGATGTCGGTTGTTTTTGTTTGTATTTGCTCAAATATATTTTTTGAGTCCTCTTCTGTTTGATATTCAACTGTAGAAACTTCTTGCGTGTCACTTTCTAACTTTTCAGTACTGTTGATTACTTCAACGTCAATCATCAAACCCTTTAATATATCTTTATCAACTTCACTTATTTTTTCTTTTTTTATATAATCACCATAAACAATTCGACGCCAATCCGTATTATATTCCCCTTCGCAGCGGTAAAGTAATAACTTCGCTGTTTCATTTTCTTCAGGTTCTTTTAAATATGAAGATTCTGTTTCATGAACAACTGTTTGCTCAGTGATCCTATACGTATATACATCGGTGAAATCCGTTAAATATACCAGATCATCTTTTTCTGCTTGATCAATATTTTGTAGCAATCGCTGGTTAATTACATTATGTGACATCCCTATAAATAACCCTTCGCCTAATTCCTTTTCAGCACTAGCTGTTGCCACACCATTCAACAAATTTTCTTCACTCGTTCCTGCAAGTAAAGGGAGCGAAATTTCACTGGCAGGTATATAAACACTGCCAATGCCATATTCTTCAACAGATGAGCTGTAATTCTCTCTTGCTTTAGCAATAGCGGACCCATCAACATGAGTAACCTCCCCCCCGTATTCAGCACTCTCTATTTTGTTTTGTCGTTCTTCTTTGTTTTCTAAAAATTCTTTTTGAGTTTCAGATAGAAGATGTTCCGTTTTGGGCTCATGACTAATAAGAAGATAGCCTGATACACCTGATAAAACAAGGATAACTGCCATAAATAAAGCGCTATTTGCAATGATTCTCCTTACAATTCTACTCACTATTTATCCCCACCTTATAATTGGTAATCAAAAAACAAGGAGGAAATCTCCTTGTTTTTATTCTATCTTATTTGATGATTTTTTTATTTTTTCTTAAAACCAACCCAGTACCTAGTGCACTAAGAAGTGCAAATAACCCTAAACCAATGGTAGTTGTACTTGTTTGTTCGAACTCAATATCTTCTCCTGTTGGATTTTTCGAATCCGACTCACCTTTTACATCTGTCGAATTCTCGGAATCTGTTGATTCCTCCCCTGTTGGATTTTTTGAATCCGACTCACCTTTTATATCTGTGGAATTCTCTGGATCTGTTGGATCCTCTGAATCTTCTGAGTCATCTGTTGGTCCATTTGGATCTTCTGGATCTTCTGGATCTGCCGGATTTGTTGGTTCATCGGGATCTTCCGGATCTGTCGGGTCTGTTGGTTCATTTGGATCTTCCGGATCTGTCGGGTCTGTTGGTTCATTTGGATCTGCCGGATCTGCCGGATCTGTTGGTTCATTTGGATCTTCCGGATCTGCCGGATCTGTTGGTTCATTTGGATCTTCCGGATCTGTCGGATCTGTTGGTTCATTTGGATCTTCCGGATCTGCCGGATCTGTTGGTTCATTTGGATCTTCCGGATCTGCCGGATCTGTTGGTTCATTTGGATCTTCCGGATCTGCCGGATCTGTTGGTTCATTTGGATCTTCCGGATCTGCCGGATCTGTTGGTTCATTTGGATCTTCCGGATCTGCCGGATCTGTCGGTTCATTTGGATCTTCCGGATCTGCCGGATCTGTTGGTTCATTTGGATCTTCCGGATCTGCCGGATCTGTTGGTTCATTTGGATCTTCCGGATCTGTCGGATCTGTTGGTTCATTTGGATCTTCCGGATCTGCCGGATCTGTTGGTTCATTTGGATCTTCCGGATCTGTCAAGTACGTTTGATTTGTTTTCACATAATCATCTCTATGCGACTCAGCATTTACTACGATTTTTTCACCAATAGCAGTTCCATTTATATTACTATTTAAATTGATTGTAGCACCAGGTGCGATAATACTTCCCGTTACTGCTCCTGTATTTTTTATTGTTCCTCGATATACATTATCATTCTCAGATGAATCATAAATATTCCAAACGACATTTGCATTAGACCAAACAGTAACTTCTCCAGTACTTACCTTAGTACCATCTGTATAACTTGCGACTGAATTTGGAATAGAAAGCTCATTTTTATCTTTCATATCAACATTAATTATCAATGTTGAAGGGTTTTCCTTATCAAAACCTTTAATATGAATTGACCTTGTAAAATTAAAATCGTCCTTTTTAACATTGTATACACTAAATTCATCACTTTTTTCCACAATGATTGCTTGGTTATTTTGATCTTCATTACTTACGTCAGTTGCGTTGTTTTCTAATTTCGATAGCTTTTCTGATAATGTTTTTACTTCTTGTTTTACTTCATCAAAATCAATAAATTCAATCTCAGTATCTTGCCATAAGCTATTCGGGCTATTTGTTTTGCTGGGATTATCTACCTTATTTTCATTAACGGACCAATAATTTCCATTATCGACCGAACCAATTTCGGTGTCTTTTCCAACAACTAATACAGAATCGTGAGCTGTAGTATTATTTAGTGTTCCGCCACCTTTTATATATTTAAGATAGCTCACTTCTGTTAACTCTTCAGTTCCAAAATTACCACCATTATTGAAATAATTCGCTAAAATATTCCCATGTATGTGCGCTTTTTTTTCAACTGTGTCTAGACCAACTAAATGAAATCCACCAGCGATTCCAAATAAATGTTCTTTGTAAAATTCTGTGTTTTTATAAGTGTTTGTTTCATCAACTAATATAACACCGTTCTCATCTTTTTCTTGATCATTTTCACCTTGAGCATTCACATGAATAGATAAGGGTGGTAAAAATAGTTGGATAATCATTATAAACGTCGCAATTATTAATGGTTTATATTTCCACTTACTCTGTAATTTCTTCATTAATTTTCTCCTTTATATTACATAATTAATTTTTCGGATACTAAAATTAACATAGCCATTAATCATTCACGAGTAATAGATACTGTGTTAAAAATATGGATGCTATAATTTTAGAGTATCTTGTTATCTGGATAACTTCTTTTAAAGCAGCGTTTGAAAAAGTTGATACAACTAATTCTATTCAATTTTCACAATCTAAAAATGCTAGCTTTCTTGATTAAGTCTGGTAGCATTGATTAGTTAAATACACATATTTTGATGGATTCTTATTTTACAACGTCACCTTCATCGTGACCAGCGCGTGCATTTAAAAGAAATCTATACGTCAGTCGCACAAACTGTAAGCTTAGCGATTAAGAAATCATTCACGTTTACAGCTTGCGTTGGGGTATAGTAAAGTAACGAAATCAATACTGAAACTTCAGAAGATATTTCAAAATCGCTCATATAATAAGTCAATCAATTATAAAACCATTGTATATATCACCCTTTCACGGCAAAACCTCTGTCATAATACTGATCGAACACTAGTTTTTTGAGTGAAGAAAATAACAATGGTTTGAAATCTTACCTAGTTACATCAAAGCATATCTTCTAAATTTGAGGTGATAAAGTTTAGTAAGAATAAAATCGTACTATCATTTTTTTACTCTTAGTAGATATACTATTCGTTTGATTATAAATATAGAATTATTTAAGATGTAAAAAAATACATTGATCCGGACAAATCCCCGTTTTATCCACACGATACAAACACATTTTAATGTGGCTTCTTTTCCACATATCTCCGACCATCATTTAGTCTAAAGAATCGTTTTAAACATTTTCTAAAAACCAATCAATCAATCATTAATAAACGTAGGCATAAACATCTGCAAAATTTTAAAAAATTAACATTAGCTAATGTACTAATGTTAAAGATTTAGTTATGAATTATTTGTTTTGATAAAAAATTTCAAGTGAGATAAAGATTGCTCATTAGAATAATGTAACTGCTAAAATAAAGTATACAGATATCGCCTGATAAAAATGAACACTTTTTACACCAAATAAGGATCTCATCCATTATGATAGATATATTAATGGATGGGAGGAAAAGGTGTGAAAATATATATGATTTTACAAGTACATCAACTGCATAAACAAGGATTTAGCGTATCAGCTATTTCTAGAAAGTGTGACATTAGTCGAACAACGGTCTATAAATACTCGGCTATGGATATGGAAAAGTCTTTTGAATGGGTGGGGCAATTAAAGACACGTAGAAGAAAGCTAGATCCTTTCAAAGCGCGTATTCTTAGTTGGCTAAAAGAGCATCCGGATTTATCCGCAGCACAAATATCAGATTGGCTAGAAGAACAATGTCAGTTTAGTGACGTTGGGGAAATTACGGTGAGAACATATGTGAAGGAATTACGAGAGTTGTATGTGATACCGAAAGTCATGTCTTCTCGTTCGTATAAGGCGCTTGAAGACTCACCCATGGGGCAACAAATACAAGTAGATTTTGGTGAACTGAAAGTTAAGAAAACAGAAGGAAAGAAAGTGAAGTTGTATGCCATTGTATTTATCCTTTCAAACTCCCGGTTTAAATACGTTGAATGGCTCGATCGGCCTTTCACAACACAAGATATCATCCGTACACATGAGCATGCGTTTGAATTCTTTGGTGGTCGAACGGAGGAAATCGTTTATGATCAGGATCGCTTGATGACCGTGAGTGAAAATAACGGTGATATTATTCTCACGCAAGCCTTTCAATCCTATCGTGATCAACGCGGGTTTAACTTTTATCTCTGCCGTGCGGCAGATCCAGAATCAAAAGGCAAGGTTGAAAATGCGGTGAAGTTTGTCAAAGGACATTTTGCGAAGAATCGAAGATTCCACAATATTGATGCGTGGAATGAAAGTTGTTTGAAATGGCTAGCGCGTTACGGCAATAAAAAAACACATGAGACAACAAAAAAGAGACCTGTAGAAGTGTTCGCCCAGGAAAAGCACCACTTAATACATGTCTCTCACCAACTCTCTTTCGAGAGTCAACATAGGAACATTATAACAAGAACTGTTCATAAGGACAATATAATTAAATACCAATCGAATCGTTACTCGGTGCCATTACACAACTATCAATCAGGGAAAGAGACGAAGGTCAGTGTGCGTATTGAAAACGACCAGTTGATCATAGAATCGCTATCTGGAAGTGAACAACTTGCCGTACATCCGTTATGTCATGATAAAGGGCAATTAATAAAAAATTCCGATCATCAGCGTGATCGACAAAAGTCTATCGATCAGTATAAAGAAACAGTGAAGAAAGCTTTCAAAGAGACGAGGGTTGTCGATCTATTTTTAGATCAGCTATCAGAAAAAGCCTTAAAATCAGTGGATATACTGATTTTAAGGCTCTCTACTTTTTTATGTTTAAATGATTACTTTTTATTTACGATAATAATACCAAACGCCACCATCACAAAAGCAACTACAAGCATCCACGTGAGTGCTTCACCCGGAATAAACACAGCCGATAACAACACACCGGATACTGGGGTAATAAACTTATACATACTAATGCGTCCGGCTTGGTGGTATTTTAGTAGTGAATACCACAAGGCAAATGCCGTCGCCGATAAGAACGCTGAATAAAGTAATAGTCCAGCTCCGAGTGCATTAAACTGAATCGCACCTGCTTCTAGTTGCGGAAACCCAATGAGTAACAGGGCTACTGCGCCGAGCGTGAGCTGCCAACCCGTAATCGCAAACGGATGAATCCCAGTCGCTAATTCTTTGGCCATAATGGTCGCAATTGCACTGGTTACACCAGCCATCAACATAAACCCTTCTCCGTCCCACTGGAAGCTTAAGGTCAGTGATTGACCCCAATTCGCTAAGATAATCCCACTAAAGCCGGCGAGTATCCCAATCACTTTTTGTTTACTTAAACGATCATCTTTGTAGTAAAAATGGGCTGCAAGAATTGTAAAGAAGATCCCACCAGAAGATAAAATTGCTCCTTGCATTCCTGTTACTCGCGCCAGACCATTATAAAAGAAATAGTACTGAAAAGCCGTTTGAATCACACCGAGTACAAGTAAAATTCCGAATTGTTTCTTCGTTATTTTAATTGCTGAGCGGTTCATAAAGAATAAAAAGATGAGTACCAATAGTCCGGCGAGAAAAAACCTTAAACCCGCAAACACCATTTTAGCGATAACATCGTCAGCTGACATTTGTAGTTCATCATAACTCACTTTGAGGACTGGAAAAGCACTGCCCCATAATACCGAACAAAGAATAGCCACAGAAATAGCTATACTCGGTTTCATTAATAATTTTTTCACTTGTCTCTCTCCCTTATCGTTCTAACACTATCATATGAGCAAGTGTCTGCTCCGTTATTGTATAAACACACAAGGGTAAGCATACCAAATTTAGCCGCGTGAAGAAAGAAAATTGCTTATAAAAGAAACCTTAAACGGGCGCTCAATCTAACAATTGTTGTCTCATGTCTTTATTTTTATCCGTGAATGCTGTGTGATGTGAGGATACCATTGCTCGCGCATTAGCGTCAGGGTCTAGAAACGTTTTTGCTTGGTTTACCGCATTCGCAGCATCTTGGAAACACCCAAGAATGAGGTTGACCTTCCCATCGTAACTGATAATGTCACCAGCTCCGAAAATACCCGGAACCGAGGTCTCACTATGACTATTCCCTTTGATGAAAAACTCACCCACACGCTCAAGCGGTAACTTTGTCTCTTCTAATAGACTCGCATCTTTCTCATAGCCATGATTCACGACCACATCATCAACTTGTTTTATGACTTTCTCCTTCGTTTGACAATGAGTCAGTTCGACCGCTGTAATCTGATTACCTTCTGCAACTAAGCGGGTAATTTCAGTGTCAGGGTAGTAAGAAACCGAGCTATTTAAAAGTTGTTTCACCGGTTGTTCATGACCTTTCAATTCTGATTTCCGGTATGTCAACATCACTTTTTTTGCAATTGGCTCAAGTAAGTTCGCCCAATCAATCGCCGCGTTGCCACCACCAGAAATAACGACCGTGCGGTCTTTAAAGTAGCTAAGCGAGGTAAGAGTATAATGAATATTGTCAATCTCTAAACGATTGGCACCATCAATATCTAGTGTTTTTGGCTTTAAAATTCCTCCACCCACTGCTACAATAACAGTTTTGCTGAAGTGCTTTTCACCATCTTGATTAATCAATTGAAACATACCATCCAACTTCTCAATAGACGTGATTTTCTCATTTAAAACAACTGTCGGATCAAATGTTAACGCTTGTGTCGTGAGTTGTTCAATGAGTGCTTGGCCGGTAAGGGGGCCCAGTCCTCCGACATCCCAAATGATTTTTTCCGGGTAAACATGTAGCTTCCCACCAAGTGCTTGTTCAGCATCAATGATTTTTGTTTTCATGTGGCGTAAACCACTATAAAAGGCTGAATAGAGACCTGCTGGTCCGCCCCCAATTATCGTTACATCAAAAAGTTCCATCTTATCATTTCTCCTCCCTTTTAACGGTCTACTTGTTGATTATTACCTATACTATCTTTAACACTTCTCGCTCTATATCTAATTGATAATTATTATCAATTATAATAGAATGCCTTTGAATTCTCAATCCTTTTTTGATTATTTCTATATTTTCTCACTTTTATCACAGAAATGTGTGAAAAGCAGCCAAACTGTATTGACACAAGCCTGAATTCTCGCTATAGTAGTAACCACAAATGAAATTGAGAATCACTCTCATTACGGAGGTAATAACTATGGCTCGCCTCTATACCGATCAACTCGCTGTTGGTTACGGCGCTTCTCCTATCGTGAAAGACTTAACACTTACCATTCCTGACAAACAAGTAACCACTATTATCGGTGCCAATGGCTCAGGTAAATCGACATTACTTAAAGCAATGACACGGCTGATTCCTTATACGTCTGGCCATGTATGTTTAGATGGTCAAGCGATCCAAACGGAACCGACCAAAAAACTCGCGCAAAAAATGGCGATTTTACCCCAAGCACCTGAGGGGTCTGAAGGTTTAACTGTCTATGAACTCGTCTCCTACGGACGCTTTCCCTATCAGTCCGCACTTGGTCGCTTAAGTCCGCATGACTATGACGTCGTTAACTGGGCGCTAGATGTGACGCAAGTTTCGGCATTTAAAGACCGTGCCATTGATTCACTCTCAGGCGGACAACGTCAACGGGTATGGATTGCGATGGCATTAGCGCAAGAAACGGATATTATCTTTTTAGATGAACCAACAACATATCTTGATATGGCGCATCAGCTCGAAGTCTTAACCTTACTTGAAAAACTCAATCAAGAAGAGGGGCGCACGATTATTATGGTATTACATGATATTAATCAAGCTGCGCGTTTTTCTGATTATATTGTCGCTTTAAAGGATGGTGTGATTACAAAAACAGGTACCCCAGAAGATATCCTCACCAAAGACGTATTAAAAGCAGTCTTTCACATTGACGCCGTCATTGGTAAAGATCCAACAAATAATAAGCCGATGTGCTTAACCTATAACTTACTAAAAGGAGATAACTAAATATGAAAAAACTGTTAACTATTTTTGTTTTTTTCTCAGCACTTATTTTGTTTGCTGGATGTAACACAGCTGAGGAGACTAACTCAGACGATCAAACGAACGCAGATATGGCTGAGGATACAAACGAAACATTCACCTATGAATCAGAAACAGGTCCCGTTGATGTACCTACAAACCCTGAACGGGTCGTTGTTTTAGCCGGCTACACAGGGGACCTGATAAAACTAGAGGTCAATATCGTCGGTGTCGACACATGGTCTAAAAATAACCCCACATTCGCAGATGAATTAGCTGACGTTGCGCTCGTATCAGAAGACAATCTAGAAAGTGTTATTGCCTTAAACCCAGATTTAATTATTGCACTCTCGACTGTAAAGAATGTCGAGCAATTAAAAGACATTGCGCCTACGGTGACGTATACTTGGGGGAAACTCAATTATTTAGATCAACATATTGAAATTGGTAAATTATTAAATAAAGAAGCAGAAGCAACAGCTTGGGTTGAAGATTTCAAATCACGCGCAACAGCGCTCGGGGAAGAAATCAAAATGACGATTGGCGAAGATACCACCGTCTCAGTGATTGAATCTTTTGGAAAAGACTTATACGTCTTCGGAAACAACTGGGGGCGTGGGACCGAAATTTTATACCAAACAATGGCGTTGAAGATGCCTGAAAAAGTAAAACAAGATGCGCTTGAATCCGGTTATTTTACCTTATCACAAGAAGTTTTACCCGATTATGCAGGGGATTATCTTGTCTTAAGTAAATACCAAGAAGCAGATACAGCTTTTGAAGAAACAGACACTTTTAAAAATATTCCTGCTGTACAAAATGGCAACGTCATTGAGATGCAAGGGGAAGGGGCGTCATTTACTGACCCAATTACGTTAGAAAAACAACTCGTCTTCTTTAAAGAAGCCTTCCTCGGCGAATAACAAACCCGCGCATTGCTTAATCAAAGTGGCTTATATAATTTGATACGCTAACAAGGGAGTGCAATAATCGCCTCCCTTGTTAAACTTTTAGAAAGAGTTGATCCTGATGTTAGCGACGTTTAAAGACTTATCTATAAAACAACATCTTCTTCTTGGCATCAGCATATTTACCGTCATGTTTTTTGTTGCGCTTCGCCTTGGCGCAAAAGACGTAGATATCGCTGATGTCTTCTTTGCGTTATTTACTGACCAAAAAAACGAAGCGGTGCTTGTCTTACGTGACATAAGAATCCCCCGGGAAGTGGGGGCGGTTTTTGTCGGGGCAGGGATGAGTGTCGCCGGTGCTATTATGCAGGGGATGACCCGTAACCCGTTAGCTGATCCTGGATTACTCGGGCTGTCGGCTGGTGCCTATCTTACTTTAAGCTTATCGGTCATTTTCATACCGAGCGCCTCGATGTTACTCACGTTGGTGATTTGTTTTATCGGCGCAGCTTTAGGTGCCTTACTTGTATTTGGACTGACGATGGCCAAAAAACAACCATCGGTCTTTCGCATGGTACTAGCTGGTGCCAGTATTTCAACGTTACTGTATGCGGTGAGTGATGGACTCGGCATTTACTTTAATCGTTCAAAAGACATTGCTTCTTGGACAGCGGGAGGACTGATAGGAACGCAGTGGACGCAACTATGGACCATTGCCCCCTTTATTATTCTAGGCATAGTCGTAGCCATGTTATTCGCAAAGCAACTTACCGTCCTTAGTTTAAACGAAGATGTTGCGATTGGACTTGGTCAACACGTCACAAGAACAAAAATCATCTTGTTTATCATCGTGATTATTTTATCAGGAGCTGCCGTTGCTTTAGTTGGTAATATGACCTTTCTCGGGTTGATGGTGCCACATATTGTCCGCGGCATCATCGGGCATGATTATCGGTATATCTTACCGTTTTCTGCCCTTTATGGTGCGATTTTTATGTTATTTGCGGATACACTCGGTCGCACATTAAATGCCCCCTTTGAAACACCAGTAGCCGCGATTATCGCAATTATTGGTTTACCATTCTTTCTCATCATTGTAAGACGAGGAGGACAAGGTCTATGAATAAACAACGTTTAAAAAGACAACGTTGGCTGCTTACTTTTTTAACTCTATTGTTATTGATCACGATCCTTGCAGCGATTAATGCTGGAACGGTTAACATTCCGCTTAACCGCGTAATCCAGACCTTTTTAAATAATGGTAGCTTTAATGATCAATTTATTATCTTTGAATTACGCTTACCACGTATTTTCATTACGATGTTAGCTGGTATGGGCCTTAGTTTATCAGGGGCGATTTTACAAAGTTTAACCCGTAATGATTTAGCCGATCCTGGACTGATTGGAATCAATGCTGGAGCAGGCGTTGCCATTAGTATATTATTTTTATTCATTCCACTCGAACCCGGTCTTTTTAGTTATGTTATTCCGCTCGTTGGTATGTTAGGCGGTATCTCTACGGCTATCTTGATCTACTTCTTCAGTTATGAACGGCATCGTCCATTAAAACCGTTACGGTTAATCTTGACAGGTGTTGGGGTGTCAACGGCTCTATCTGGATTTATGGTTGTGATTATTTCTAGTGCCGAACGAGAAAAAGTTGATTTTATCGCTAAGTGGCTAGCCGGAAATATTTGGGGAACAGATTGGCCGTTTGTCTATGCTTTGTTACCGTGGCTTGTGGTTTTCGTACCACTCACGTTCATAAAAGCTCAGAAGCTTAATATTTTACATTTATCAGAAGGTGTGGCTGTTGGTTTAGGCATCCGAATTCAACAAGAACGACTACTATTACTATTTAGCGCAGTCGCTTTGGCTGCTTCAAGTGTTGCCGTAACCGGTGGTATTAGTTTTATCGGGTTGATGGCACCTCATATCGCTAAACGCCTCGTTGGTCAACGTCATCAGCTCTTCTTGCCACTTGCGATGTTGATTGGGGCTTGGTTATTACTCGTTGCCGACACTATCGGCCGTAGTTTAATTGCGACCATCATCCCGGCCGGGATTATTGTTTCAGTCATTGGTGCCCCGTACTTTATTTACTTGTTGATGAGAGAGGTTGATTAATACCTTGAATACCCTCACACATGATTTAAGCTGTAATCTGACAGGTTGAGGGTCAACATGATAGAATGATAGTAAAAATGAAAGGATGTTTTCTCATGACACGTATTACAACTCAATCCGCTCTGCAAAAAGTCTTTAATATTAGACGACGCGTTTTCATTGAGGAACAACAGGTACCGGAAGCGATTGAATTTGATCAATATGACCGGTTAGACGCTGATTGTCTTCACGTTTTAATTCATCATAATTCAGTACCTGCTGCGACTGGACGGGTAAGATTTATCGACCAATCGGCTAAACTTGAACGGATTTGTGTTTTAAAACCCTATCGTAAATATGGACTGGGTAAACGCGTGATTGCGGCACTTGAAGAGATGGCTGTTGAAAAGAATATGAACCAATGTCTCCTGCATGGCCAAACCCAAGCGATTCCATTTTATGAGCGGCTTGGTTATAACGTCGTATCAGATGAATTTATCGAAGACGGGATTTCGCATGTTGAAATGGTAAAACAGATGTTATAACATCAATTACCCTCTCACTTAAACGCTAACACGTTTTGAAGCGGGGGTATAAAAACCCTTCATTGTCTAACCTAAGTCTTTCTAGCACTAATTTAAAAACTCATTTGGTCAAAATACTTCGGATCATTTAACTAAAAGGTTGACAACTGTTTTTCTTTCGTGTATATTTACTGAAAATTCATACTTTTACAACTCATCAAGAGAGAGGGAGGGACTGACCCTGTGAACTCTCGGCAACCGCTAGTTATAGCAAGGTGCCAATTTCAGAAGCTAATGCTAAAGATGAGGAGGTAGAAAGATCAACGTATCTTACGCCCTTCTCTTTTGTTAGAGAAGGGCGTTTTTCTTAGAGTTGTAAGAGATGAGAAAAACTATAAAAAGGTGGAGATTATTATGGCAAAAGAAACATTTACTACAACATCAACATTAGAGGACCAGTTTTTAGTTAAAAATACCGCCCGTCAGCATACCGTTTTCGTCGACGAACCAGCATCCCTTGGTGGAACGGATACAGCGGTCAATCCAGTTGAATTATTACTTGCAGCACTCGGTTCATGCCAATCAATTGTTGCGCGCACCTATGCCAAAAAGCTTGATATAGATTTACAAGGGTTTAAAGTTGAACTTGAAGGA
Organism: Halolactibacillus halophilus; assembly: GCF_900115605.1. Lineage (GTDB taxonomy): Bacteria > Bacillota > Bacilli > Bacillales > Amphibacillaceae > Halolactibacillus > Halolactibacillus halophilus. The sequence goes on from NZ_FOXC01000017.1 coordinate 39,286, forward strand.
GATATTGATTTAGATGGCTTCTTTGACAAAGCCGATGTGCGTCCTGGTTTTTATGATATTCGGGCAACTTATCATATTGAGACTGATGCTGATGAGGCGAAAGTGAGTGACTTTGTCCGTTTCCTTGAAGCCCATTGCCCAGTCGGTGATACGATTGAAAATACTGTTGCCTTCTCATCGGTGTTTCATATCATATAATAATATTGCACGATCTTCGTGACACCTATAAAAAACGGCTTAGAGATTCTCTCTAAGCCGTTTAACTTTTGTGTTATTTTGTTCTACTCGTTAGACATATTAATATCCATTGTTGGATACGGAATGCCGATATTTTCGCGGTCAAAGGTAAGTTTGACGTCTTCTAATACATCATAATAAACAGTCCAGTAATCTTCTGCTTTTACCCATGCTTTTACCGCATAATCAACAGAAGAGTCACCGTGATTAGCTAGACGTACAAATGGTTCTGGGTCTTGCATCACTAATTCATGGTTTGTGATGATTGTTCTTAACACTTGTAACACATGTTGATTGTCTGCATCATAGCTAACACCAAAAGTGAAATCAACCCGGCGGGTACTGTTCACAGAGTAGTTCGTAATACCAGCGTTAGATAAGTTTCCATTTGGAATAAAAATCATTTTATTATCCACGGTCACAAGTTCCGTATAAAGAATTTGAATCGCTTTGACTGTCCCGCTGTATCCAGCGCCTTCGATGTAATCACCAACTTTAAACGGACGAATCGTTAATAATAATACCCCACCTGCAAGATTTGCAAGTGAACCCTGAAAAGCTAAACCAACCGCTAAACCAGCGGCACCTAAAATGGCGACAAACGACGCAATCGGAATACCTAAAATACCGATGACTGAAATGACAAGCAAGACTTTTAATCCCGCGCTAATGACCGATAGTAAAAACGGTTTTAAACTATCGTCTAGTTTTGATTTTTCAATTTGACTACCAATCACTTTAACAACTGCTTTAATAATTGCTAAACCAACAATTAACGTAATAATTGCCAGTACAATTGGCTTAACAATATCCACTAAAAGATTGATCCACTCCATTGTTCCAACTCCTTTGATATGTAAAGTATAATTATTATAACATGTTTAGTTCGTCTATACATGTCCTAAAGCTTTAAATTAGACGAATAAGTAAATGGCTGAAATAACCGTTGTCGCAAAAATAAACATACGGTATGTTTTTTCTTCAATGACAGATACGAGCCAAATACCAATCCGGGTCCCGGTAAAGATGACCGGTAAAAGAATAAGGGCTAACAAGAGATGTTGCCATTGAATCGATTGCCAAACAAACACGTGAAATGGTAACTTGAATGTATTGAGTAATATAAAGAACCAGGCCGTTGAACTGATCATTTTGCGTTTACCGATTTGTTTACTTAAAATATAAATCGCAAAAATCGGACCGGCCGCATTACCGACCATCGATGAAAAACCACTAAGCACACCAACTAAAGTCGTGAGCCACTTATGACTCGCAATTTTAATTGGGGCTTTCTGAATTTCTTTATAAACAAGTAGCACAACACAAAGAAGTACAATAATCCCCATCGTCATTTTAAATTGTTGGTCATTGACATATTGACCATACCATACCCCTAGTAGGACACCGATGACTGCAGGTGGTAAGAGATGTAAAATATCTTTTACTGAGACCTCTTTCCCGTAGTGCTTAACCGCAAACACATCACCGACCATCAGTAACAACAACATCATTCCTGATGAGACAATCCCCCCAAAAGTAAGCGCCATTAACACAACGACAAAAATGGTCGAACCTTGGATACCGGTTTTTGAAAAACCAATGATGATACCCGCAAGAATCAAGATCCCCCATTCAAGTAAACTATAATCAAACATAATCGACCTCCTTATAACCTTGATAAACAGCATCTTTAAACGTCATTTCAATCACAACAGGCATTTTATTTTTGAGTGCTAAAAAGTCTTGAAGACCAAAATCTGGTTCAAAGTACTGAATAATTGTACTAAGACTCGTGCCATGCGTTCCAATCATAATCGTTTGACCTGAGTGACGCGTCATTAATTCCATTAATACGGCAATATTTCGTTTTTGTACAATTGACAAGCTCTCACCTTCAGGCAAGCAGTATGAGAAGTCTTGCCACTGCTTTTTAACAAATCCATCAAAATCTGCAATCCAATGATTGGTGATCTTGCGTTCACGTAAATCATCGATTATTTGCACTTCTAGGCCAATAGTGTCCGCAAGCGGTTTGACAGTTTCAATCGCGCGTATATATGGACTAGAATAGATAGTGTGAATGGACTCATCGTTAAAGACAGTTCCTAAAGCCTGACTGTCACTTTTACCTTTCTCCGTTAATGGACTCATTGCGTCATCATGAACAGAAAAGTCTGGCTCTGCATGTCTGATCCATATCACTTTCATTGCTTCACACTCCTTCTCCTTACTCAATATAAATTAGTATACCATAGTAAAAAACCTTGAAGCAGTTCATTGCCTCAAGGTTTTTCTACGTTAGTTTGTTTTAAATTTGTTTACTTCATGCTCAAGTGATTCACCGTTTTGTTGGAGATTTTCGGCAGATTCTGCCACCATCTTAAGTGCTTGGAGTTGTTCAGCACTTGAGGCCTCGACTTCCTCAGTTGCGGCAGCTGTTTCTTCTAAAATCGCCGCAATTTGTGAAATAGCCTTCACAACGCCATCTTTGTATGCATTTATATCTAAGTGTTTCAACAGAGAACATCACTTTCTGGTTTTCTGATGCGAGCGAGGTAAACCTCGATGTTGTTTGCTTGATTTCATCGGCTTGACGTTCGGTCGCTTGTTTTGATGATTGATAACTTAAGTAGGCTAGTAAAGCTAAACTTATTAAAACAATTGGAACAAATATTAAGATTTTCTTTTGTATACTTACTTTCATCGGTGCATCCCCCTTATTCGTTTTAATGTGATATCTTCTATATCGACTTTTTAAACGAATAAGCGTAAAAAAGTAAGCGCTATATTCAAATTTTTAAATGTTGAACAATTCAGTATCGTTCTAATTGTGATTCATTGACTCTCACTCAGTATATTTTTTAACACCTTTACCGTTTACCTAAACGGTATTCGGGGAAAGAAAGGTTATCCAAACTTTTTTAAGGAGTGACCACCATGACACGTTCAGCTAAAAAACCTTACGATCTACTTATTCTCATAACGCATGTTACTTTCATTGTTTTTTCTTTTTATGTAGCGATTACTCTCCCCTATTACATTGGCATCTTATTAATCGTTGGACACTACACTCACGAAAGACTTCATAAAGGGTGTATTCTCACGACTCTCCAACAAAATCATGGCTATGCGAGAAATAATGAAGACTTCTTTCACTATCTATTTCGTCGTTTGGGTATTGATCTAAATCCAACCATCACAACACAACTGCATAATGTTGTGAAAACCATTATTTTGATTATTGTTGTTATTGATTTTGTTGAACGCGTCATTCTTGTCTAAGTTAGTATCCTTTTCTATATGGAGAAAGCCACCTAACGATGAGTTAGGTGGCTTGTTCATTTACCAGTTAAGATTTAAGTGCTTCACTTTTGTCTCAGATAAATCACGTAATTGTTGTTTTGTGTTTGGGTCTAATGGTGTTTGACCAGCGCTCATATTCTGTCTTAACTATTCACTATTTCTAGCACCTGGAATGACAGAGGCAAATGCTTTAAATGATAAAATATATTGCAGGTCGACACTTGCCATTGATTGATTTTCACCAATAATGTTGCGCACGTCTTGAACAAGCTTACTGCGTTCTTTAATCTCCGCTTCACTCCAACGACTACGAATACCTTTGAAGGTGCTACTTGCATCGTATTTACCTGATAACCATCCGGAATCAAGCAGGACTTTGACAATCACACCAACCCCTTTGTCATAAGCACGCTGGATGGCTTCAAGTGGTTCTTGATGGAAGATATTGAACATCACCTCAATCACATCACTGTTTGTTTCAGCTGAAATCTGATCGACCTCTTTACCTGTATCGATGGATGCCCCGTAGGCTTTGATCTTTCCTTGTTGTTTTAAATCTTCTAATACACCATAAACTTCACTTGTTTGGGAGAGTGTGTCAAATGGTGGATTGTGCAGTAACAATGAATCTAAATAGTCCGTTTGGAGCCGCTGTAAACTGCCATCAACGGATTCAATTAAACGCTTCGGATCAAAGCTCTGAACGTCATCGGTATGGTGACCACACTTACTATTAATAATGACCTCATCACGTCTACCTTTGAATGCTTCACCTAAAATTGACTCACTCTTACCTAAACCGTAATTCGGTGCGGTATCAAAGAAATTACATCCGCGTTCGATTGCTTCATGAACAAGTTTGACTGCCTCTTTGTCAGTCATCTCGCCCTAATCTTTTAAATTACCAAGTTGCCACGCACCAAAACCAACCCGCGATACGTTAAGACCTGTCTGACCTAATTGTTGTTTATCCATCTCATCTCACTCCTCTATGCTTGTTAACGCTAACACTAAAGCGCTTTCGTTATTTGCGCAAGTAAAACGCAAGTTAAACCTTGCGTTTTTTCATCCGGTCATAGACAAAACCACTGATCGTGCTAATAAAGACAATCACCAGATAACTCAAATAAAAGAATAGTAGGATAATCCCCGCACCAGGTCCTGGGTCATCGGTTAGGTTTTCCATCGGGAATAACCAGGCAAATAACACAACACTAACAAGAAGAAAGACGACCGCAAACACAATGATCAGTAAATCGATAACATGACCTGATATTAATTTTCTTGGAACAATCATCGCAAACGCGATTAAACCAATAAAGAAAAGAACAATTAATATCATACTCACGTTATTAACCGTTTCAAGCCGTATACCAATCAAACGACTGATTCGCAGGGGATTTACAATGAGTTCTGAGATGAAAAAACCAAGCAAAGCATAAATTGCCCCAATCATTATCACCCGGCCGAGGTTAGTTCGTAAGGTGTTCTTTTTACTAGCCACTGTTTGTTCCTCTTTACGTCGTAACATAACCATGTCTCCCTTCATCATTCATCTACGTCACTCACATACTCCAATATATCACCCGGTTGGCACTGAAGCGCTTCACAAATAGCTTCAAGGGTGGAGAAGCGAATCGCTTTGGCTTTGCCATTTTTTAATATTGATAGATTGGCCATAGTAATACCAACGCGTTCTGATAGTTCCGTTACACTCATCTTTTGCTTAGCTAATAACACATCAATATGAATTTTTATCATCTCTGCCACCTCAAATCGTTAAATCATTTTCTGATTTTATTTCAATCGCTTGAGTTAATAACGTTTGGAGTAAGGCTGAAAAGACAGCAATAATAATGGAGCCAAAGATAGGTAATCCACTAACTATTATTAACCCTGGTGCATCTTCTATTTCAGCCACGCCATAAACTAAAGGCCAAATAACGGTATACAATACCGCAATAGCAATGGCTGACTGTTTAATCTGTCTTAAGGCCGTTACCGCAACATACGTGAAGGCTTGTTGTTGGTCAATGAGTTTCAACAAGTCATAGGCACGCTTTAGCGCATAGAAAAATGGTAGCGCCGTTATTAACATCAACGTTACGATTGGGTTTAGTAAGTGATTATATGTGGCATTAAATGGTGGACTAAACAAAAGATAGACTAGGTAACCAGTAAAAACAGCGATTGGTAACCCGATAAAGATTAAGCCGAATTTCAATAGTCGTGTGGAATAATTCATGAGACCCCTCTTTTCGAATAAGCTTTATATTCATTTTAATATATTTTTTATTGTTTATCAATAAATAATTATTGTTTATCAGAAAAATAAAGCAGCTATTCATTCAAAAAAGCTTCTCACTCATAGATAGAGTAAGAAGCTCTTCGTTTTTTGATGTAGTCATATATCTTCTTTTCATTCCATTGATGAATGCAATCTTAAAACACCCGAACAAATCGTTCACAAACGACAGAGATTTTGTCATGGAAAGGTTGATTGATCTCCTCTAGTTCTTGTTTAAAGAATGGCTCATGGACATCCCGCCAGTATCGAAGGCTTCTGTCACCTTCACCTTCTAAAAAAGCATGGGCGGCCGTGACTTCATCGAATGGACAAATTTCCACATGCGTTGTTTCAATAATCGCGACCGCTTTCCCGTCGCCGTCTAAGATAACACTATAATCCCCGACTTTAGGTAATGGCTCATTCTCCACTTCATATAAAGTATAATTTGAAGAAGTCGCCGTCTTAATCCCCTTTACGACTAAGTCACTCAAGTCATCGGCTACTTCTTTTCCGTACCCGAAAGCCCAAGCTTGATAATCGTCGGTTACGGTTGGGTGCTTCGTTTTAAATTGATTCCATAAACTAACGACTGATTGTTGATCCATTTTACATCACCCTTCTCATACTTTTATAAACTACCCTGCTTTATTCTAATACTTTAGAAACTTCAACCGATGTATAGCCTTGTTCTTCAAGGTATGGTAAAACGAGTTCTAAGGCATCGATCGTCGTTGCGTGAATATCATGCATCAATATAATCGCACCGGGCTTAAGGTTTTCTTTTACCTCAGCTAAAATAGCATCCGGGTTTTTCGTTTTCCAATCAAGGGTATCAATTGTCCACAGCACTGATGGGACGGTTAAAAAGCTCTCCACATGGTCATTGGTTGCCCCGTATGGTGGACGAAACACCGTGGCACTTTCACCTATGATGTCTTTTAACTTTTGATTGACTGAGTTAATTTCTTCTTTAATAGCCGCATCACTAATCTTTGTCAGTTGCTTATGGTTCCACGTATGATTACCAATCTCATGACCTTGATTGAAGACTTCTTTAACTAGGTCTGGATAGAAGTCGATTCGACTACCTAACATAAAAAATGTTGCTTTCATGTCATACTCAGCTAACAATTGCAGCGCTTTTAATGTATTTTCTGAATGTGGCCCATCATCAAAGGTTAAAGCCACCTTCTTTTTATCAATTGATATTAATTGATCATCTTCCTCTTTTTCACCCGCTGATACGTTATCTGTCTCAAGGTTCTTTTCTGTCGGCTCATCCACCTTTAATTTTTTTAGCCATTCTTCTTTTAAAAACGGGCCTGCGTCGTTTAACGGTATCGCTACTTCTGGGGAACCAGCTGCTCCTGCGGTCACTTCATATTTATCAAACTTAAATGTTATGGCATCTCTACTCAAGTAGAGATTGGAGAAGTCTGTTGACTCAATCCATTCCTGTAATAAGTCATCAAAAAACATGTCTTGATAATCCGTTGATGTGTCAAAATAGTTCTTTAATGTTGTGTAAAGGACGTCTCTCGTCTCTTCATTCACTCGGATAATGTCATCGGCTGTGACAAAGTTTTCACTACCTAAATCAACCATAAACACTTTCGATGTTTGTCGTCCATTCGCTCCCATGACATAGCTCTCTGTACTAAAGACGATCGAGTAAAGCTCGTCTTCTACCGGATGGATATCGAAGGTTAAGTAAAAGCTTGCTTGCCAACCTCTTTCAGTTAATAGCACCTCATTATCAGCAACTTCCTTTAAATAATGTGCTTTTTCTTCTTCTACAAATGCTGTTATCGTCTTATTTAATTTGTCATCCTTAAAGACCGGGTAATGTACAGCACTATGATAGTGCGCTTTTTCTTCTACTTCTGTCGCAATTTGAATACCTGGATAATGTGATTGGGCTACATCTTCTGTCGCTTGCAACTCATGATTGGTTGATTTCCCTGACATGAGCGACCCAATGATTAAGCCTACAAGTACGAAGATAAGTAGTGCCAGCACGCCATATATTTTGTGGATAGCCTTCATTTTATTCCCTCTTTTATATTTGTTTTTTATGTTCAATAGACTATTTTAACAAATAGTAGAAAGAAGTACGATGCATCGTTATAACCAATTTAAATACTCAACAAGATAGAGTGACTTCATTAATCAGTCAGGTTTTTGCATCAATTTGGTTAAAATCACTTTCAATTGATGATACTCTTCTTCTGTTAGTTTCGTGCCTTCGATAAATTTCGTCGGTATCTCTTCTGCTAAATGTTCTTTCTCTTTCCCTAAGGCGGTTAGTTCAACTTCTACAACGCGTTCGTCTTCTATTGAGCGGCGGCGGGTTAAGATCCCACGGTCTTCCATCCGCTTGAGCATCGGTGTGAGCGTACCAGAATCTAAGTATAACCGATTCCCTAACGCCTTGACGGTGATGATTTCTTCTTCCCATAGAACGAGCAGGACTAAATATTGTGGGTACGTCACATCTAATTCCTTTAATAACGGTTGATATCGCTTCGTCATCTCACGCGTCGCCGCATAAAGCGGAAAGCATAGTTGATTATTTAATTTTAATTGTTCTTTTGCCATCTCGATCACCTCTTCATTTCATAGTTTATCACAAAACCTTGTGGTGATAACTGTTTGAGCTTACTTAACATATTTTTGACATACTATAAAAATATTTAAAAAATTAAAAGCATGCCGATATAATAATTGATGTATTAAAAATAGATGTTATAACTGGAGGAGTAAACTATGCAATCAGTTGAAGAACTGCAACACCAAGACCTTAAACAAAAAAACTTATTGGCAATTATTTCTTTTTCATTTTCTATCGCTACTGGTGCAATGATCGCCTTTTTAGACGGCCTAACAACAAGGGCTATTTTTTACAGTGCCGAAATTTTATTTTTATGGATCAGTTTCTTATTATTACGTTTTATTATTAAGAAACCAATAATTTTCCCATATATTATCATATTGGCCAGCTATACTTTTACTATTATCGCCATTTTTTTGTTTGGAAGTAGTTTTTCTATTGCTTTAATCGTTTTCTTTTTACTCTTTTTATCTACGCTCTATTTACGTAAAACTATCTTTATTATTGGTAGTGTACTTGGACTCGCTGTACTTTATTTGAATACGATACACGCACCAGTGGAATTAACCTTTTTACTTGATAACTTAACAATTATGATGTTCACATACATTTTAACAGCTATCGTTGCCTTTTTACTTGTAATTCTAAACAATAAACAACAGCAAACGCTTGAAGCGATTCTCACCGAAACTGAGACTGCTAAAAATCATCAGCGTGACCAGCACCAACAACTAGAAGCTCACGTTGAAACAATCGTGAGTGCGTTAACAAAGATGAACGAGCATATTCATAGTAACCTTGATTCACAGGGCGAAATGGCAATTGCGATTCAAGAACTCGCAGAAGGTAGTGCTGACCAATCTGAGAAAATCTCTGATATTGATACCTACCAAAAAGAAACAATGCGTGAGACACAGGCGATGTTAACAGAAACCGAAACACTGGAATCTTTAGTGGCATTGTCAACCGAAACAGCTAATGACGGCAATCAATTACTTGATAGCTTAGTCAATAATACGAAACAATTACTCGGTTACTTTAAAGAAATGAATGAGGCGTTTAACCTCCTTTCGACAAAGATTAAAGAAACGAATAGTTTTTCAGATAGTATTATCGATATTAGTGAACAGACAAACCTCCTTGCTTTAAATGCCTCAATTGAGGCTGCTCGAGCGGGTGAGGCTGGTAAAGGTTTTGCGGTTGTGGCTGATGAAATTAGAAAGCTTGCTGAAAATAGTAATCATGCGGCTGAAAATATTACCACAAACTTAAAAGAAGTGAACGACACACACGAGTTTACTCTGACAAAAATGACAAAAAACCTACAAATGAGTGAAGATAATTTGAAAAAGGCCACCGATGTAGACAAGGCCTTCACAATGCTGGGTAGCTACTTAACCAACTTACGCGAACAATTTAACACTTTCCAAATACTCGCAGAAAAAGTTGAAGGCAACACCAATCATGTCAGTGACCGCACAAGCGAACTCGCTGCCATCATTGAACAATCATCTGCGAGCTTAGAAGAAATGAGCGCAACAGTTGAAACATTAAACAAGCAAAATAAAACAATTGCTGACGATATGAAGCATACCGAATCAGCAGCTAAACAGATGGTTTAATAACATAAGATGTTTTCGCCTTTTTTAAAAATAGTAGTTAACCTCAAGTCCCGGTCTCAAATGAGATCGGGACTTTTTTTAAGCATTGAAGTTGCTTTTGTTATTTTAATTGTGTACAATTTAATTGTAAACAATTAAAATAGGAGGTTATTCATTATGGGATTACCACTTTATACTGCAAAATCAACCGCATCAGGTGGACGAAAGGGTGTTGCAAGAACATCTGACGGACAAATGGAACTCGCATTATCGTTACCGAAAGGTTTAGGTGGCAAAGAAGAAGACGGCACAACAAATCCGGAACAACTTTTCTCACTCGGATACGCTGCTTGTTTTGACAGTGCGCTGCAACTCGTGGCAGGACAAGCAAAGAAACAGATTACATCAGAAGTAACCGCAGAAGTAAGTATTGAGAAGAAATTAAAAGGCTTTGGATTAAGCGTAAAGTTAACCGCTGAAATGACCGGTGTCACCCAAGCAGAAGCTGACGACTTAATGGAAAAAGCGCATCAAGTATGTCCTTACTCTCGGGCCATTGATGGTAATGTACCAGTTAAGAAAAAAGCTATCGCCAAATAGTTTGGCTCACGCTTTAAATCAGTCAGTCTGAGGAGATTATTGAATAAGACATGACAAAACCCACGCATGATTGTTTCGCGTGGGTTTTCGTCGTTTTTTATCTCATTACGTCAAGTTTAACAACAGTTTAATATCCTCTTCTGATAGGGATTGACTGGTTGTCTCACCTGGCTGAATGACGGTATCAATCAGTTCCCGTTTCTTTTCTTGTAGCTGATAAATTTTCTCTTCGATCGTGCCTTCAGCAATTAAACGATGGACATGTACAACATCTTTTTGTCCCATCCGGTGAGCACGACCAGCCGCTTGTTCTTCAACAGCTGGATTCCACCATAAGTCATAAAGGATAACGGTATCTGCCCCAGTTAAATTAAGTCCAGTGCCACCTGCTTTAAGTGAGATAAGAAAAATTGGTTTCTCCCCTTCATTAAAACGTTCAGCATATCAACACGCGCCTGACTTTTTGTCTGTCCGTCCAGATAAAAGAAATCATAACCGGCCCCAGTTAACTTTTCTGCCATTACTTTAAGCATACTTGAAAACTTCGAGAAAATTAGAAGACGGTGATTATTCGCAAGACCTGTTTCAATTAAATCTAAAAGTTGCAGTAACTTACCTGATTCACCTTCGTAGTTATCTAAGAATAATCCCGGGTGGCAACATATTTGTCTTAGTCTTGTGAGACCTGCTAATATTTTCATCCGGCTCTGCTGGAAACCTTCAGTTTTTAACTGCGCCGCTGCTTCTTCTTGAATCTTACTTAAGTAAGCTAAGTAGACTTTCTTTTGATCATCGGTCAGTTCTGAATACTGTAACGAATCCACCCGGTCCGGCAGTTCTGTCAGCACATCTTGTTTAACTCGGCGTAGAATAAACGGCCGAACAATCCGGGCGATTTTTTCTGGTGCAAGCTTTTTAAAATCTTTTTTCGCCGGGAACAGTCCTGGCATTAATACATGAAAGAGTGACCATAACTCATCCAGTGAGTTTTCAATTGGCGTCCCACTTAAGGCAAAGCATTTACCAGATTTTAGTGAGCGGATGACCTTGGCTATTTTCGTCTGATTATTCTTAATCGCTTGTGCTTCATCTAAAAACAGAATCGGATACGCCTGTTGTTTCAAGACATCAATTTCTTGCCGTACCATCGGATACGAGGTAATCCAGACATCGGGTGATTCTGTTTGCCACATTAACTCGCGCTCATCTTTTGTCCCGTAAAAAACTTTGACCGTTAGCTTTGCCGCAAACTTTTTAAATTCGCGTTCCCAGTTAAAAATTAATGACGCTGGTGCGACAATAAGTGCTGGTGACTGGAAAGACTGATCTTTTTCTTCCCATAACTTTAAGATATAGCAAATCGCTTGTAGGGTTTTACCAAGACCCATATCGTCTGCCAGTACCCCGCCAAAACCATAATGTGCGAGTGTATTAAACCACTGGAAACCATCGACTTGATAGTCACGTAAGTTGGCTTCGATCGTTTCAGGTAATGGGACTTCCCTGGTTTCCGGTTGTTTTAAGTCTCGTAAGAGACGTTTAAAGGCTTGTTTATAAATCGCTTGATTCGATTCACTCATCATGTCATCAACTTCCATACTATGATAGAGCGGCAAATGGACATGTTCATTCGTAAGGTCACCCGCCTTAACATCAAACCGTTCAGCAAACTGATTGATTGTTTGGAAAACATCGGTATCAAGCGGCATAAATTGACCATTTCTGAGGCGGTGGAACTTTTTCTTTTCTTTCATTGAGGTTAACACACTACCAACTTCATCAGACGGGATATGTGAAAAATCAAACGCGATATCAAGAAGTTGATTATCATGGTCCACATCTGAAGTCATCGTTGGATAGTGACGTTCTTCAAGGAATAAGTTCTTTGCCTTCTCTGTCATAAAGATATCAAGATGCTCACTTAAGATGGAGAGGTGCTGATAAAAGAACGCAAATTGATCCGCTTCTTCTAACAGGTAAAGAACGTCTTCATCGCGCACAAACTGTGCTTGACCTAATAAATACATAATCTGTTGTTCTTTATTGGAATCAGTCACAAGCAGCTTGTCTTCAGCCGGACCTAAAAATGGATTAAAGGTCGTTAAACCATATTGGAACTCAAGCTTCGCGGTCAACAAGTGATTGTCATAATCGACATAAAGTTTCGCTTGTAGTGGATGTTTTTCAATCTCATCTTTTATGGCAGGGTCAATGATGACCTCGCCAGTTTTCTCAAGCTCCGGCGCAACATCTGATAGAAAATCAAGCATTTGTTCATGGTTGAAATAGAGCCTATCCCCACCAGAATCTTGCACTAAACTATAGCACGTCCATACAACCCTTTCTTGTTCTTCTGTTAAAGGATAAAATTTATTGTCTTTATTTAGGTATAAATAATCTTCTAAGAATTGATACGCTTCTAAGTTCTTAAAGTGTAAGACATAGCGCTCCTCTTTTTTAGACAGTTCAAATTTAAGTGGTGGCTTTTTATCCATCACCTTCAATACTTTTGTTGGTTTGTAGGTCGTATCATTAACAACTGTTGTCCGTTCTGAAAGGAGGGGCAGTAACTCTCTTGCTGCTTTAGCCGTTAACATAATCGAGCGTCCTTCATAATCAAACCGGCTATCACCAAACCGTTGTTGTTCTTGAATATACGTTTTTAAGTACGTGAAAACCGCTTCATCTTCTGGCGTAAACGTATATTTATTTGGATCATAGCTGAATTTAGACGTAAATGTAAGTGTGTCGTGTCGATCGATATGTTTTAACAGTTGATCGATTGACTTCACCACATAGGTCCGCTTTTCACCTATTTTCACATCCAGCATCAGATGAAGTCCGTTATAATAACTGTGTTGAATATGCACGAAATACTCCACCATTAATGGCATGCGATTGGTTGAGGCTGCCTGTTGAAATATTTGTTTTTGTCGCATCGCTTTTAAATGATTCACAAACACTTGGCTCCACTCAGCTTCTTGCGACATTATTTTCGCTGGTTGTTTCATACTGCTATCTTCAAACTTTCCCACTAACTCAAGCATGACCGCCGCCACATGCTTACATGTTCCGTAATCACTAAATGCCGGACAATCACAGCTATAGTCTTTAAACGGGTGTTCCGTGTGAATCAACACATCATAATCATATTTAGAGCCTGAGACATTTGCTTCCCATAAATGAAGTTTTCGGTTACGCTTAAGATTATGGACCCGATAGTTATTATAATAGTCATACCCACGCTTAAAAAACGTTGGATTAAAATGTGCTTTCACATCTTCAAGGGTTAAGTCATCTTCTTTCCCTTTAAAAAGAACAGAAAATTCGTCTCCTCCCCACCTAGCGACAATGTGTGTGCCAGAAAAAACACTATTCAATAACACTGCAGTACTTTTAATCATTTCGTCTCCTTGATGATGGCCTAATGTATCATTAATTTCCTTGAAATTATCGATATCAATAAAAACGAGATAATCAAAGCTGGCATTTTCATTTTTGACCTCATTCATTAATATCTCATCAAATGATCTCCTATTATTTAGTCGTGTTAAGCTGTCTATATGAACTATATTATCTAATTTCTTTTTGTCTCTTGATAGTGTACAATATTTTGTGTAAACGACCTTTGACTCGTTTTTGAGCATGGAAAAAGGAAGCCTCTTTTTGTAGAATAGAGTTACCAAACAAC